>NZ_CP014480.1:0-337118 GCF_001580365.1 Kocuria turfanensis | reverse complement strand
AACTCCACGGCCGAGGAGGACCCGGTGGCGGCGATGACGTCGCGGGCGATCTGCAGCACGGACAGCTCGTGCGGGTTGCCGATGTTCATCGGCCCGCTGTGCCCGCTGCCGGCCAGGGCGAGGATGCCCCGCACCAGGTCCGAGACGTAGCAGACCGAGCGGGTCTGCTCGCCGTCGCCGGCGACGGTGAGCGGCTCCCCCGCGAGGGCCTGCCGGATGAACGTGGGGATGGCCCGGCCGTCGAAGGGTCGCATCCGCGGGCCGAAGGTGTTGAAGATCCGCACGATCCCGGTGTCCACGCCGTGCTGGGCGCGGTAGGCGACCGTGAGGGCCTCGGCGAAGCGCTTGGCCTCGTCGTACACCCCGCGGGGACCGACCGGGTTGACGTGGCCCCAGTAGCTCTCGGGCTGGGGGTGGACCTGCGGGTCGCCGTAGACCTCGGAGGTGGAGGCGAGCACGAAGCGGGCGCCCTTGTCCTTGGCCAGGCCCAGGGCGTGGTGGGTGCCGATCGAACCGACCTTGAGCGTGTGGATGGGCAGCTTGAGGTAGTCGATCGGGGAGGCCGGGGAGGCGAAGTGCAGGACCAGGTCCACGTCGCCGGGCACGTGCACGTAGTCGGTGACGTCGCACTGGACGAGCCGGAACCCGGGGTCGCCCACGAGGTGCTCGATGTTGGCCGCGGAGCCGGTCAGGAAGTTGTCGAGGCACACCACCTCGACCTCCCGGCGGCGCAGCTCGGTGCACAGGTGGCTGCCGAGGAAGCCGGCGCCGCCGGTCACGACGGCACGGCGGATCGGGCGGGTGGTCACGTCGGGCGTGGGGTTCACGGTGCTCCTCTGGATCGACAAGGGATGGTGGGGCCGGCGCGGGGCCGCGGCGCCGGCCGGTCTCAGGTGCGGGCGGCGGCGGCCAGCTGGGCCCGGGCCGCGGCCAGGACCTCGTCCGGGGTGACGGCGGCGAGGCGCTCGTCGAGCTCCGCCGCGTGCGGGTCGCCCCAGGCCGGCGCGGACGGGTCGCCGTGCCACAGGACCGTGTGCAGCCCGGGGTCCACGGCCGGACCCCACCACGCGGGCGGGGTCGGGCCGAACAGGACCACGGAGCGCACGGCCAGGGCGGTGGCCACGTGCGCCACGCCGGTGTCCGTGCTCAGCACCGCGGCGCTGTCCCCCACGACCCCGGCCAGCCCGGCCAGGCTCAGGGTGCCGCAGCGGTCCTCGGCGCCGGCCACGCCGTCCACCACGGCGGCGGCGAGCTCGGACTCGGCCGGGGTGCCGGTGACGACGACCCGGTGGCCGTCGGCGACGAGCGCCCGGGCGACCTCCCGCCAGCGCGCGGCGGGCCAGCGCCGGGAGCCGGAGGCGGCGCCCGGGTGGATCAGCACGGGGGCGCCGGCCGGCGCGGGGCGGTGGGGCCGCAGGAGCAGGTCCTCGGGACCGCACGGGCCGCCGGCCTCGCGCACCAGGCGGCACCAGCGGTGCACCTCGTGCTCGTCCCGCCGCCAGGCCGGACCGGGATGCCCGGCCTCCGGGGCGGCGAACCCGACGAGCCGCTCGGGCCCGGAGGCCAGCAGCAGCTCGTGGCTGCGCGGGCCGCGCCCGTGCAGGTTCACGGCCACGTGCCCGCCGCGCACCGGCGGCAGCGGGACCAGCCCGGCCTGGGGCAGCACTGCGTCGACGACGCCGAGCTCGGTCAGCCAGGAGCCCAGGGGCTCCGGGGCGGCGAGCACGATCCGGTGGTCGGGCAGCATCCGGCGCACGCCGCGCAGGGGGGCCACCGCGGTCAGCGTGTCCCCCAGGCCCAGCGCCCGCAGCACGAGCACGTCCCCGGACCCGACCGTGGCCGGGTCCACGGTGCACCGCCCGGGCGCGGGACGGCGCTGCGCGGTGGCCGGCTCAGCGCTCACGGCCGGCCTTCTGCAGGATGGCCGTGGTGGAGCGCCCCGAGAGGTAGGGCAGCACGGTGACCCGCCCGCCCCAGCCGCGAACGTCGGCGGCCTCGGGCAGCTGCTCGGGGGTGTAGTCCCCGCCCTTGACCCACACGTCGGGGCGGAGCAGGTTCAGGGCCGCGCGCGGGTCGTCCTCGTCGAAGACCACGACCGCGTCGACGCTGCGCAGCGCGCTCAGCACCCGGGCGCGGTCGGCCTCGCCGACCACGGGCCGGCCCGGGCCCTTGAGCCGGCGCACGGAGTCGTCGGCGTTCAGCAGCACCACGAGGGCGTCGCCCAGGCGCCGCGCGGCGTCCAGGGAGGCGATGTGCCCGGCGTGCAGCACGTCGAAGCAGCCGCCGGTGGCCACCACGGTCCCGCCGCGCCCGCGGACCTCGCTCAGCAGCTCCTGCACCTCCCGGGGCAGCCGCTCGGCGCCCGGGTGCAGGGCCGGGCGGGCGTGCACCCCGGCGGCGCGGCGGGTGCGGTAGGTGGCCGCGCCGCCGGCGGCGACCCACTGGCCCGCGGCCTCGACGGCGGTCTCCACGGCCGCGGTCACATGGGCGCCGCCGCCCAGGGCCAGCGCCGCCGCGGAGGCGAACCGGTCCCCCGCCCCGCAGGGATCCGTGTTCTGCACCGGCGCCGCCGGCACCAGCTCCACGCCCGTGGCCGTGGCCAGGTACGCCCCGTCCGCCCCGGCCGTGACGGCCACGGCGTGGGCGGCCCAGTGCCGCCGCAGCCCGCCCGCCAGGTCCCGGGGCGTGCCCGGGGCGTCGAGGGCGGCCGCGGCCTCGGCGGCGTTCGGGGTGACGAGCGTGCAGCCCGGCACCGGGGCGCCGCCGCGCGGGTGCGGGTCCCAGACGACCACGCCGGTGCGGGCGTGCTCCTCCAGCGCCGCGCGCACGGCGGGGTCGGCGGTGACGCCTCCCCCGTAGTCGGAGACCAGCACGGCGTCGGCCTCCGCCAGGACGGCGGCCACGTGCGCGGCCGTGACGCCGACCGGGGTGCCGGGCCCGCCCTCGTCCACGCGCACGAGGGTCTGGCCCGCGCTGCGGACCCGGGTCTTGGTGCGGGTGCCGCCCTCGTGGCCGAGCCGCTCCAGGCGGACGTCCCCGAGCGCGTCGGCCAGCTGCCGGCCGGCGTCGTCCTCGGCCACCGGCGCCAGCAGCGTCACCGTCACCCGCGCCGGGACGGCCCCGACCGCCGGGGGCTCCGCGCACAGCAGGGCGGCCAGGCCGGCCCCGCCCGGGCTGGCGAAGACGGCGTCCACGTCCACCACCGGGACCGGGGCGTCGGGGCTGAGCCGGGTCGAGGTCCCGGCCACGTCCCGGTCCAGCAGGGCGTCGCCGACCACGACGATGCGTGCCGCGCTCATGCGACCCCCGCCCGCACGGCGTCGCGCGCCGCGAGCTCACCGGTCCGCTCGTCCCCGCTCGCGGGCTCCTCCGCGGCCGGGACCAGCCGGGCGTCGACGGCCGCGCACACGGCGTGCAGCAGCATCAGGTGCACCTCCTGGATCACCGAGGTGCTGGTGGCGGGCACCGTCAGGAACTCGTCCGCCCGCTCGGTCAGCGGGTTGGGGCCCGGGCCGGTGAGCGCCCAGACGTGCATCCCCTGCTCGCGCGCCCGCTCGGCGGCGGCCAGCACGTTGGGGCTGCGCCCGCTGGTGGAGAGCACCACCAGGACGTCCCCGGGGCGGCCGTGGGCGCCCACCTGGCGGGCGAAGACCTCCTCCGCGCCGTAGTCGTTGACGATCGCGGTGAGGCTGGAGGTCTCGGCGGACAGGCAGAGGGCCGACAGCGGGCGGCGCTCGTCGACGAAGCGGCCCACGAGCTCGGCGGTGAAGTGCTGGGCCTCCGCGGCGCTGCCGCCGTTGCCGGCGGCGAGCACGCGCCCGCCGTCGGTCAGCAGCCCGGCCAGGCGGGCGCCCCAGCGGTCCACCACGTCGGCGTGCCGGGCGGCCTCGCGCGCCGCGACGGCGAGCTCGTGCGCGTGCGTCTCCAGCCACAGCTCGGTCCGGTCGCGCAGCGGCGGGTGCTCGCGCCGGTGGCGCTCGAGCACCCGGGCGTAGGAGCGCTCCGTCTCCTCCGCGACGCGCTCCCAGCCGAAGAGCCGTTCGACGCGCTCGCGGCCGGCGCGGCCCATCCGGGCGGCCAGCCCGGGGTCCTCCAGCAGGGCGCGCAGGGCGGCGGCGGTGCCGGCGACGTCGCGCGGGGGCACGTGCAGGCCGGTCACGCCGTCCTCCACGCTGTCGAGCAGCCCGCCCACGGCGGTGCCGACCACGGGGCGGGCGCAGGCCATCGCCTCGAGCGGGACCATGCCGAAGGGCTCGTACCAGGGGGTGCAGGCCACGACGTCCGCGCCGGCCAGCAGGGCAGCGGTGTCGTCGTGGTCCACGCGCCCGAGCAGCTCCAGGCGGCCGTCCACGCCGAGCTCGCGGGCCAGGGCGCGCAGCCGCAGGGCCTCGGGGTCGCGGTCGAGGTCGGCCCGGTCCGGGCCGCCCGCCACGACGAGCTCGGCCTCGGGCAGCTCGGCCAGGGCCCGCACGACGACGTCGACGCCCTTGCGCTCCACCAGCCGGCCGAGGGCCAGGATCCGGGGCCGGCGCCGGCCGGTGGGCGGCGGTGCCGGGACGAAGGCGTCCAGGTCCACCCCGCAGGGCACGACGTCGATCCGGGAGTCGTCCCCGCCCAGGGCGAGCAGCTCCGCGCGCTCGTCCCGGCAGGTGGCCAGGACCAGGTCCGCGGCGGCGATGATCTCGTTCTCCGCCGCGAGCCGGCCGACCGGGCTGGTGTCCGCCGCGCCCTGGTGGCGGCGCTTGACGGCGCCGAGGGCGTGGAAGGTCTGCACCACCGGGATCTGCAGGGCCTCGGCGGCCCGACGGGCGGCGATCCCGGACATCCAGAAGTGCGCGTGCACGAGGTCGGGGGCGCCGGTGCGCGCCCAGTCCCGGGCGAGCCAGCGGCCGAACTCGTCCATGTAGGGGGCGAGGTCGTCCTTGGGCAGCGGGCTCGCTGGCCCGGCCGGGACGTGCACCACGCGCGCGCCGGGGGCGAGCTCCACGACGTCGGGGAGCCGCACGGCGTCGCGCCGCGTGTAGACGACGACCTCGTGGCCGCGGCGGGCCAGGCCCGTGGCCAGGGCGGCCACGTAGACGTTCTGCCCCCCGGCGTCGACCCCGCCGAGTGCGGCCAGGGGACTGGCGTGCTCGGACACCATTGCGATTCTCATGCAGTCACCTTCTCCAGGATGCGGTCCCAGTCCGCCAGGAAGCGGTCCAGACCGTAGTGTCTCAGGGCGTGCTCGCGGGCGGCGGTGCCCGCGGCGGCCGCCGCGTCGGGGTCGTTCAGCCAGTGCCGGGCCTGCGCGGCGAGGGCCTCCGGGTCGTTGGAGAGCAGCCCCGCCCCCGGCGGCACGGCGCGCGGCGCCTCGGTGGTCGAGAGCCCGAGCACCGGCATGCCGATGGTCATGGCCTCGAGCAGCGCCAGCCCCAGGCTCGTCCACCGGTAGGGGTGGAAGTAGGCCCGGTGCTCGCCGAGGGCCCCGTGCAGCTTCTCCTGAGGATAGTTCTCGTGCAACCGCCCGGCCATGTGGGGCGCGTGCTCGGCCAGCCGGTCCATGCCCATCCCGTACACGTCCACCGGCAGCTCCCGGGCCAGGGCGGTCAGCAGGTCGGTGCCCGCGATCCGCCCGCGACGGACGGGCTCGTTGACCACCGCGGCCAGGCTGGCGGCGTGCCCGGTGTAGAGCGGGCCGGGGTCGAGGATGCCGTGCTCCACGACCTCCGTGGGCGCCTGCCCGTTGTCCCACATCATCCGGTTGAAGTGCGTCACGTGCACCACCGGGATGTCGGAGCGCTCCGCCATCGGGTGGCGGGTGGCCACGGCGGGTCCGCGCGGGGTGTCGTGCTCCACGTACACGGCCGGGAGGTCGGTCCCGGCCCGGCGCCCGGTCCAGCGCTCGAGGAGCTCGAGCTCGTGCGGGCGCTGGAGCACCACGGCGTCGATGTCGGCGTCGGCCAGCTCGGCCGGGCCGAGCTCCACGGCGGAGGCGGGCCAGTCCCAGGTGCGGGCGCGGCCCCGGCCGTCGGGGCCGCGGTCCTCGACCACGGGCAGCAGGCAGGTGTGGGAGCCGTGGACGAACGAGGTGGTCCACGAGCCGTGGACGTGCCAGATCAGGACGCGCATCGGGGTCCTCCTTCCGGTGCGGGAACAGGGGCGGGGGCGCCCGCGGGGCGGCGCGTGAGGTCCTCGACGGCGGCGAGCACGGCCGCGGGCGGGACCTCGGACAGGCACGGGTGCCCGGGGACGGGGCAGTCGCGGGCCCGGGAGCCGCGGCAGGGCGCGGTCTGGTCGCCGAGCAGCACGACCGGCACCCCGTAGGGGGCCCACCGCTCGGGCGGGACCACCGGGGAGAAGAGGGACACGACCGGGGTGCCCACGGCGGCGGCGAGGTGGGCCGGGCCCGTGTTGCCGACGACGACGCAGGCCGCGGCGTCGAGCACGGCGGCCAGGCCCGACAGGTCCGTGCGGCCGGCGAGGTCCAGCACGGCGCCCTCGGGCGCCGTGCGCAGCGCGGCGGCCCGGGTCGCCGCGGTGAGCTCGCGCTCCCCCGGACCGCCGGTCAGGACCACGGTGTGCCCCGCGGCCGCGAGCCCGGCCGCGAGGGACCCGGCGTGCTCGGGGGTCAGACCGCGGGAGGGGACGGAGGCACCCGGGTGCAGCACCACGTAGCCCCCGCCCGGGACGGCGTCCGCGAGCTCCGGCGGCAGCGGGGGCAGCGGGCGGCGCACGGCCAGGCGCAGCTCGTCCCCGGTGGCCGGCGGCGCGCCGGCCGCGACGGCGAGCTCCACGGCCGCCTCGACCTCGTGCCCGCCGCCGGGCGGGTCGGCGCGGCGGTGCCGGACGTCGAGCAGGGACCCCGGGTAGTCCTCGCTGGTGGCCACCACCCGGGGGATCCCGGCGAGGCGGGCCAGCAGCGCCATGGGCAGGGGGCTCTGGTGGAAGGACGTGAAGATCACGGCGAGGTCGTAGCCCCGGGCGGCGAGCTCCCCGACGAGGCCGAGGGTGGCCTCCGGGTCCACCGGCGGCGGCCGGAAGCCCGACCAGGGCGCCGAGTGCTCGAGGACCTGCGCCACGTCCGGCAGCAGCCGGGCGGCGGCCGCCCCGGAGGGCGAGGCCAGCAGGTCCACCGGGCTCCCGGTGCGGGCCAGGGCCCGGAGCGCGGGGCCGGTCAGCAGGACGTCCCCGTCCGAGTCGAGGCGGACGGCGAGGATGCGGCCCACGCTCAGCCCCGGGCCCCGGCGGGCACGGCCGGGCGGCCGGTCGGGGTGCCCAGCACGGAGGCGACCGCCTCGGTCAGGGTCGCGGCCACCGCGGGGGCGGCGGCGACCTCCTCCTCGCGGGTCACGGGCGTGGGCACCAGCACGGAGCGCGCCCCGGCGGCCTGGGCCGCCTCGACGTCGGCGCCGATGTCCCCGATCAGCACGCACTCGGCGGGCTGCACGCCCAGCTCCGCGGCGGCGGCGAGCACCATGCCAGGGCTCGGCTTGCGGCACGCGCAGCGGTCCTCGGGGGCGTGCGGGCACAGCTGCCAGGTGTCGAAGGGGCCGAGCAGCTCGGCCACCCGGGCGTTGACGGCGTCGACCTGCGCGCGGGTGAGCAGGCCGCGGCCGATGCCGGACTGGTTGGAGACCACGCCCACGGCGAGCCCGGCGGCGCGCACGGCGGCCACGGCCTCCTCCGCCCCGGGCACGAGCTCCACCTTGGCCGGGTCGCCGTTGTAGGGCACGTCGTGCACGAGGGTGCCGTCCCGGTCGAAGAGCACCGCCCGCACCGGGACCGGCCAGGGACCGGTCCCCCGGTGCCGCCACCGGCCGCGCAGCTTGTGCCGCACGGCGGCCACGGGGATCGCGGCGCTGGTGCGGGTCATGCGGCTGAGCTCGGGCAGGAACTCGGGGTCCCCGGGCCGCGGGCCCGGGCCCATGCGCAGCATCAGGAACCGGCCGGTGAGCCAGCCCCAGGCCGCGGCGCCGGTGCCGGCCGCGGCCAGGGCGGTGCGGGCGCCCGAGCGCCGGCCCAGGGCGGCGGCGCCGGCGGCCGTGGCCGCCCCGGCGGCGGTGACCCCCAGGGCGCCGACGGTGGCGACGTGCCACGCGAAGCCGCCGCGGGGCGCCTCGGCCGCGGCGCGCCAGTCCGGCCCGTGCAGCCGGCGCATCAGGGCGTCGTCGGCGTTGCCGGCCTGCACGCGCAGGCTCACCAGGTCGTCGGCCGGGCGCACCGGGTGGGTGATCCGCCGCTCGCCCCGCACGAGCTGCCAGCCCGCCCGGCGCACGCGCAGGGCGAGGTCGGCGTCCTCGCGGTAGGCGCGCGGGAACCGCTCGTCGAAGCCGGAGACGGCTTCCAGGGCCGCCACCCGGTAGGCCATGTCGGCGGTGGCCCAGTCGGCGTCCTGGAGGGAGGCGGTGTTGCGCTCCCAGTCCGTGGGCCGGCGGGTGTCCGGCAGCGGGACGTCGATGCGGCCCTGGGTCGCGCCGATCTCGGGCCCGCAGGCGGCGAGGTCCTCGGCCAGGCGCTGGGCCCAGCCGGCGGGCAGCTCGACGTCGTCGTCGAGGAACGCGATCCACTCGGCACCCGAGCGCCGGGCGGCGCGCCAGCCGCGGTTGCGGGCCGCGGCGGGGCCGCGCCCGTAGCCGCGCACGGTGCGCACGGTCCAGGCGACGGTGTCCGGGACCGTCAGCTGCAGCGGCGCCACGTCCCCGCGGCGGTCGTCGACCACGACGACCTCCAGCGGGCCGGGGTGGCGGGCGTCGACGTCCTGGGCGGAGAGGGTGTCCAGCAGCCACTGCAGGGTGGGCCGGCCCACCGAGGGGATGACGACGGCGTAGGTGGCGGTCTCGGTGGGTGCCGTCGTCATCGGGCCTCCTGGAAGAAGGAGGCGCGACGGACCAGGTGCGGGCCCAGCACGAGCGCGGCCACGGGGGCGGAGCCGAAGAGCTCGAGGGCGTCGCGGGGGTCGTCGACCATGGGACGGCCGGCGGTGTTGAGCGAGGTGTTCACGACGACGGGCACGCCCGTGCGCTCGTCGAAGGCCCGCAGCAGCGCCGCGATCCCGGCGTTGTCCTCGTCCGTGACGGTCTGGATGCGCGCCGTGCCGTCCACGTGGGTGACCGTGGGGATCTTCTCCCGCCACTCCGGGGCCACGTCGTGCACGAACAGCATGAACGGGCTGGGCATCGGTCCGCCGCTGAAGATCTCCGCGGCGCGCTCCTCGAGGACCATGGGCGCCACGGGGCGGAACTGCTCCCGGCCCTTGACGTCGTTGAGCCGCTCGAGGTTGTCCGGGTGCATCGGGTTGGCGATCAGGGACCGGCGGCCCAGGGCGCGGGGGCCGAACTCGCTGCGGCCGTCGAACCAGGCGACGACCCCGTTGTCCGCGAGGACGTCGGCGACCTCCCCGGCGAGGTCCTCGGGCGTGGTGAAGGGCACCTGGGCGGTGCGCAGCCACTGCGCGAGCTCCTCGTCGGACCAGCTGCGCCCGAGGGCGGCGGTGGGCTGCGGCTCCCCCAGGTCACCGGCCTCCTGGGCCAGGTGCAGGGCGGCGCCGAGGGCGGTGCCGGAGTCGCCGGAGGCGGGCTGGACCCAGACCTCCTCGAAGGGGGTGTCCCGCCAGATGCGGGAGTTGGCCACGCAGTTCAGGGCGGTGCCGCCGGCCATGGTGAGCACCCGGTCGCCGGTCTGTCCGTGCAGCCAGGTGGCGAGGTCCACCAGGACCTCCTCGACCACCGCCTGCACGGAGGCGGCGAGGTCGGCGTGGTCCCCGCCCCAGGTGCCGTCGTCGATCCGGCGGGAGGCGAAGCGGCTCCAGTCCGGGGCCTGGGCGGTGAACCCGCCGTCGCCGGTGGCGCGGACGATCTCGCGCAGCTCGGGCAGGAAGCGGGGCTCGCCGTAGGAGGCCAGGGCCATGACCTTGAACTCGTCGGAGGAGCGCAGGAAGCCGAGGTGGTCGGTGAGGGACTCGTAGAGCAGGCCCAGGGACTCCGGCAGGGCCTGGCGGTGCAGGATCTCCAGCTCGCCGTCGCGGTAGCGGCCGGCCAGGTGCGAGTGCGCCTCGCCGCGGCCGTCGACCACGAGCACGCTGCTGGTGCGGGAGGGGGCGGCCAGGCCCGCCGACGCCGCGTGGGCGACGTGGTGCTCGACGAAGCGGACCTTGTCCCGGTCCAGGCCGGGCAGCGCCTCGGCGAGGAAGCCCGGGGCGCGGCGGGCGTAGTCCACCCGGACCGGGTCGTACGGGTCGTCCGGCATCTCGGCGGCGATCGCCGGGTCGAAGGAGTAGCCGACGGCGTCCAGGTCCGCCGGGGTCAGCCCGGCCTCGGCGAGGCACCAGCGCATCGCCTGCTCGGGCAGCTCCCACGCGGAGAACGGCACGGGCCGCTTGCCGTGCTTGCGCCGGGAGAACCGCTCCTCCTCCGCCGCCGCCACCACTCTGCCGTCCACGACGAGAGCCGCCGCGGGGTCGTGAAAAATCGCGTTGATGCCCAGGTAGTTCATAGAGCGGAGTATTACACAGACTGATCAGGCGGCTGATCTTGGGGGCGTGTCACCGCTGGTGCGCGGGGGTTCCGGCGCTCTCGAGGAGCCCGTCGGAGATCCCGCCGCCGAGCCGGCCGGCCGCGTCGAGGCGCGGGGTGCCGCCCAGCGACCGGACGAGGTCGTGCAGCTGCTCGGCCCCGCTGGGATCCTTCGCGGAGCGCGCCTGGGCCGCCTTCCGCCCGTCCTCCGACAGGCACCAGTGCAGCTGCTCCTCGAGGCGGTCGGCGCCCAGCTCCTCGGGCCCGACGACGGCCGGCCAGTCCCAGGCCCGCGCCTGGGCGGTGACCTTCCCGCCCCCGGCGACGGGGTCCACGGCCAGGACGGGGACCCCCGCCCGCAGGGCCAGGACGAGACCGTGCATGCGCATGGTCACGACGGCGTCGAGCCGGGCGATGACGGAGCCGACCTGGGCCGCGGTGGCGGGCAGCCGCCAGTCGCGCGGGTCCAGCCGGGTCTCCAGCGGCAGCCGGGCCGCGTCCAGCCCGCCCAGCCACGCCTCGAGCCCGGCCCGCGTCGTCTCGTGCCGGCGGCGGGCACCGTACTCCTGCTGCCCGGAGGTGAGGTAGACCCCCAGCACGGGCACCGCCTGCGGCGCCGGGCGGGCCGCCAGATCGCGGTGGGCCCCGGACCCGGGGCGGTCGCGGGCGATCACCCGGTGGAACCCGGCGGTCACCGGGTCGGCGGGGTCGAGCACGCTGACCCCCACCGCGGTCCGGCGGCAGTGGGCGAAGCGCTCGTGCAGCTCGGCGATCGAGCGGCCGGTGGCCGGCCCGCAGACGAACACGAGATCCGTGTACCGGCCGGGGTCGGCGTCGTCGAGGCGCAGCCCGCCGGGCGGGCACATCACCGCGCTCCAGGCGACGTCGTGCGGGATGCCGGCCGCGCCGAGGGCGTCGGCGACGGCGTCCATGGCGAGGACGTCACCGGCCGTCGCCTCGCCGTGCAGGACGCTGGACCAACCGACCACGAGTGTGCGCATGCCCCCGAGGCTACCGGCCGGCGGGCCCCGGTCCGGCACACCGCACCGTGGGCGGGCCCCCGCCCCGGCCGGCGCGCGGCTGCGCATTTCCCCTGGTGGCGGGGGGCGGGCGGGTCTAAGCTCGACCTCACGGGTCAAGCAGCCGGCCACGCCGTCCCGTTGTGGAAGGAATCCTCCATGGACTCCCAGCTGACCGTCGTCGTGCAGATCGACCCGGTCGCCCGGTGCCGCACCGGCACCGTCCCCGTCCCGCGGCCCCCCGGCGGGACCGACCCGGCGGGGGTGGCGGCATGAGCGGCCTCGACACCGTCCCGTCCCCGGCCGGCCCCGCCGCCGGGGGAACGCCCGGCTGCGAGACGTGCCTGGGCCCGGACTGCGCCTTCCCCGCCGAGCTCTCCGCCCTGTCCCTGGTGGAGCTGCAGGTGCTGCACAGCCGGGTCGCGTGCCAGCTCGAGCACGAGTACCTGACCGGTCCGGACGGCCCGCACCCCGTCACCCAGGACCGGCACGACGAGCTCCTCGCCGAGCTCGAGGCCCGGGGCGGCTCCGCGCCGGCGGCCTGAGCCCGGCCGTTCACACCGCCGCCGGGGCCGTCCGGGTCCGGCCGGCGGCGTACCACTGGGCGAAGAAGACCACGAGCAGGGCCACGTCCACGGCGTCCCCGCCGTAGTACATGATCCTGGACCCCAGCTGCGCGTCGGCGGTGCCCACCCCGGCGGGCGGGTCCCCGGAGAGCCGCTTCGCCAGCACCGCGTGCACGGTCAGGAACCCCACCAGCACCGCCGCGCGCAGGCGGAGGGATCCCCGGTGGGGGTCGGGGTCCACGCCCACGACCGCCGCGGTGAAGAGGTACCCGGCGAGCAGCACGTGGGCGTGCACGGCCGCGTGCACCGGCGCCGAGGAGTGCATGGCGGCGTACAGGCCGGTGCCGTACAGCACCCAGAGCCCGCCGGCGTTCAGCGTCCCCGCCACCACCGGGTGGCTCACCACCCGGACCGGACGGCTGCGCAGGAGCCGGGACAGGGACCGGGCGCCGGCCACGGGCAGCGCCCGCAGCGCCAGGGTCACGGGCGCGCCGAGCACGAGCAGCAGCGGCGCCGCCATCCCGAGGAGCAGGTGCACCACCATGTGGGCGACGAAGCTGCCGTGGGCGGCGGCGGCCAGGGGTCCGAGCAGGGACGCCCCCGCGCAGCCGAGCCCCGCGAACCACAGGACCGTCCGTCCGCCCGGCCACGGGCCGCGGTGCCGGGCCGCCCACAGCGCCGCGGCGTACCCGGCCGCACCCGCCACCAGGACGAGCCCGGCCGCGGCCTCGACGGCGGCCCAGTCCGGGCCGCCGTGGTGCGGGCTCACCGGGCGGCCCGGGCGGGCCGGGCGCGGTGGAGCACCCCCAGCCCCGCCGCGAGCGCGAGCACGGCGGTCCCGATCCAGGTGGCGTCGTAGAGCAGCAGGTCCACGTCGTAGCGGACCTGGTGGATCCGGAGCACCTTGTGCAGCACCACGCCGTCGAAGAGCTGGAAGGCGCCCAGGCCGGCCAGCAGCGCCCCGGCCCAGCGCCCCCGGGACACGGGCCCGCGGCGCCGCACGTCGGCGAGCAGGAAGAGCGAGCCGACCGTCACGAACCAGCCGAAGGCGTGGAAGAGGCCGTCCGAGAACAGCGCGACGCCGGTGGTGGACAGGTCGTAGAAGTGGTGCCAGTGCAGGATGAGGTGGAACACGGCGAGGTCCACCACGGAGGCGGCGATGCCCGCGCCCAGCAGCGCGCCGGCGAGCACGGTGCGGCGGTCCTGCCCGGCGGGACCCGCCGGCTCGGGGGCGCGCCCGCTGCGGGCGGCGGGGGCGTCGGCCATGAGGGGCCTCCTGGGGTCGAGGGCGGCGGTCGCCTCCAGCCTAGGCACCGTCAGCCTGCCGTCCAGGGCGGGGCGGCGGCCCGGATGGTTCAATGGCACCGTGCGCAACGACAACCTGACCCGCCGTGAGGCCGCCGAGCGCTCCGCGCTGATCACCGTGGAGGACTACGAGGTGGTGCTCGACCTCTCCGCCGCCGCCGACCCGGCGGAGGACTCGTTCGGGTCGGTGACCACGGTGCGCTTCCGCGCCGAGGAGGGCGCGCAGACGTTCCTGGACTTCATCGCGCACTCGGTGGAGTCGGTGACGGTCAACGGCCTGGCCCTGGACCCGGACGACGTCGTGGAGGGCTCCCGGATCCGGTTGCCGTCCCTCGCCGCGCACAACGAGGTCACGGTGGCCGGCCGGGCCCGGTACTCCCGCTCGGGCGAGGGCATGCACCGCTTCGTGGACCCCGCCGACGGGCGGACCTATCTCTACACGCAGTACGAGCCGGCGGACGCCCGCCGGGTCTTCGCCGGCTTCGAGCAGCCCGACCTCAAGGCGTCGTTCCGGTTCACGGTCCTGGCCCCGGAGGGCTGGGAGGTCTCGTCCAACGGGGTGCGGATGGCGACCTCCCCCGCCCCGGAGGCGGAGCGCGGCGGGGCGCTGCGGCACGAGTTCTCCCCCACCGAGCGGATCTCCACGTACATCACCACCGTCCTGGCCGGGCCCTACCACCGGGTGGCGAGCGAGTGGCGGCACTCCTTCGAGGACGGCAGCCGGATGACCGTGCCGCTGGCCCTGTACTGCCGGGCCTCGCTGGCCGAGCACCTCGACGCCCGCGAGCTGTTCGACCTCACCCGGCAGGGGCTGACGTTCTTCACCGAGCTCTTCGACCACCCGTACCCGTTCGGGAAGTACGAGCAGGCGTTCGTGCCCGAGTACAACCTCGGGGCGATGGAGAACCCGGGTCTGGTGACGTTCACCGAGGAGTACCTGTTCCCGGACGGGGCGACCCGTGCCCAGTACCAGGGCCGGGCGAACACGCTGATGCACGAGATGTCCCACATGTGGTTCGGGGACCTCGTGACCATGAGCTGGTGGGACGACCTGTGGCTGAAGGAGTCCTTCGCGGAGTTCATGGGCGCCCACGCGTCGGTGCAGGCCACCGACTTCGAGGAGGCGTGGATCGCCTTCGCCGACCGGCGCAAGGCCTGGGCGTACCAGCAGGACCAGCTCCCGACCACGCACCCGGTGGTCGCCGACATCCCGGACCTCGAGGCCGCCCGGCAGAACTTCGACGGCATCACCTACGCCAAGGGCGCGGCGGTGCTCAAGCAGCTCGTCGCCTTCGTGGGCTACGGCCCGTTCGTCGACGCGTGCCGCTCCTACTTCCGCCGCCACGCCTACGGGTCCACCACGCTGGAGAACTTCCTGGCCGTGCTCGAGGAGGCCTCCGGGCGGGACGTGCGCGGGTGGGCGGAGTCCTGGCTGGGCACCTCGGGGGTCGGCACCCTCAGCCTGGACCTCGCCCGGGACGACGACGGGGCGGTGACCTTCGCCGCGCTGCTGCAGGAGCCCGGCCCCGGCGTGCTGCGGCCGCACCGGCTGCTGCTCGGCGGCTACGAGCGCGGGCCCGGGGACGTGCTGGTGCGCACCGGCACGGTCAGCGTGGACCTGCCCGCGGCGGCCTGCGTGGAGGTCCCGGAGCTCGTGGGCTCCACCGCCCCGCTGCTGGTGGTCAACGACGAGGACCTGACCTACGCCAAGACCCGCCTGGACCCGCTGTCGCTGACCACGGCGCTGAGCTCGCTGTCCTCCGTGGAGGACGCCATGGCCCGGGCCCAGCTGTGGTCGGGGCTGTGGAACGCGGCCCGCGACGCCGAGCTGGACCCCGGGGACTGGGTGGGGGCCGTGCTGGACCACGGGTTCGCCGAACCGCAGCCGGGGATGTTCGCCAACGCCGTGGAGCACGCCGTGCAGGCGGTGGAGCGCTACACCCCGCCGGCGCGGCGGGACCGGCTGCGGGGGCGGCTGCTCGACGTCGCCGTGCGCGAGCTGCGCGGGGCGGACCCCGGCAGCGACCGCCAGCTCGCCCTTGCCCGGCAGACCGCGCGCCTGGCCCGGCGCGACCGCTCCCACGACGGCTGGCTGCGGGACCTGCTCACCGGGGCGGACTCCCTGCCGGGGCTGGCGCTGGGCTCGGAGCTGCGCTGGGCGCTGTGGACGGCGCTGGTGGCGACCGCCCACGGCCCGGACCCGGAGCTGGAGGCCGCCGTGCAGCGGGAGCACGCGGCGGACCGCACCCGCACGGGGCAGATCGGGTGGGCTCGCACCCGCGCCGCCCGGCCCACCCCGGAGGCCAAGGCCGAGGCCTGGGCGGCGATCACCGGCGAGGGGCTGTCCAACGACCTGCTGACGGCCACCATCGCCGGGTTCCGGCTCGGCCCGGAGGAGCTGGTGGAGCCCTACCGGGAGCCCTACTTCGCCATGCTGGAGGAGGTCTGGGCGCGCCGGTCCATCGGGATGGCCACCCGCACCGTCGAGGGCCTCTACCCCTCGGACGTCGATCTGGAGCCGGGCCGCGACCCGCAGCACCACCCCGTGGTGGCGCGCACGGAGCTGTGGCTGACCAACCACGCCGGAGCGCCGGCCGCGCTGCGCCGGATCCTGGCCGAGGAGCAGGACCACCTGCTGCGGGCCCTGCGCGCCCAGGCGGCCGCCCGTCCCTGACGGGCCGCCGGGCCGGGCCGGGCGTCATCTACCGGCCCGGTGCGGCCGGAGCGTTGACACCGCCCGCGCCCGATCCCGACGATGACGGCATGGCCATCGGCACCGGAACCCGGGCAGGACTCGACGTCGAGCTCCTCGTGGACCCCGACGGGCCTGTCGAGGCGGGCGCGCACCTGGGGGTGGTCGTGCGGGCGCGCGCCACGGAGGACGAGCACGCAGGCTTCGACGGTGCCACCGTGGAGCTGCTCCGCACGCTGCGCTACGGATACCGCCGCGGCAACCTCTACGGGGCGATGCAGACCGCCTGGGCGGAGGACACCGTCACCGTGGACACCGCCACCCTGGACACCGCGGTGGACCGCGCGCCGGACGACACCTCCGCCCGGCCGGACCCCGACGAGCCCGCGGTCCTCCGCGCCGAGCTCACGGTCCCGGCCGGGGCGCCGGGCAGCGCCGAGGGGAAGCTGATCCAGGTCCGCTGGGCGGTGCGGCTGCGGCTGCCGCGCCGAGGGCGCCGCGACGTCGTGCGGGAACGGCCCGTGGAGGTCCGCGCCGGAGCGCGGGAGGGGATGGCCGACGCCCACACGCCGCCGCAGGAGCGCTCGCGGGCCTACGCGGCCATGGACCTCGACCGGCTCTCCTCGCGCGCCCTCGTCCCGGGACACCCGCTGACCGGGACCCTGCGCCTGGCCGCGCTCACCGGCGTGCCCGCCCGCTCCTTCCGCGTCGAGCTCGTCCTGCAGGAGCGCGTCGAGCACGGCCCCGGCGCGGGGGCGGACCCCGCCCGCAGCCCCGCCGACGACGGCCGGGAGGTGGAGACCGTCGTGTCCCGCACGGTGGTCCGCGGCGGGGACATCCCGGGCGGGCAGGTGCGGGAGGTGTCGTTCACGCTGCCGGTGCCGGACCGGCTGCCCGCCCCGACCCTGCGGCTGCCGGGGCTGCGGATCCGGTGGGCCCTGCGCGCGGTGATCGACGTGCCCTGGCGCCCGGACCCCACGCTCACCCTGCCGCTGCACGCCCCCGCGGTCTCGGCGCCCGGCACCGGGGGCGCTGCGGTCTGACGGCGGTCGCCCGGGCACGCCGATCGGCGGCCGCAGGACAGCGTCCCGGGAGGGGTCAGGGGCTGCGGAGTCAGGATCTCGACGGGCGGTGGCAAGGAGGCCCGCCGCCCGGGGTGCGCCCGGTCCGGCGGCGCCGCCTCAGCCGGCGCGGCGGGCGGCCCGGCGCAGCACGCGCTCCACCGCGCGCTGGGCGTCCTCGTTGGACTTGAAGACCCGCCGGTCCAGGCTCTGGCCGAGGGACATCGACGAGTTGCCCATCTGCAGCACGTTCACCTTGGAGTCGTTGGAGCGCGTGCGGCGCGGCTGGGGCTCCTGCGGGCCGGTGCGTGCGTCGTAGGCCATGGTGGATCCTTTCCGTGACCTCTCCAGTGTAGGAGGCCACCGTCCCACTGAACAGAGCGCCGCCGGTCACGGCCCGCGCCGTCGCGCCCGGGCGGTGTAGCGGCCGCGGTCCACGGCCCGGCGCACCCACCAGGTGCGCACGACCAGCACGAGGGACAGCGCGTGCAGGAGCAGCAGCGTCGCCCAGTACGTCCCGGCCGCCCCCGGGGTGAAGGGCACCGACGCCGCGCCGGCGAGCATGAGCATGACGAACGCCTCCAGGTTCAGGGCGTAGCGCAGCGGGCGCATCACCCGCACCGACAGGTCGTGCTCGGGCTGCCGGTTGATCCAGGACAGCAGCACTGCGACCACGGACATCACGATCGACGCCGCCGCCGACGGCACCTGCCAACCCGGCCCCAGCACCCGGTCGGGCGCGGCCGCCACGAGGCCCACGAGAAGCAAGACCGCGGTGATCAGGCTCACCGCCACGGACGCGAACGCCGTGATCCCCTGCCGGGCCGGCAGGATCACCATCTCGCAGAAGGCGTCGTCGAACCGGGACGTGGGCCGCAGCGCCAGGTGGCCGCGGACGGCGCCGGGCCACCGCTGCACGGTCCGGTCCTCGGCCAGGACGCGGTCCACCGCCCGGTCCGGGGCCGTGCCGCTCCGGTCGTCCTCGGCGGAGAGGACCGTGAACTCGTGCAGCCGGACCTCCGCGGGCACCGTCAGCTCCAGGTGGAAGCTGCGGCAGGAGGCGAGGTCGTGCAGGCCCACCCGGCCGACCCAGGGCTTCCAGCAGTGCCGCAGCCGGTCCTGCGCCCGTGGCCGGCGGCCGGCGGCGTACTGCTCGTCCATCGCGTACTTGAGCACGAGCCGCCGGCCCGCGAGCTCGGCGGGCAGCGCGAAGGTCAGCAGGAACCCGCGGGCCAGCTGGTCGGCCACCGTGGTGAACAGGGCGAAGTCGCCGTCCCAGTTCTCGGCGTCCTCGGCCGAGAGCCGGCCCAGCACGATCAGCTCGTGCACGACCGCGCGCAGGTGCTCGCAGTGGGCCCAGAACCGGTCGAGGGCGTCCTCCACGAGCAGCTCCGGCGCGTGCACGATCGCGGGCACGTGCTGCTCGGCCAGCAGCGCGGCCTCGGCCAGCGGCAGCTGCTCCGGGATGAGCCCGCGCAGCAGCAGCTCGGCGAGCGCCCCGTTGTCCTCGGTGCCGAGCACGGGGGCGGGCTCCCCCTCGCAGACGGCGTCGAAGTTGCGCAGGGGCTGCTTGGCCTGGATGGTGACCGGCACCAGCAGCCGGCCCGCGGCGTCGGCCGGCCACGGGTCGTGGGCGGCGAGGTCCACGTCGAGGGAGACCTTCCGCCGGGTGACGCCGTCGGGGCTCATGAGCACGGACTCCACGCGGCGGTGGATCCAGCCGCCGGGGCTGAGGAACAGCGTGCGGAGCACGTCGACGTCCACGGCCGTGCGGGCGGGCTCGGGCGGGGGGACCTGGCCCTGGGGCATCCGCACCTCCTCTCCGGTCCCGGTCCGGCTCTCGTCCCGGGGCGGGCACCGGGGCCCGCCCCGGTGTCCTGATCGGTGTCCTGACCGGTGATCATTGCACCAGTCGGCCCGGACACCGTAGGGGCCGGGGGGATGAACCGGCCGATCCGGGAATCGTGAGAAGCTATTGACGACTTGCCGCCCCAGCTCCACCGAGGGAGACCATGACCGACTACGCGCTCAACGACCGCGGCTCTCTGGAGATCGTCACGGAGAACTTCTACGACACCGAGATCATGCGGGTGTTCGGCGGTCTGTCCTTCGGCAAGCTGCGGACCTGGACGGGCAATGCGGCGCTGGTGCCGGAGCCGGACAACCCCTTCGACCCGCACACGGTCTCGGTGCGGATCGGGCCCAACAAGATCGGTCACCTCGCCCAGCAGGACGCGCAGCGGTACTGGCCCTACCTGGCCCGGGTGATCGCCTCGGGGTTCACACCGGTGGCCCCGCTCAAGCTCGACGCCACCGTGCTGCGCCAGGACGGGCAGGCGGAGGTCGACGCGTCGGCGCGGCTGTCGATCGCGGCCCCGGACCTGCTGTTCCCGCTCAACACGCCCCCGACGCACGCGACCGTGCTGCCGCAGGGGCCCTCGATCAAGGTCCTGGACGAGCAGGAGTTCGCCGAGTACCTGCACAGCGTGGTGCCGCCGTCGGGCGAGGGCCGGGTGATGCTGACCCTGGAGGCGAACAAGGTCAAGAACCACCACGGGCAGGTCGTGGACACCGTGGACGTGCTCTACGAGCGCCGGCAGGTGGGCCGGCTCTCCACCCAGATGTCCCAGCAGTTCATCCCGATCATCAACCACGCGTTCCAGCACGAGCTGCTCACCGCGGTGTGGGGCACGATCCGCGGCTCCGCCTTCGAGGTGTCGATGACCATCCAGGCCGCCCGCCCGGAGGAGATCCCGGCGGAGTGGTTCGAGCGGCTGCCCAACGACGTCCCCGAGCTGCTCCCGCCCGCCGACAGCCACCCGGTGCCGGACGCCTACGTCCCGGCCGAGGCCGACCGCTCCCGCAACGCCAAGAAGTGGCGCAAGGGCCTGACCGTGACCGGGGCCGGCGCCGAGCGCTCGGGGCAGGACGAGGACGTCTCCGCCCAGCGCTCCTCGGCCCGGCCCCGCGCCGGTGCCGCCGGGCGGGTCGGCGTGGCCGTGTGGGCGCTGCTGGCGGTGACCGTGCTGCTGGCCGGGGTCGGGGCGGTGTTCCTGGGGATCGAGCCGCTGGTCAGCGCGCTGTGCTTCATCGTGGCGGTGGCCACCGGCTTCATGTCCTTCTACCTGGCCCGGATGAGCACCGGAGTGGCCGGCCGATGATCAGCCGCCGCGAACGCTTCCTGCAGATCCTCGAGGTGCTCTCCAAGCACGGCTTCGGCTTCGCCCTCGGCGGGATCAAGGAGGAGTGGCGGGCGCCGCTGGCCCGGGTGCGCCTGATCGACCCGAACAAGCTCTACAGCCAGCCGGTGCACCTGCGGCAGGCCCTCGAGGAGCTCGGTCCCACGTTCGTGAAGCTGGGGCAGCTGGTCTCCACGCGCCCGGACCTCCTGCCGCCGCGCTACGTGCAGGAGCTGACCCGGCTGCAGGACAACTCGCCGCCGGTGCCGCCGGAGCAGATCCGCGCGATGATCGAGTCCGAGCCGGACTCCGCCGCGGAGGAGATCCTCGCCCAGATCGACCCCACCCCGCTGGCCACGGGCTCGATCGGCCAGGCCCACGCGGCCGTCTACCACGGCGTCGACGTCGTCGTGAAGGTGCGCCGGCCCGGCGTCGTCGAGGAGGTCAACCGGGACCTGGAGATCCTCGCGGAGCTCGCCAAGCTGCTGTCCACCTACTGGCCGGCCGTGGAGCACTTCGACCTCGCGGGGTTCGCGGACGAGTTCGCGCAGTCCCTGCGGGACGAGCTGGACTACCTCACGGAGGCCCGCAACGCCCAGCGGATGGCGGAGAACTTCCGGGGCGACCCCCGGGTGCACATCCCGGAGATCTTCTGGGAGGCCTCCACCTCCCGGATCCTCACCATGGAGCGGGTCCGCGGGATCAAGATCAACGACTACCCCGCGCTCGAGGCAGCCGGGCTCGACCGCCACCTGCTGGCCGTGGACTCCACCGAGGCCATCTGCCGGATGATCTTCGAGCACGGCTTCTTCCACGCCGACCCGCACCCGGGCAACCTCTTCGTGGAGGCCGGCGGGCGGATCGGCATCATCGACTTCGGCATGATGGGCACCCTGACCGACGAGTTCCGCGACCACCTGGTCACCCTCATGCTCGGGGTGGTGCAGCAGAACCCCCGGCGCGCCGCCGCCGGGCTGCTCGGCATGACCTCCCAGGAGGAGGACGTCAACAAGCGGGAGCTGGACCGCGACGTGGGGATCCTGCTGCGCCGCTACGCCAACAAGCCGCTGCAGGAGGTGCGGGTGGGCCACCTCATGGGCGACCTCATCGGCCTGCTGCGCCGCTACCGGATGCACCTGCCGCGCGAGTCCGCCCTGTTCCTGCGGATGCTCGTCACGGCCGAGTCCGTGGGCACGGGCCTGGACCCGGACTTCGACCTGGTCACGGTCCTCACCCCCTACGCCCAGCGCTTCGTCCTGCACCGGCTCTCCCCCGAGGTCCTCGTCAAGCGGCTGCGGGACACCGTGGAGGACGCCGTGCAGATGGGCGTGGAGGCCCCGGAGTACCTGCGCCGGCTGATCGTGGTCCTGGAGCGGGGCGGCTTCGACGTCCACCTGCGCGCCGACGAGTTCGAGCCGCTGCTCAAGCGCGGCGAGAAGATCGGCCACCAGGTGGTCGCCGGGGCGGTGATCGCCGCGTCCATCAACGGGATGGCCCACATCCTGGCCTCGGACCCGGAGCGGTGGCGCCGGTACCACACGCCGCTCATCGCCGGCGGGGCGACCACCGTGGGCACCCTCACCGGCTACCTGGTGCTCTCCACCAACGTGCCCAAGGTACGGCGCCTGGCGAGCACCCTGCGGGTCCGGCGCCGCTTCTGAGCCCGGCCGGCCGCCTCCGGGGCCGCCCGCCGGCTCGCGCGCACGAACAGAGGTCCCGGACGGGTCCCGGCGAAGTGTCCCGGCAGTAGTCACACCGGGGTCACACCGCGGGCCGCATCATGGCCGTGCGACCGGCGGGCCCCGGCCCGCCCGGCGGACGGGCGCGAGGGCCCGGCCCGGTCGCGGCCACCGTCCACCGCGGCGGGAGCACCGTGCCACCGGCCGGTCCCGCCCCGCGTCGAGGAGCACACCATGACCACACGGGACCTTCCGCACGACCGGACCGCTGCCGCCTCCCCCGGCGGCGTCTCCCGCAGGAACCTGATCACGGCCGGGGCGGTGCTGGGTGCCGGGGTGGCCCTGGGCCCGGCCCCGGCCGGCTCCGCCGCACCCGTCACCACCACCGCCTGGTCGGGCTGGGAGGACCTGGGCGGGGTCTGCCGCTACGGCACCGGCGTGTCCTCCTGGGCGCGGGGCCGCCTCGACGCCTTCGTCGTCGGCACCGACGACGCGCTGTGGCACAAGTGGTACGAGGGCGGCTGGAGCGACTGGGAGAGCCTCGGCGGCCGGCTGAAGTCCAATCCCGCGGCCGTCTCCTGGGACCGCGACCGGATCGACTGCTTCGGCATCGGCCGCGACAACGCCCTGTGGCACAAGTGGTGGAACGGGCGCCGCTGGAGCGGCTGGGAGAGCCTCGGCGGCCGCTGCCGCGGCGGCGTGGGGGTCTCCTCCTGGGCGCGCAACCGGCTGGACTGCTTCGTGCTCGGCACGGACAACGCCCTGTGGCACAAGTGGTGGAACGGGCGCCGCTGGAGCGCCTGGGAGGGCCTCGGCGGCCGGCTGCGGTACAACCCCTCCGCGGTGTCCTGGGACCGGGACCGGATCGACTGCTTCGGCATCGGCACGGACAGCGCCCTGTGGCACAAGTGGTGGAACGGGCGCCGCTGGAGCGGCTGGGAGAGCCTCGGCGGCGTCTGCCGGGGCGGGACCGGCGCCTCGTCCTGGGCCAGGGGCCGGCTCGACTGCTTCGTGGTCGGCACCGACGACGCCGTGTGGCACCAGTGGTACGACCGCGGCTGGAGCGGCTGGGAGAGCCTCGGCGGGCGGGTCAAGCACAACCCCTCGGCGGTCTCCTGGGCCCGCGACCGGGTCGACGTGTGCGCGATCGGCAGCGACGACCGCCTCTACCACAAGTGGTGGGACTGACCCTCGCCGCACCGCCCCGGCCCGGGCCCCGGCACCGGGGTCCGGGCCGGGGCGGTCGCACTCGATGCGGGGCGCGACATGTCGTTGACTTCCCCCGGGGCCGCGGCTCAGCATGGCGGTGAACCCACGGCGCGGACATCGCGCCTGGTCAGGCGGGGGGAGACGGCTCATGGGCGAGCGGGGGACGATCGCGCTGCGGCTGCTGGGGAGCTGGGACGCCACCGTGCGGGGCACCCGGGTGCAGACGGGGTCTCGGCAGCAGCGGCTGCTGGCGGCCCTGGCGATCCACGGCCCCCGCTCCCGGGCCTACCTCGCCGGACTGCTGTGGCCGGAGGTGCCGGAGGACCATGCGCTGGGCAATCTGCGGGCGGCCGTCTTCGCGCTCTCCCGCCGCCTGCCGGGGTCGGTGGTGTGCCAGGGAGGCGTCCTGGCGCTGGCCGAGTCGGTGGACGTGGACCTGCACCGCCTGCTCGAGCTGGTGGTGCGCCCGGTGGCCGCCTGGTCCGTGGCCCGGGACGACGCGTGGGTGCTGGACCGCCCCGGGGTGGCGCTGCTGCCGGGCTGGTACGACGACTGGGTCCTCGCCGAGCAGGCGCGGCTGCAGGAGCTCTACGT
Organism: Kocuria turfanensis; assembly: GCF_001580365.1. Lineage (NCBI taxonomy): Bacteria > Bacillati > Actinomycetota > Actinomycetes > Micrococcales > Micrococcaceae > Kocuria > Kocuria turfanensis. The sequence goes on along the minus strand of NZ_CP014480.1, from coordinate 313,321 downwards.
CAACGCCGTGGAGGAGCGGGCCGAGTTCTGCCTCGCCCACGGCGACGTCCACCGCGCCCTGGCCCTGGCCCGCACCGTCCGTGACGCCGCTCCCCTGCGGGAGAGCGCCGTGTGCCTGCTGATCCGCGCGCATTTGGGTCTGGGCAACGGGACCGAGGCGCGGCGGACGTTCGAGGACTTCCGCGCGCTGGTGGCGCGGGAGCTGGGCGAGCAGCCCTCCGAGCGCGTCCGCGGGCTGCTCCAGCCGCTGCGCCGGGGCTGACACCCCGCCGCGGCGGTTCTCCGAGGGAAGCGGGGCGCCGGAGTTCCGGGGCCCCGGAGGCGTCCGCGCCCCGGGACGTCCCGCAGGGCGTGCCGCGGCAGTTCCCGGCCCCGGGGCCGGGAACTGCCTCGGGCTCAGCCGCGGGTCGGGGGCATCTCGACGTGCACGACCTTCACCTGGGTCATCTCGTCCAGCAGCTCCGGCCCGTAGCCGAAGCCCGCGCCGCTGGCCCGCCGCGGCTGCGCGGCACCGCCCGGGGCGCCGCCGAAGACGTTGTTGACCTTCAGCGTGCCGACCGGCAGCTCCGCCACGGCCTGCTGGGCATGGGCGATCCGGCCGGTCAGGACGGTCGCGGCCAGCCCGTAGCGGTCGGCCGCGGCCAGCCGCAGGCCCTCCGCGAAGCTGTCCACCACCTGGACGGGGGCCACGGGCCCGAAGGTCTCCTCCGCCATGACGGTCATCCCCGGGGCGCACTCGGCCAGCACGGTGGCGGGGTAGAAGGCGCCGGGTCCCTCGGGCACCCGCGCGCCCTCCAGCACGACGGCGCCCGCGGCGACGCTGTCGGCGACCTGGCGGTGGACCTCCTCCCGCATCCGCTCGTCGACCAGCGGGGCGAGCGAGCCCTCGGCGTTGCGCCGGCGCGCCTGCTCGGCGAGGGCCGCCAGGAAGGGCTCGGCCACGGCGCGGTGGACGTAGATCCGCTCGACCGCCACGCAGATCTGCCCCACGTTGGCGAACGCCCCCAGGGCCGCCTGCTCGGCGGCCCAGCCGGGGTCGACGTCGTCGTCGACCACGAGGGCGTCGTTGCCGCCGTTCTCGCGGATCACGTGGGCGCCGGTCCCCACGGCGGCGCGGGCGATGGCCTCCCCGGTGGCGGTGGATCCGACGTGGGCCAGGACGTCGACGTCGGGCAGACCCGTGAGCAGCTCGCCGACGGCCGCCCCGCCGCTGACGGTGCCCAGCACCCCGGCGGGCAGGGCCTCGGCGAGGATCTCCCCGAGCCGGGCACCGACGTGCGGGCAGCGCTCGCTGGGCTTGTGCACCACGGTGTTGCCCGAGACCAGCGCGGCCCCGAGCAGGCCCGCGGCCACGGCGACCGGGTCGTTCCAGGGGGTCAGGGCGACGACGACGCCGCGCGGCTCGGCCACGGTGTAGTCCGACGCCAGCACGTCGCCGCGCAGGCTGCGGCCCCGGTGCACGGGACCCAGCTCGGCGTACTGGTAGAGGGTGCCGATCCCGGCCTGGACCCCGCCGAGGGCCTCCTCGAAGGGCTTGCCGGTCTCGCGGGTGTTGAGCTCGGCGAGCTCCCGGGCGTGCTCGGCCAGGCGGTCCGCGGCCGCTCGCAGGGCCCTGCCCCGCTGCTCCGGGGCCGTGCGCGCCCAGTCCCGGGCGGCGGCGTGCGCGGCGGCGACCGCGGCGCGGACCTCGTCCTCGGTGGCCGCGGCCACGGTGCCCACCACGGACCCGTCCCGCGGGTCCAGCACGGTGAGCTCGGTGGTCGGGTCGGTGGTGGGTGCTGCGGTGGTCATGGATCTCCTGTTCCGTCGGGCGGACGCCCTCCGGCCGCGAAGGAGCCGGGAGGTCCGGGGCTGTCCCGATGAGCATACTTACCGATGGCCCCGGACCGGATACGGTAGCAGTGACCAGGCCGCCGCACCCGCGGGGGCCTGCCCCCTGTTCCGACGAGGAGCAGCACGTCCGCCCGCGGCGCCGTCCGCGGGCGGGGCAGTGCCCAGCAGAGAGGAAGTTGCATGAGTTTCCAGCCCACCAACCCCGGTCGCGTCCTGATCACCGGCGGTGCCTCCGGGCTCGGCGCCGCGGTGGCCGAGTCGGTCCGCGACAACGGCGGCACCCCCATCGTCCTGGACCGCGACATCAGCGCGCTGAGCGGCGTGACCGCCTACGAGGTCGACGTCGCCGACACCGCCGCCGTCACCGCGGCGGTCCAGCGGGCCGTGCAGGAGGCCGGGGGCCTGGACGCGGTCGTCACCGCCGCCGGCATCGACCGCTGTGGCCGGCTCGAGGACGTGGAGACCGCCGAGTGGGAGAAGGTCGTCCAGGTCAACCTCTTCGGCACGGTCTCCACCGTGCGGGCGGCGCTGCCCGCGCTGCGGGAGTCGCGCGGACGGGTGATCACGGTCGCCTCGACCCTGGCGCTGAAGGGCGTCTCGGACGCCACCGCCTACTGCGCGTCCAAGTTCGGGGTGCTCGGCTTCAGCCAGGCCCTGGCCGCCGAGCTCAAGGGCGAGGTGGGCGTCACCCAGCTCATCCCGGGCGGCATGAAGACCCGGTTCTTCGACGACCGCGACGAGCAGTACAAGCCCCAGGACGACTCCCAGCTCAACGACCCGGAGAACGTGGCGAACGCGGTCCTGTTCGCCCTCGCCCAGCCGGCCGGCTGCGAAATCCGCGAGCTGTTCATCGCCCACGCCGAGGAGGGCTCCTGGCCGTGACCGGCTGAGCCGGTGCGGCGGCCGCCCGGGGCCGGGGACGAGCGCCCCGGTCCCGGGCGGCTGCCGTATCACCGCTGATGAGACGGCGGTTGTCCCCACAACCGGCCACAGATTCCACGGCGCGGCGGATGCATGCGCATCTAGAATGGGGTCATTCCCCGTCCCGGCAGAAAGGCCCGATCCCACCGTGGACACCCCCCTCGTCACCGCGGTGGCAGGCCTGCCGCGCGTCGTGCGCTGCCTCGACGCCCACGGGCGCCCCGTGAGCCTGTCCGCGCGCACCCTCAGCAGGTCCTCCACCCAGCTGCAGGACCTGCTCCGCAGGGCCTACACGGGCGTCCGCGGCGACGCGCCCACCGAGGAGCTGACGGTGTCCTTCCTGGAGGAACAGGACGGGAGCCTGCAGCTGGAGTACCTGGTGGTCGACCGCGCCCGGCCCCGCCGCGGGGTCCGCGGCCGGCGCCGCGCCCGGGGCCGCGCGCGGGACAGCCAGACCGCGCTGACGCAGGCGGCGCTCGTCGTGGCCGGCGCCGTGGACACCCTCGGTGCCCTCTCCGCCGCGACCGCGGCGCGGTGGACCGACAGCGACAACCCGGACTTCGCCGACCTCGTGCTCGACGGCGTGCGCACCGTCCGGGTGCCCGCCGCCGTGCGCACCCTGCTCCGCGACGAGACCGCGCTGGAGCTGCTGCGGGGAGTGCTGGCCATGTTCCTGGACGACGACGTGGAACGGGTCGTGATCGGCAGGGACCCGGAACTGCAGGGCCGCTACCACGAGTCGGTCGTCTCCCGCTCCCCCGCCCTGCTGCGCTTCCTGCAGGGCGCGCCGCCGCTCGTCGGCGCGGACCCGGAACGGAGCTGACCTCCCGCCCGGCCGCGCGGGGCCGGACCCGCCGGTGGTGGGCCGCTCCCTCTCGTCCTGCCGGGTGCGCGCCCGGGTCCGGCCCGCCGGGTGTCGGAGCCGGGGCGCATACTGGGGCCGAGGCACCGCACGGGACGGGAGGACGCGCACGTGGGACTGATGGCGCCGCTGCAGGAGCGGCTGCGGACCACCTTCGCGGGCCAGGCGGAGGGCATCCCCGCGTGGGAGCTGGCGCTGGCCGACGGCGAGGACGGCGGCCACTTCCGGCCGGACTCGGCGGTGTGGGCGGTGCACGGCTCCATGGCCACCATCCCGGCCGGAGTGCGCGCGCTGCTCACCCAGGCGCTGCACCCGGGGGCGCTGGCGGGCGTGGTGGAGCACTCCGACTACCGGCGGGACCCGCTGGGACGCCTGACGGGGGCCATCCGCTGGATCTTCACCGTCACCTACGGGGACACGGCGGCCGCGCAGCGCGCCTCCGCCCACGTGCGGAGGCTGCACGAGAGCGTGCGCGGCACCTACACCGGGGCCGACGGCGTCCGGCGGGCCTACTGCGCCAACGACCCCGACCTCACCGAGTGGGTGCACCTGGCGTTCACGGACGCGTTCCTGCGCTCCCACCAGCGGTGGGGCGGGCCGATCCCGGGCGGCCCGGACGCCTACGTGCGGGAGTGGGCGGTGGCCGGCCGGCTGATGGGCGTGGTCGACCCGCCGCGCTCCGAGGCGGCGCTCGAGGACCGGATGCGCGCGTTCGGCCCCCGGCTCGCGGGCGGACCCCGGGTGGACGACGTCGTGGGATTCCTGCGCCGCCCGCCCCTGGACCCCCTGCTGCTGCCGGGCTACCGGGCGCTGTTCGCGGCCGTCGTCGACTCCCTGCCCGAGGAGCGGCTGGCCCTGCTCGGCCTGCGCCGTCCCCGGCTGGGCCCCGTCCCCCTGCCCACCCGGGGTGCCGCCGGGCTCACCCTCGCGGTCGTCGGCCGGGCCCTCGGGGAGACCGGACCGAGCGAGGCCGCCGCCCGGCGGCGGCTCCGGCGCCTGGGCCTGCTCTGAGGGGACGGGGTCCGGTCGGAGGACTGCGCCCCGCCAGGGCCCTCTCCGAGGCACCGGCTCCGGCGTCGGCCCCGCGGCCCGCCGCCCCGCCGGTGCACCGGAGCGCCGCCCGCGCCGTCGTCCTGCCGGTGACCCGGACCGTGGCTCAGGCCGTGGCCTCCTGCGGCCCGGCCCGGCCGGTCAGGTGGTCGTAGACCTCGGCGGCGTCGGCCGCCACGGCCTGCCAGGTCCGGGCCGGGACCGCCCGGCGCCGGGCCTCCCCGCCCAGGCACCGGCGCACCGCCGGAGACTCGAGCATCATCTGCAGGACCGTGGCGAGGGTCGCCGGGTCCCCCGCCGGGGTCAGCAGACCGGTGATCCCGTCGGCCACCGTCTCGGCGAGCACCGGCAGCCGGGAGGCGACCACCGGGGTGCCGGTGGCCAGTGCCTCCACGGCCGCGGTCGGGACCGCGGAGCGGGTGACGGGCTCGTCCCGGCGCGGGACCACGAACACGTCGAAGGCCTGGTGGTGGAGCAGCACCTCCTCGTCGGTGAGCCGCCCGGGAAACCGCACCCGCCCGGCCGGCCCCAGCCGCCGGGCCAGCGCCTCCAGCTCCGCCCGGGCGGGGCCGTCGCCGACGATCACCACGAGCAGCTCGGGGACCCGGTCGGCCACCAGCGCCGCGGCGCGCAGCAGGTCGTCGAGCCCCTCGCGCTCGACCAGGGCCGCGACGGCGCCCACGACCGGGACGGACTCGGGCAGCCCGAGGATCCTGCGGGCCTCCTGCCGGGGGCGCGGCTCGGCGAGGTAGGGCCCGTCCACGGCCGGGGGCGCGACACGGGCCGGCACCGGGCCGGTCGGCAGGGCGCGCGTGAGCTCCTGGACCCGGTCCTGCATGGCGCGGCTCGGGACGACCACGTCGTCCGCGGCGGACAGGAGCTCCGCCTCCCGCGCGCAGCCCATCCGGTAGCGCTCGCTCGCGGCGGCCTCGGCGGGACGGGTGGCCGCCCACCGGTCGGCCGGCAGCTCCCCCACCTCGTACACCCACGGGATCCCGAGGGCCTCCGCGACCGCCCGGGTGACGAGGGCGTTGCCGGCGTGGCTGGTGGTGCGCAGCACCGCGGGCCGGGCCCGCAGCGCCAGCTCCAGGAGCGCCTGCGCCTCCTGCTGCAGCCGGCCCGTGGCCGTGCCCCTCCGGTCGGCCGGGAGGATGCGGTGGTAGGCGACGCCGTCCACGGTCCACGCGTCCGCGGCGCGCCGGGCGGCGGAGTCCGGGGACGGGCCGGGGCGGACGACGGCGGTCACGGTCCGGCCCGTGGCCGCGGTCGCGGAGAGCAGGGAGTGGACCCGCGGGGCGCGGCGGTGCGACCGGGCCCCGACGAGCACGTGCAGCACCGAGGCCGGGTCCGGCCGGTAGCCGACCACCGGTGTCAGGGCGGGACGCCAGCCCGAGAGCAGCCGCAGCTCCTCCTCGTAGCGGTGCAGCTGCCGGCGTTCGCGCGCAGTGGCCCGCCCGGCGGACACCGCGCGGCGCAGCCCGACCACCGCCTCGGAGACCCGTCCCACGTGCCGGTGCCGCCGGGCCCGCGTCCCGTCGAGGCCCCGCGTGCCCGGGGGCACGAGGGCGAGGTAGCGGTCCGCCTCGGCCACCCTGCCCGCCGCGAGGGCGAGCTCCGCGAGCTGGTGGGCCGAGCGCGGCGTGGGCCGGGCGCGCCCGGCGCGCCGCAGCCGGGCGTCGAGGTGCCGGTCCATGCTCGGACCCGCGGCCGGGCCGCGTGCCACCGCGGCGCCGGCCTCGGGCCAGGGGCTGCGCAGCAGGACCCGGGCGGCCGGACGGGCGGCGAGGGTGGTCAGCAGACGGGCGGCCGACGGCCTCGGGGGCGCGGTCCCGTCGGCCGGGGGGAAGGGGCGGGGGGTGTGCGGCATGGCTCTCTCGTGGGGGTCAAGAGGGGCCGTCCCGGTCGATCACGGGGCGTGCTGCGGGCGGGGAGGGAGAACCCGCCGGAGCGGGGGATCCGGCGGGACACTACTGATCGTCGGGGCTCAGCGTAGCAAGATATCCGCCCAGATTGTCCTCCGAAATGGCCTCGCCGATGCCGGCCATCGCCTCGAGGTCCGGCACCACCACCGACTGCCCGTCCGGCGACCAGCCGAGGCCCTGCTGCGGGGCGGTGGCCATGTGCAGGCTGCCGGCGGAGAGGCCGACGAGGTCGGGGGCCAGCCCGGTGATCCACCGGGCGTCGAGTCCTTCGCTGACCACCAGGTAGGGCGAGAAGTCGTCGACCACGGCGTGCAGCCGGAGCGGGTTGAGCAGCGTCTGCGGGGCCAGGGCCCGTTCCAGCACCGCCCGGACGTAGGTGCGCTGGTTGGCCACGCGCTGGAAGTCGCCGTCGGCGAAGGCCTTGCGCTCCCGGACGAACTCGAGGGCCCGCTCCCCGTCCATGTGCTCGGGGCCCTGCTCGAAGGTCATGCCCTCGTTGGAGACGAAGTCCTGGGGCACGTCGACCGTGACCCCGCCCAGGGCGTCGGTGAGCGCCTGGAAACCGGCGAAGTCCACCTCGGCGACCTGGTCGACCCGGGAGCCGACGAGCTCCTCGACCGTCTCGACCATCAGGGGCACGCCGCCGATGTCGAGGGCCGCGTTGATCTTGGCCTCCCCGGCCCCGGGGATCGGCACCCAGGTGTCCCGCAGGATCGAGAGCACGTAGGCCTCCCCGCCGTCCTCGGGCAGGTGCACGAGCATGATGGTGTCCGCCCGCTGCCCCTCCACCCCCACGTCGGCCCGTCCCCCGGGCTGGGTGTCGGCGCCCAGCACGAGCACGGTGGTGCCGCGGTCCTGGGCCGAGCCCGCGGCCGGGCGGGTGAATTCGGCCGGGAAGGCGTCCTGCAGGGTCTGCTTCCGGGCGTCGAAGGTCCGCCCGAGGTTCCAGAGGAACAGTGCGGCGGCCAGAGCCAGCACGAGCACGAGGCCCAGCAGCACGAGCAGCGCCCGCCGCACGGGGTGCCGGGGCCGGGGCGGGACCGGCGCGGGGGCGCGGTCGTGGTCGGCGACGGACATGGGCTGCTCCGGGATCGGCGGGGACGGCGGCCGGGGGCGCCGCGCCGGGCGGCGCGTCTCCCCCGCCGCCCATGCTAGGCCCCCGCCGCTGCGGGATCCCTGGGAACGGGGGCCACCGCGGCTCAGGGCACGCGGGTGAGCCACTCCTGGGTGCCGAACTTCGTGCCCACGAGCTCGCGGGCCGCGGCGAGCTCGTCCTCACCGACCGCACCGGGCACGGCCGCGTAGCGCCCGGTGAAGACCTCCATCAGCTTGTCCACGACGTCGGCCCGCGCCATGCCGGTCTGGCGCCGCAGCGGGTCCACGCGCTTCTTCGCCGAGCGGTGGCCCTTGTCCGAGAGCTTCTCCCGGCCGATCCGCAGCACCTCGGTCATCTTCTGGGCGTCGATGTCGTAGCTCATGGTCACGTGGTGGACCATGCCGCCCCCGGCGAAGCGCTTCTGCGCCGCGCCGCCGATCTTGCCGTGCTCCGTGGCGATGTCGTTGAGCGGGACGTAGAAGGCCTCCAGGCCCATCTCCTGGAACGCCTGCATCACCCACTGGTCGAGGAACGGGTAGGACTCCGAGAAGCTGAGCCCGTCCACGAGCGTCTGGGGCAGGTAGAGGGAGTAGGTGATGCAGTTGCCGGCCTCCATGAACATGGCGCCGCCGCCGGACACGCGCCGCACCACCGAGATGCCGTGCCGCCGGGCCCCCTCCGCGTCCACCTCGTTGCGCAGGGACTGGAAGGAGCCGATCACCACGGACGGCTCGTCCCAGTCCCACAGCCGCAGGGCGGGCCGGCGCCGGCCGGCCCCCACCTCCCGGGCCAGCACCTCGTCCAGGGCCAGGTTCTCCACGGTCGGCCGGACCGTGGGCGGGATGACCTCCCACACGTGGTCGTCCCACGTGGTGGCCCGGGCCAGGGCCCGGCGCACCGCCGTGGCGATCGCCTCCGGGGAGAAGCCGAACAGGACGACGTCGTCCGACAGGCCCGCCCGCACGGCTCCGGCGATCTGCTCCGGGGACGCGTCCTCCGCCAGCCCGGTGAGCGCCGCGTTGATGTCCTCGAGGGCCTCGTCGGGCTCCAGGAAGAAGTCCCCGTTGACGGAGACGTCGGCCAGGCGGCCGTCGACGACGCTCAGGTCGGCGACCACGAGCTTGCCTCCCATCACCTTGAACTCCCCGTGCCGCCGCTCGTGCTGCTCCATCCGCGCTCTCCCGTCCTGCGTGCCGCTGGTCCCGGGCCAGCCTACGCCCGGCGGTGCGGAGGGCGCCCGGGGCCCGGCGCGCGAGCCGGACCGGGCACGACGCAGGCCCGGACCGATCCGGTCCGGGCCTGCGTGCGGCGCTGAAGGATCCCGCGTGCGGGACGGGCGTCAGCTGCCGGACTTGCCGAAGTTCTTGAAGCGGGCGTTGAAGCGCTCCACGCGGCCGGCGGAGTCCATGATGCGCTGCTTGCCCGTGTAGAACGGGTGGGACTCCGAGGAGATCTCGACCTCGATGATCGGGTACTCGTTGCCGTCCTCCCACGTCTCGGTCTTCTGCGAGGTGGCGGTGGAACGGGTCAGGATGGTCTTGCCGGAGGCCAGGTCGCGGAAGAGGACCGGGTGGTAGTCCGGGTGGATGTCAGTCTTCATGGGGTTCAAACCTTCTGTCGGTGCCTGGATTTTGCCAGGCACGGTTTCGCTCGGTGGGCGGTGCGCCGTCGTCGTCCGGCCGCGGTCCCGTGGAGCGGACGCGCGCGCGGTCCCGTGCGGGAGGCACCAGCGCTCCAGCCTACCGGATCAGGGCCTCCAGGTCACACGCCGCGTGGTGACGGGACCGGCCGGGGCCGGGCCCGCCACCACCGCCCGCGGGACGGCACTCCGCCTACCACCGGTGGGCGACGTCCACCACGAGCCGGGAGCCCTTCCCCGGGCCGTCGAGCACGAACACGCGGAACGGCAGCCGGGCGCGAACACCCAGGCCGACGGACGTCCTTGCCTCGTAGCTGCCGCCCCACGCCACCTGACGGAAGGTGCGGTAGTCGCGCACGTCCACGAGTTCGGAGCGGTTGCGGAACGTGTAGGTGGCCTCGCCGCTGTCGTCATAGGCGGGGGCGTTGACGGTGATCACCAGGTCCCTCCCGCGCAGGGCGATGGGGTCGCCGGAGCCGATGCCCGTGAACCCCTGGTAGCGGACGTCGTAGCCCCGCAGCCGGCCGTCCAGATCGATCACCAGCCGGTCGAAGCAGGCGTGCTCCCCCGCCCGGACGTCGGTGACATGGGGATAGCGCGGCGTGCTGGCCTCGCCGCTGCGGGCCTTCGCCCCGGATCCCCAGGTGATGCCGCAGTACGGGGCCGCGGCGCTCGCGCTGCTGGGGACGATGAGCCCCAGCCCCATGGCCAGCACCAGTGCCGCCAACCATGAGATCAGCTTCTTCATGACAGACCTTCTCGTTCGTCCGCCCGCCGGCCATCGGCTGCCGCCGCGGTTGTCACAGCGGCCGCGGACGCCTCCAGAATAGTCTTCGCAGATGCCAACGGCGCTGGTGGGACGGCGATCGACACCCGAAGCGTTACGGTCGGCCCCGGCGGCCTCAGCGACCGGGCCGGGTCTCCCAGAACGCCACGGCGGAGGCGGCGGCGACGTTGAGGGAGTCCACGCCGTGGGACATCGGGATCCGCACCGTGAGGTCCGCGTGGTGGACGGTGGCCGCGCTCAGCCCGTCCCCCTCGGTGCCGAGGACCAGGGCGAGCCTCTCGTCGCGGCGGGCGGAGAGCTCCTGCAGGGTGAGGGAGTCGTCGCTCAGCGCGAGCGCCGCGGTGGTGAAGCCCGCGTCCTTGACCCGCTGCAGGTCGGCGGTCCAGTGCTCCAGCCGCGCCCAGGGCACCTGGAACACGGTGCCCATGGACACCCGGATGGCCCGCCGATAGAGGGGGTCGGCGCAGCGGGGGGTGACCAGCACGGCGTCGACGTCCAGCGCGGCGGCCGAGCGGAAGATCGCGCCCACGTTGGTGTGGTCCACGATGTCCTCCAGGATCGCCACCCGCGACGACGTGGCCAGCAGCTGCTCCAGCTCCACCGGCGCGGGCCGCTGCATGGCCGCGAGGGCGCCGCGGTGCAGGTGGAAGCCGGTGATCTGCTCCAGCACCGCGTCGGGGCCGACGTACAGGGGCACGTCCGGGTGGGCGGCGAGCACGTCGGCGAGGTCCTCCAGCCACTTCTCCGCCATGAAGAAGGAGCGGGGCGAGTGGCCGGCGGCCAGCGCCCGGCGCAGCACCTTGGAGGACTCGGCGATGTACATGCCCCGCTCCGGTTCGAGCTTGCGCCGCAGTCCGACGTCGGTCAGCCGGGCGTAGTCGGCCACCCGGGGGTCGTCGGCGGACTCGAGGCGGTGCAGCTGGGGGAAGTCGGTCACGGGGTCTCTCGTCGGCGGCGGCGGGGGGTCGTTCCGATGGTAGCCGGTGCCGGTCCCGGGGCGCCCGCCCGGTGCCGCCCGGGGGCTCAGAGCAGTTCGGAGACCAGGCTCACCAGGGCGACCACGCCCAGCACCACGATGACCGTGCGCAGCGCGACCGGGGAGAGCCGGCGGCCGATCTTGGCGCCGGCCCAGGCCCCCACGGAGGAGCTGAGCGCGATGAGCAGGACCGCCCACCAGTTGATCCGGTCGATGGCGAAGAGGATGTAGGAGGTCGCGGCCACGATGTTGACCACGGCCACGAGCACGACCTTCACCGCGTTGGCCGCCTGCAGGGAGGCCAGCAGGAACACCCCGAGGATGCCCAGCAGGAGCACGCCCTGGGCGGCCACGAAGTAGCCGCCGTAGATCCCGGCCAGGAACACGAGCAGGTACAGGGAGGCCGGCTGCGCGGCGCGGTCCGGGTCGATGGGCCGCGGCGTCTCCCCCCGGGCCTCGGCGGCCGCCCTGGCGGCGGCCGCCTGCGCGTCCTTGCGGCGGCGGACCGCCGCCTGCAGGCGGGGCTGGAGCACCACGAAGCCGAGGGCGACGACGATCAGCACCGGCGCGGCGTAGCCGAACACCTCCTCGGGCAGGTGGAGCAGCAGCCACGCGCCGATCACCCCGCCCAGGGCCGAGGCCGGCACGAGCTTCAGCAGGGTCCGCTCCACGCCCCGGAGCTCCGCGCGGTAGTGCCACGCACCCGTGAGGTTGCCGGCGATCAGGCCCATGGCGTTGGACATGGAGGCGGTCACGGGCGGGACGCCCATGGTCACGAGCACGGGGAAGGTGACCAGGGTGCCCGAGCCCACGATCGTGTTGATCAGCCCGGCGGCGACCCCGGCGAGCAGGATGAGGGCGGCCTGCCACCACTCGAACGGGAAGCCGGCGGCGAGATCGGCGAGCGTCTCCAGCACGACGGGCGGTCAGGAACGGCCGAAGGCGGCGTAGCGGTCGCCCACCTTCACCAGCTTCAGGGGGAGGCCGAAGGTCTCGGAGAGGTTCTTCTGCGTCATCACCGTCCGGACCGGGCCCGCGGCGACCACCCGGCCCTCGCGCAGCAGCAGCGCGTGGGTGAAGGCGTCGGGCACCTCCTCGAGGTGGTGGGTGACCATGACGACGGCAGGGGACGCCGCGTCCCGGGCGAGCTCGTCGAGCCGGGCCACGAGGTCCTCGCGCCCGCCGACGTCCAGGCCCGCCGCCGGCTCGTCGAGCAGCAGCAGCTCCGGGTCGGTCATCAGGGCGCGGGCGATGAGCACGCGCTTGCGCTCGCCCTCGGAGAGCGTGCCGAAGCGGCGCTCGGCCAGCGGCTCGAGCCCCCACGCGGCCATGAGCTCCCGCGCCTGGGCCTCGTCGGCGTCGTCGTAGCTCTCGATCCACCGCCCGGTCACGCCGTAGGCGGCGGTGACCACGCAGTTGAGCACGGTCTCGCCCTCCGGGATCTGGCCGGCGAGGACCGTGGAGCTCAGGCCGATCCGCGGCCGCAGCTCGAAGACGTCGACCGCGCCGAGGATCTCGTCGAGGATGTCGACCATGCCGCGGGTGGGGTGCAGCCGGGCCGCGGCGATGGACAGCAACGTCGTCTTGCCGGCGCCGTTGGGGCCCAGGATGACCCACCGCTCGCCCTCGTTGACGACCCAGTCCACGGAATCCAGCAGGGTCTTCTGCCCGCGGACGACGCTGACGTCCACCATCTCCACCACAGCACTCATACCGGCCACTCTAGGACACGCGGTGCGCCGCCCCGGCGCACCGGCCCGGCGGGGGCGCTGTCAGGAGCGGGCGGCACGGCGCGGCCACCGCCCCCGGACGACCGAGCCGCGGTGCTCCTTCCCCGAGCGGGCCGCGCCGCTGCGGGCGGCCCAGAACTGCTCCCCCGACCAGGCGAAACGCGGTGGCCTCCTGGCCAGGAAGGCCTGCTGCCCGATGCGGGCGTCGGGCCCGTCGAGGACCTGCCGGAAGAGGGCCTCCGAGGTCTCGTCCGCGCCGAGGGTGCCCGGCACGGCGTCGGCGGTGAGCCGGACGAGGTGCTTGTGGGCCTGCATGCTCAGCTGGGAGCGCTGCGCGAGGCCCGTGACGACCTCCGCGAGGGCCGGGTCGAAGTCCTCGTCCGCGACCACGCGCGTGAGCATGCCCCACCGCTGGGCGTCGGCGGCGGTCACCGTGTCGCCGGTGAGCAGCAGGTAGGAGGCCGTGCCGGGGCCCACCAGCCGGACCAGCGCCTCGACGCCGGAGGCGGGGAAGACGATGCCGATGCGGGCCGGGGTGAGCCCGATCCGCAACGAGGCCGAGCCGATGCGCAGGTCACAGGCCCCGGCCAGCATCCAGGCCCCGCCCATGCAGTAGCCCTCCAGCGCGGCGACGGTGGGCTTGTGCACCGCCGCCAGGGCGGTCTCCGCCTCGGTGAGCAGCCCGCCGCGGGGCAGTCCGGTGCCGGGCTCGCCCAGGCACTCGAAGACCTCGGCGATGTCCGCCCCGGCGGAGAAGACGCCGCCGGCGCCGCGGATCCCGATCACGCGGACGCCCGGGTCGGCGTCGAGCTCCCGGAGCAGGCCGGGCAGGGCGGCCCACATGGCCGGGGACAGGGCGTTGCGCCGGTCGGTGCGGTCCAGGACCAGCCACGCCACGGGACCGTCACGCCGCACGTGCACGGTGCCGGCCGGGACCTCGGGCACGGGCTGGGCGGTCATCGCAGGGGCTCCTTCCGCCGGGCGGTCGCGCCGGGTCCGGTGGCCTCGAGCCAGGCGCGCACGGACGCGCCGTGCTGGTCGAGGACCGGCGGGGCCGCGTGGGTCCGCCGGGTGGTCTCGTCCGCGTCGCCGGGGGCGAAGAACCGCACCGCGGGGCCGGGCAGCTCGACGGGCCCGAGGACCTCGTGGTCGACGCCGACGACCAGGCCCTGCGACCGGACCTGCTCCCAGGCGTAGACCTCGTCCAGGGTGCGCACCTTCCCGGCGGGGATGCCGAGCTCGGCCAGCTGCTCCAGCAGCTCCTCGGGACCGTGCGCGGCGAAGACCTCCTCGACCGCGTCGATCACGGCCCGGCGGTTGCGGACGCGGTCGGCGTTGGTCGCGAACCCCGCCCGCTCGGGGTCGATCCCGAAGGCCTGCGCGAAGGTGCGCCACAGCTTCTCGCTGCCCACGCTGATCTGCACCTTCCCGCCGCGGCAGGAGAACAGGCCGTAGGGCGCGATGGAGGGGTGGTGGTTGCCCTGGGCGGCCGGCACCTCGTGGGCGACGGTGGTCCGGGTGCCCTGGAAGGCGTGCACCCCCACCACGGAGGACAGCAGGGAGGTCCGGACCACCTTGCCCTCCCCGGTGCGCTCGCGCTCGTAGAGGGCGGCCAGCGCCCCGCAGGCGCCGTTCATCCCCGCCAGCAGGTCGGCGATCGGCACGCCCACCCGCTGCGGGTCCTCGGGCCCGGACCCGGTCAGCGACATCAGCCCGGCCTCTCCCTGCACGATCTGGTCGTAGCCGCTGCGCCGGGACTCGGGGCCGTCGTGGCCGAACCCGGTGATGGACAGGACGACCAGGCGGGGGTTGAGCCGGTGCAGCTCCTCGACGGAGAAGCCGAGCCGGTCCAGCACCCCGGGCCGGAAGTTCTCCACCAGGACGTCCGCGCGCTCCACGAGCGCCCGGAGCACCTGCACGCCGTCGTCGGACTTGAGGTCCAGGGCGACCGACTCCTTGTTGCGGTTGCAGGACAGGAAGTAGGTGGCCTGCGGGTTCTCGGCGGGGCCCACGAAGGGCGGGCCCCAGCCGCGGGTGTCGTCGCCCGTGCCGGGGTTCTCGATCTTGATCACGCGGGCGCCGAGGTCGCCGAGCATCATGGCCGCGTGCGGGCCGGCGAGGGCGCGGGAGAGGTCGACGACGAGGGTTCCGGTCAGCGGGCCCTCGGCGGTGTCGGTCGTGGTGTCGGGCATCGGGTGTTCCTCCGGGTCGGCTCGGGTCGGGCGAGCGGGGATCGGGCGGGGGTCGGGCGGGGCGGGCGCGGGCTACAGCCAGCCGGGGGCGACCATCACGCCCCAGACGAGCAGGGGGCCGATGACGACGACGCCCGTGGCGTAGACGAGGATCTTCTTGTAGAAGGCGTCGCGGTCCACGCCGGCGGGGGCGTTGGCGAGCACCAGGGCGCCGTTGGTGGAGAAGGGCGAGACGTCCACGATGGTCGAGGAGACCGCCAGGGCGCAGATCAGCCCGGTGGCCCCGACGTCCCCGGCCAGCAGGAAGGGCACGGCCAGGGGGATGAGCGCGGCCAGGATGGCGGTCGAGGACGCGAAGGCGGAGACGACGGCGCCGATGTAGCAGATCAGCAGCGCGGCCAGCAGCGGCATCCCCAGCCCGGCCACCCCGTTGGAGACGTACTCGATGGTGCCGGCCTCCTGCAGCACCCCGACGAAGGTGAGCATGCCGCCGAGCAGCAGCACGGTGGACCAGTCGATCTTGTTGACCGCGCCCTTCTGCGCCTTCGGGGAGACCAGTGCCAGGACGACGGCCACGGTGATGGCCACGAAGCCGACGTCCACGCCGAAGCCCAGGGCGACGACGGCCAGGACGACCAGGCCGATGATGGTGGCGACCTGCGGCACCAGGCTCTCCCGGCCCTCGCCGCCCGTGGCCGCCGGCGGCTCGGAGGAGCCGGCCGGGTCGCGGGGACCGTACATGCCGGAGCCGAAGCCCTTGAACGCCACATCCTTGTCCCCGACGTGGCCGGCGGCGACCTTGCTGCGGGACAGGCGGGCCTCGGCGGCGCGCTCCACGAAGTCCTCGGCGCGGGCGGAGACGAGTCCCCGGCCGCCGAGGGCGAGGAACAGAACGACGGCGATGAGCAGGTTGAAGACCAGGCTGGAGAGGAACACCGCGGTGGGGCTGACGTCCAGGCCGGCCTGGGCCACGATGCCGTTGACGGTCACGCCGTACACGGCGATGGGCGAGAACCCGCCGCCCTGGGCGCCGTGGATGACCATCATGCCCATCATCAGCGGATTGATCCTGTACTTGGCGGCGAAGCTCAGCGCGATCGGGGCGATGATCGCCACGGCCGCCGGGGAGAGGGCGCCCACGGCGGTGATCACGGCCGTGATGAAGAACATGATCCACGGGATCAGCGCCACCCGGCTGCCCACGAGCTTCACGGCGCCCTGGACCAGCAGGTCCACGGTGCCGTTCTTCTGCGCGATCGCGAAGAGGTAGGTGACGCCCACGATGGTCAGGAACAGACCGCCGGGGAACGCCTCGAGGATCTGGTCGGTGTCCATGCCCAGCACGAAGACGCCGAGGACGAAGGCGCCCACGAAGGCCAGCGCGCCCATGTTGACGGGCAGGACGGTCGCCACGACGAACATCGCGGCGAGGATGATGATGGAGAGCACTTCAGGGCCCATGGGTCTGCTTTCTGACGGTGGGCACATGCCCGTGTCGGTCCGTGGCCGCGTGTGATCAGGGCCACAGGTTTTGGACTAGCCAATAGGACACCTGTCCCCTTGTCAACAGGGCGGGTAGCATGAGGGGCAACGATGCGGGGCCGCGGCGCCGCACGACGACGACCCGGGCGCTCCGCCCGGCGCGAGCACGGGGGAGGCCGGCGATGGCAGGGGCCCGGGGACTGGACCGCGTGGAGCGGCCGCGGCTGTACGAGCAGGTGGTCGAGCGGCTGCTGGACCACGTCATCGAGCAACGGCTCCGGCCCGGCGACCGGCTGCCGCCCGAGCGGGATCTCGCCGAGCGGCTGGGGGTCTCGCGCGCCACCGTGGCGCAGGCCCTCGTGGCCCTCGAGGTGCTGGGGGTGATCGACGTCCAGCACGGCAACGGAGCGGTGCTGCGCTACCGGCCCAGCAGCGCGGCGGTGCTGCGCGGGCTGCGCGAGCACACCGACCGGCTGCCCGACATCGTGGACGCCCGCAGCGCCGTGGAGACCAAGATCGCGGAGCTGGCGGCGCTGCGGCGCACCCCCGAGGACCTGGCGGCCGTCGAGGACGCCCTGGAGGTCATGGACCGGGACATCGCCCGGGGCGGACGCGGCCTGCACGGGGACGAGCTGTTCCACGCCGCCGTCACCGCGGCCGCCCACTCCGCCGTGCTGGCCCGCCTCATGACCTTCATCTCCGACCTGGTGCGGGAGACCCGCATCGAGTCGCTGAGCCAGGAGGGCCGGCCCGAGCGGTCCCTCGAGTCGCACCGGACCATTGCCCGGGCCATCCGCGCGCAGGATCCCGCGGCGGCCGCGCGGGCGATGCTCGAGCACATCCGGCTCGTCTCCGACGTCGCGGTGCTCCGGCCCGAGTGACCGACCGGCCCGGGTGAGCACCCGCTGCGGCAGGGGACGGCCGGGCGCCCGGATACACTGACGGCATGACCACCGACCTCGCCGTGATCGCGTTCGCCCAGAATCCGGACCCGGAGGCCCGCGAGCGCATCCTCACCCTCGTGCGGGACACCGGTGCCGAGATCGAGCGGTTCTCCACCGTGCGGGTGACCGGCCCCGGCTCCGCGGGCCCGGACGCGGAGGTGCCCGGCTACAACGCCTTCACCGCCCGCGTGCACGGCAGCGAGGCGTCCGCCCTGCTCGCCGCGCTGCGCCCGGACCCGCTCTCCCAGCTGCTGCCCGGCGTGGACGTCAACGTCGTGCCCGCCACGCTGCTCGACCCGGGGCGCAAGAAGCTGCTGGTCATGGACGTGGACTCCACGCTCATCCAGCAGGAGGTCGTCGAGATGCTCGCCGCCCACGCCGGCCCGGAGGCCGAGGCCGAGGTCACGGCCGTGACCGAGGCGGCCATGCGCGGGGAGGTGGACTTCGCCCAGTCGCTGCTCGCCCGGGTGGAGACCCTCGCCGGGCTGCCCGCGACCGCCGTCGACGAGGTGACCGCCGCCGTGCGCCTGTCCCCCGGCGCGCACGTGCTGATCAAGGCGTTCCTGCGGGAGGGCCACGCCGTGGCGGCGGTGTCCGGGGGGTTCCTGGGCGTGCTCACCCCGCTCGCCGAGCGGCTGCAGCTCACCCGGCACGCCGCCAACCTGCTGGAGGTCGCCGACGGCCGGCTGACCGGCCGGATCGTCGGCGACGTGGTCGACTGCACGGCCAAGGAGCGCTTCCTGCGCACCTGGGCCGCTGAGCTGGACGTCGCCCTCGAGGACGTGATCGCCGTGGGTGACGGCGCCAACGACATCGACATGGTCACCGCCGCCGGCCTCGGCGTGGCGTACAACGCCAAGCCCGCCCTCCGCGCCGTCGCCGACGCCCAGATCAACCTGCCCAACCTGGACGCGGTCCGCTTCTTCGCCGACCTGTGAGCCCGGGGACGGGCCGGCCGGCCCTCCCCCGGGTCACCCGCCCCCGGCGGCCCGTTGCGGACCGCCTCCCGCACGACCGCCCGGCCGGAGGAGGGACCGTGACGACACGCCGACCGCGGCCCGGGTTCCTGGCCCGGATGCTGCTGCTCCACCTGGCGGTGGTCGCGGCCGTCGTGCTCCTGTGCGGCGGGGTCTACGGCTGGCTGACCTACGAGCGGCTGGGCCGCGACGCCGAGCACCAGGCCCTGTCGATCGCCCGGTCGGTGGCCGCCGAGGACGACGTCCGCTCGACCGTCGCCGGGCTGGTCGACGCCGGCCCGGAGGACCTCGATCCCGACGTGCTGGCCGCCGGGGCCCTGCAGGCCTCCGCCGAGGACGTCCGCCGCCGCACCGAATCGCTGTTCGTGGTGATCACCGACGACGACGGGCTGCGGCTCTCCCACCCCAACCCGGCGCAGCTGGGCCGGCCCGTCAGCACGGACCCCACCGAGGCGCTGGCCGGCCGGGAGGTCACCAGCCAGGAGCGCGGCACCCTCGGCCACTCCGCCCGGGCGAAGGTCCCCGTCTACGCCCCCGGCACGGACACCGCCGTGGTCGGCGCCGTCAGCGTGGGCATTTCCCGCGAGGACGTGCTCGCCACCCTGGAGCAGGACATCGCGCCGGTGGCCGCCACCGCCGTCGGGGCGCTGGCGCTGGGCGCCGCGGCCTCCACCGCGATCGCCCGCCGGCTCAAGCGGCTCACCCTGGGCCTGGAGCCCGAGGAGATCACCGAGCTCGTCCAGGACCAGGAGGCCGTGCTGCGCGGGGTGGACGAGGGCGTCATCGGCGTCTCCCCCGGGCACCGCATCACCGTGGTGAACCAGGAGGCGGGGCGGCTGCTCGGCCTCGACGACCCGGCCCGGCTCGTGGGCACGCCCCTGGCCGAGGCGGGCCTGCCGGAGTCCTTCCCCGCCCTGCTCGCCGCGGCCACCCCCGCCTCCCCGGCGGTGGAGCAGGT
This sequence comes from Kocuria turfanensis, assembly GCF_001580365.1. Classification (NCBI taxonomy): domain Bacteria; kingdom Bacillati; phylum Actinomycetota; class Actinomycetes; order Micrococcales; family Micrococcaceae; genus Kocuria; species Kocuria turfanensis. The sequence goes on along the minus strand of NZ_CP014480.1, from coordinate 293,952 downwards.
GGTGGGCCCGCACGTGCTGATCCTCTCGGCCCGCGCCGTGCGGCCCGCCGGGCCGGGGCTGCCCGGCCTGGGCTGGGTGGTGCTCGTGCGGGACCGCACCGAGCTGCAGTCCCTGACCCGGCAGCTGGACGCCGTGGGCGCCCTGAGCACGGCCCTGCGCGCCCAGCGCCACGAGTTCGCCAACCGCCTGCACACCATCTCCGGCCTGCTGGCCCTCGGAGACACGGACGAGGCCCGTCGCTACGTCGCCGAGGTGACGGAGACCGGGCCCCTGACCTATCCCGCCGAGCAGGCCGAGCTGCTGCGGGACCCGTACCTGCAGGCCTTCCTCGGCGCCAAGAGCGTCGAGGCCGCCGAGCGGGGTGTGGTCCTGCGCATCGGCGAGGACACCCTCGTGCGCGGGCAGATCACCGACCCCCAGGACGTCACCACCGTGATCGGCAACCTCGTGGACAACGCCGTGCGCGCCGCGGTCCAGGGTGCCGCGGAGGACCGGTGGGTCGAGGTGGAGCTGCTGGACGAGTGGGCCGGCGGCACCGGCACCCTGCACCTCGTGGTCGCCGACTCCGGCGACGGCCTGCCGGTGGCCGACCCCGAGCCGGTCTTCGCCCAGGGCTGGTCCACGGCCGCGGGTGCCGCTCCGGACGGCGCCGTCGCGGCGCCCGGGCTGCCGGAGGCCCACGGGCAGGGCTTCGGCCTGGCGCTCAGCCGGGAACTGGCGCGCCGCCGGGGCGGGGACGTGTGGGTGACCGATTCCGGCCGGCCGGGCGGTCCCGGAGCCGTCTTCTGCGCGCGGCTGCCCGGCACCGTGGTCCCCGGCACCGTGGTCCCCGGCCACCGGCCCGGGGACCACGGTGCCGGCCGGGCCCCGGCCGGGCCACGGGAGGACGGCCCCCCGGACCTTGGGGCCCGGGGGGCCGGGGCAGGGAGCAGCGGAGTCCGCGCCACCGGGCGGAGCGCCGGAGGATCCGGCGGAGGACCTGACGGACGAACCGACGGACGAACCGACGGACGAACCGACGGACGAACCGACGGACGAACCGACGGAGGAACAGGAGGAACGGGATGAGCGAGGACCTGGTCGTCCTGGTGGTCGACGACGACTTCCACGTGGGGCGGCTGCACGCCGGCTACGTCAACGCCGTGCCGGGCTTCACGGCACTGCCCCCGGTGGGCACGGCCGAGCAGGCCATGCGCACCGTCCACGCGCACCAGCCCGACCTGGTGCTGCTGGACGTGTACCTGCCCGACGCCCTCGGCCTGGACCTGCTGCGCGCCCTGGACGTGGACGTCATCATGCTCACCGCGGCGGCCGATCCGGTCTCCGTCCGGACCGCCGTGCGCCGCGGAGCGCTCGCCTACCTGATCAAGCCCTTCACCGGGCCCCGGCTCGCCCGGACGCTGCGCGCCTACGCCCGGTACCGCCGCCTGCTCGCCGACCGGGACGGGCTCACCCAGGAGGGCGTGGACCGCGCCCTGCACGCGCTGCACCCGGCCGAGGCGGCGCCCGGGGAGCGTCCGCGCTCCGCGACGGAGGCCTCGGTGCTGGCGGCGCTGGAGCCGGGGGCCCCGCTCTCGGCCGCGGAGATCGCCCGGAAGGTCGGCATCTCCCGCGCCACCGCCCAGCGCTACCTCTCCGCGCTGGCCGAGGACGGCTCCGTGGAGATCCAGCTGCGCTACGGCAGCACCGGCCGGCCCGAGCACCGGTACGGGCCCCCCGTCCCCTGACCCTGCCCCCTGACCCCACCCCCTGATCCTGGCGCCCCGGCCCCCGGTCGCCCGTCACGTGGGGCGCCGCCGGCTCCCCAGCGCATAGGATCCCCGTGGGGGCACGAGCGACGGCACCCGCTCCGACCGCCGGCCCCTCTCCTCCACCGACAAGGACCCCACCTCATGCGCCGTTCCCCCGCCGCCGCGCTCGCCGCGACCGCCCTCGCCTCCGTGGTCCTCACCGGGTGCGGGCTCACCACCGACTCGATCGCCGCCAGGATCCCCGCGGGCGGGGCCACCTTCGACGACGCCCTGGAACTGCGCGAGGCCGTCGTCGACGCCGGCGTGGAGTGCCCGGGCGAGGAGCAGCTGCGCGACACCCAGGGCGGCACGGGCAGCACCGTGCTGCCCTGCGACTACAACCTGCTGCTGGCCGTGGCGGACGGCGAGCAGATGACGCAGCAGCTGACGGACAACCTCGAGGCGATCCCCGGGATCCACTACCTGCACGCGGGCAACTGGGTGGTCGCCTCGGACGACCGCGGCCGGCTCGAGCGGGTCCAGGAGGAGCTCGGGGGCGAGATCACCTCCACCGCCTCCTGACCACCGGGCCGCCGCGGCCCGGCCGCACGGGTGGGCTCAGACCCGGCGCAGGTCCAGCCAGTAGACGTCCCGCTCCGTGTCGTGGCGCAGCAGCTTCACCACCGGCCCCTCGTAGACCTCGAACGCCCGGACGACCAGCTCCCGGACGTCCCGGGTGGCCACGGTGACCGTCCCGCCCAGGGCGTCGTCGGCGGTCTCACGCACCACCACCACCCGGCCCGGGTCCACCCAGGAGGCCTCGCCCTCCGCGTCGCGCAGCACGTCCAGGGCGTACTCGAGCTCCTCCGCGCCGGTGTCCGCGAAGACGTCCAGGCGCACGGCCTCGGGATGGCGGCGGGTCAGCTCCTCGGCGACCAGGCGCAGCAGCTTCCGGGCATAGGTCCGCCGGGCACGCTCCAGGGCGTCCTCGGCGGCCCGCAGCGTCTCCTCGGGGGTCAGGATGGTCGTGCTCATCGGCAGACATCCTATGCGCGCCGGCGCCGGAACCCGCGCAGGGACCCGCGAGCCGCCGGACGGGTCGGGCACAATGACAGGATGATCGACGCCCACCTGCACATCGTCGACCCGCGGTTCCCGCTCGAGCCGAACCAGGGCTACGTGCCGGCGGCGTTCACGGTCGCCGACTACACCCGGCGCACCTGCTCCCTGGGCGTCCGCGGCGGCGCCGTGGTCAGCGGCTCCTTCCAGGGCCACAACCAGAGCCATCTGCGGGCGGCGCTGGCCGCACTGGGTCCCGGCTTCGCCGGGGTCACGCAGCTGCCGCCCTCGGTGCCGGACGAGCAGGTCCTGGCGCTGGACCGGATCGGGGTGCGCGCGGTCCGGTTCGCGCTGCGCCGGGGTGCGGACGCGGACCCGGCGCGCATCGAGCGGCTGGCCCGGCGGGTGCACGAGCTCGCCGGGTGGCACGCGGAGTTCTACCTGGACGGATCCGCCCTGGAGCTGCTCGCCCCGGTGCTGCGGCGGCTGCCGCGGGCCTGCGTGGACCACCTGGGCATGACCGCCGACGCGCAGCCGCAGCTGCTGCCGCTCGTGGAGCGGGGGCTCAAGGTCAAGGCCACGGGCTTCGGCCGGCTGGAGCTGGACGTGCCCCGGGCGCTGCGCGAGATCCACGCCGCGGACCCCACGGCGCTGCTCTTCGGCACCGACCTGCCGAGCACGCGGGCGCGGCGGCCCTTCCGGGACGACGACGTGGACCTCGTCGTGGCCGTGCTGGGCGAGGACGCCGCGGCCGCCGTGCTGCACGACAACGCCGCGGCCTGGTACGGACTCCCCCGCCCCGCCGCATCCGCCTGAGCCCGCGCTGCCCGGGGCGCCACCGGCGCGGACCGGGCGCGCTACTCGGGCCAGACCCGCCGCTCGGGGCCCTCCAGGACGTAGCGCAGCTCCACCGCCCCGCCCTCGAAGTGCGTGGTGCGCTGCAGCCGCAGGTCGTGGGCCGTCTCCGTCGGAAGCACGGGGTGCCCGGCCCCCAGCACGATCGGCATGCAGGTCAGCCACAGCTCGTCCAGCAGACCCGCGTCCGCGAACTGGGCCGCCAGCCGGCCGCCGCCCACCACCCACAGGTTGCGCCCGCCCGCGGAGTCCGTCACGGCCTCGGCGTGCACGCCCACCGGCCCGCTGACGAAGCGCAGGTCGGCCCCCGCCGCCCGGGGCAGGTCCCGGTGGGTGAACACCCACACCGGCAGGTCGCCGTAGGCCCACCCGCCCTGCCCCAGGACGAACTCGTAGGTGCTCGCACCCATCGCCAGCGCCCCGACCTCGGTCAGGAACGCGTCGTAGTGCTCCTGGTAGGCCTCGAAGCCGTACTGCAGCAACCAGTCCAGGTGGTTGTCGCGATCGGCGATGTAGCCGTCCGCGCTGGCCGCCACGTAGTACTGCGTCCTGCCCATGGGCACCAGGGTACGCGTGCCCTCGCCGGCCCGGGATCCGTGGGATCGTAACGGACCGGCGGCAACCCTGCCGGTGTTCCGCCCCCGCCGGGGCGGGGCCATGATGGGGGCATCGACCCTTTCGACGCGGAGGACGGCCCATGCCCGTGCAGCTCAACCCCTATCTCACGTTCCGGGACACGGCCGAGGAGGCCATCACCCACTACCGCTCCGTGTTCGGCGGGCAGCTGACGATCAGCCGGTTCGCCGAGTACGGCGCCGGTGACGGTCCGGCCGAGCAGAACAAGGTCATGCACGCGATGCTGACCACCGACCAGGGCCTGGTGCTCATGGCCTCCGACACCCCCGACAGCATGGACCTGACCGTCGGGGACAACATCTCGGTCTCCGTGGGCGGCGACGACGAGGCGGTGCTGCGCCGCTGGTGGGACGGGCTCAGCGACGGCGGGACGGTCACCATGCCCCTCGAGCCGGCGCCGTGGGGCGGTCTGTTCGGCATGTGCACCGACCGGTTCGGCGTCCACTGGATGATCAGCGTCGACGGCGCCGCCTGACCCGCACCCGCCCCGTCCCGTTTCGTTCCACCCCGTCCCGTTCCGCCGCACCGAGGAGGGCCGTCCCCATGCGGATCACCCACACCAGCGTCTTCGTCGACGACCAGCAGCAGGCCCTGCTGTTCTACACCGGCAAGCTGGGCTTCATGGTCAAGCACGACCTGCACACGGGGAGCGGCCGCCGGCTCACCCTCGTCTCCCCCCAGGCGCCCGAGGGCGTGGAGCTCGAGCTGGCGCCCTCCGAGCACCCCGCGGTGGGCCCGTTCCGGGCCGCGCTCGTGGCCGACGGGATCCCCTTCATGAGCTTCGCCGTGCGGGACGTGCAGGCGGAGTACGAACGGCTCGTGGCGCGCGGCGTGCGCTTCGTCCAGCCGCCCACGACGACCGGCACCACCACGACCGCCGTGCTCGACGACACGTGCGGCAACCTCATCCGGATCGAGGGCGGCGGCCCCGCCTGACCGGCGTGCTGGACCCTCCGCCCGGCCACCCCGTCGGGGGCGGGAGCGCCGGTCAGCCGCGTGAGTGCAGCGCGTCGGCCAGCGCCCGGTAGTGCCCGGCCAGGGCCGGGTGGTAGTCCCGGGCGAAGTCCAGCTCGTCCGGATCCCGGCCGCTCTCGGCCGCGACGAGCCGGTCCAGGTAGTACTCCCAGCCGGGGCCGACGGAGTCGAGCTCCCCGGCCGCGGGATACCGGTGCGTCAGCCGCAGCACGGTGGATCCGTCGCCGACCTCGAGGTCCAGGTCCACCCGCCAGGCGTCGGCCGTCGTGCCGAGGGTGACGGCCAGGTGCCGCGGCGGTTCGCACCGGCGGAGGAGCACGGGCTCCGGCTGGTCCGCGCCCTCGGCGGTCATCAGCACCTCGACCCGCCCGGAGGAGGGGTCGCCGCTCCAGGGGCCGTACCAGCGGCCGAGCCGGCCGGGATCGGTGACGGCGGCCCAGAGCTCCTCGAGCGGCGTCTGCAGGGTGCGGGACAGGACGAGGTGCCCCTCGGGGTCGAGGCGTCCGGTGGGCTGTGCGGTCATGACTGCTCCTCGCTGGGCTCCGCGCCGGCCGGGAGGCCAGGGGCGCGGGGCGGTCGGCTCATTGCCGGGTCCCCCATGGGTAGCACCCCCGGCCGGTGCAGGACGTCACACTGCCGTCACCTTCACCGGGCGGGGAGCCCGGCAGGAGGTGGGTCGGGCCCGCGGCCGGCCGGGGCCCGCGCCCGGGGACCGTGCGCGGTTCCACCGCTAGCGCGAGCTCACGCTCGCGAACTTGCGCAGGCACAGCGGCACGAACACCACGAGCAGCAGCACGCTGCCGGCCACCACGGTCAGGACAGGGTGCTGCATCGGCCACACGTCGGGCACGGCAGCGGAGCCGGTGTTGCCGAACAGCTCGCGGGCGGCCTGCACGAGGGCGGAGACGGGATTCCAGTTGGCGAAGGTCTCGAGCGGGCCCGGGAGGTTCTGGGACTGCACGAACGCGTTGGAGATGAACGTCAGCGGGAACAGGATGATGAAGGAGGCGTTGTTCACGGTCTCCGCGCTGCGCACGCTCATCCCCACCAGCGCCATGACCCAGCTGAACGCGTAGCTGAACAGCAGCAGCAGGGCGATCCCGGCGAGGAACGACCCGACCGACGTGGTGAACCGCCATCCGACCACGAAGCCCGTGCCGATCATGATCACCATGGACACGGCGTTGAGCACCAGGTCGCTGTTGGTCCGCCCCACCAGGACCGCCGAGGGGCTCATCGGCAGCGTCCGGAACCGGTCCACGATCCCCTCCTTGAGGTCCTGGGCCATGCCCGCCCCGGAGAACGTGGAGCCGAAGAGCACGGTCTGCCCGAAGATCCCGGCCATCAGGTACTGGGTGTAGTCGGTGCCCTCCACCTGGATCGACCCTCCGTAGACCTGGCTGAACAGGAGCACGAACATCACCGGCTGGAGCGCCGCGAAGACCAGGAGGTCCGGTGAGCGTCGCAGCTTGATGAGGTTGCGCTGGGTGACCGTCCAGCCGTCGGCGGCCCAGGTGCCGAGGGTGGCGCCCGGGCTCGTGGCCCCGGGCATCGTGCGGGTGCTCACCGGTGCCGCCCTTCCCCGGACGCGGCCACGGCGGTGCCGGCGTCCTGCTCGTCCGGGCCGCGTCCCGCCGCGGTCGGGTGCCCGGTGAGCGAGAGGAACACGTCGTCGAGGGTGGGTCGGCGCATGCCGGCGTCGTGCAGGCCCACGCCGGCGGCGTCGAGGTCGGCGAGGATCCGCTGGAGCGCCGGCGGGCCCTCCCGGACGGCGACCTCCAGCTCCCGCCCCTGCTCGGCCGCCACGGGGGCGCCCTCCCCGTGCCGGGCGAGCACGGCCGCGGCCCGCCCGGCGTCGGCGCCGTCCTGCAGCACGACCACGACGCGGTGCCCGCCGACCTGGGCCTTGAGCTCGTCGGGGGTGCCCGACGCGATCACGCTGCCGTCGTCGATGACGGAGATCTCGTCGGCCAGCTGGTCGGCCTCCTCGAGGTACTGGGTGGTCAGCAGCACCGTGGTGCCGTCCGCCACGAGGGAGCGGATCACCTCCCACAGGCCGATCCGGCTGCGTGGGTCGAGACCGGTGGTCGGTTCGTCCAGGAACAGGACACGGGGCCGGATGGCCAGCGCCCCGGCGAGGTCGAGGCGGCGCCGCATGCCGCCCGAGTACCCCTTCACGGGCCGGTCCCCGGCCTCCTCGAGGCCGAACAGCTCGAGCAGCTCCGCGGCCCGGCGGCGGGCGGCGGCCCCGCCCAGGTGGTAGAGCCGGCCCACCATCCGCAGGTTCTCGGTGCCGGTGAGGTTCTCGTCGACCGCGGCGTACTGGCCGGAGGCCCCGATCATCCGCCGGATCCGGGCGGGCTCGGCGACCACGTCCACCCCGTCGATCCGCGCCGTCCCGGCGTCCGGGACGACGAGCGTGGTGAGCACCTTCACAACCGTGGTCTTCCCGGCGCCGTTCGGGCCGAGCAGCCCCTTGACGACGCCTTCCGGCACCGACAGGTCGAGGCCGGCCAGGGCGTGGACGGTGCGCGTGCGCGACCGGTAGGCCTTGGTGAGGCCCTCGACCTCGATGAGCGGACGGGTCATGGCGCGACCCCCTCCCGGGGCGCACGGCCCCTGTCCCGGCCGGTCCCGTGCTGCCTCCGGGGCCGGCCGCCCGATCGACGATGTGAGGAGCGTCTCACCCGCCTCGGACAGTGCACCGGGGCGGGGACGGGGACGGCGCAGCTCCGGCCGGGGACACCCGGGCGGAGCTGCGCCGCTGCCTCGTCGTACGCCGGGGCGGACCCGGCGGGGCTACTTCCGTCCGGCCTGGGCGAGGAAGTCGTCGGCCCCGCCGACGAGCTCCACGTGCCCGGTGGGGACGTCGGCCGTGACCATCCGTGCGATCTCCTCGGCGAACTCCCGCACGGAGTAGAGCTTGCCCGCGGCCTCGCGGCGCTGCTCGAGCGCACCGGGGCGGGCGCGGTTGAGCAGGGTGGCGGTCACCGTGCCCTCGATCATGTCCCCGGAGACCACCACGAACGTGATGCCCTTCTCCGTCAGCTCGGGGATGCGGGCGGTGAGCGTGTCCTCGCCGGCGCGCTTGGACTTCGCGACCTGCACGTACTCGGGCATGGTCTCGACGTCGTTGATGAAGTGCGCCTGGTGGCTGGTCACGAACACCACGCGCCCGCCCTCGGGCAGGTGCTCGAGGGCCGCGGTGAGGGTGTCGTCCTGGGCGTCCCGGTTGAGCCGGAGCGCGTAGTCCTCGCCGAGGTCCGTCTCCATGCCGCCGGAGGCGTTGAGCACCAGCACGTCCACCCCGCCGAAGGCCTCCACGGCCCGGGCGAAGAGGTTGCGGACGTCCTCGGGGGCCGTCATGTCGGCCTGCACCGCGATCGCGTGACCACCGGCCTCCTCGATCTCCCGCACCACCTTGTTGGCGCGAGGGGCCTTCTGCCGGTAGTTGACGACGACGTTGGCGCCCTGGGCGGCGAGCAGCTTGGCGGTGTCGGCGCCGACGCCGCGCGAGGACCCGGTGACGACCGCGGTCTTGCCTGCGAGTGAACTCATGGTGCTCCTTCGGTGGAACGTGTGCGTGGACAGGGCGCGGAGAGCGCGCAGTGGAAGAGGTGCGGGAACGGGGTGGGCGGGGCTCAGTGGCCCATGCCCAGGCCGCCGTCCACGGGGATGACGGCGCCGGAGATGTACTTCGCCTCGTCGGAGGCGACCCAGCGCACCACCGCGGCGACCTCCGCGGGCTCGGCGAAGCGGCCGGCCGGGATCGAGGCGAGGTAGTTCTGCTGGGTGTCCTCGGGCAGGGCCGCGGTCATCTCCGTGTTGATGAAGCCCGGGGCCACGACGTTGGCGGTGACGTTGCGCCCGCCCAGCTCGCGGGTGATCGAGCGGGCCATGCCGACCAGCCCGGCCTTGGAGGCGGCGTAGTTGACCTGTCCGGGCGAGCCGTAGAGCCCCACCACGGAGGAGATGAGCACCACGCGGCCCCGCTTGAGCCGCATGAAGCCCTTCGCGGCGCGCTGGACCACGCGGAAGGCGCCGGTGAGGTTGGTGTCCACGACGTCCTGGAAGTCCTGCTCCTTCATCCGCAGCAGCAGGGTGTCGCGGGTGATCCCGGCGTTGGCGACGACCACCTCGACGGGGCCGAACTCGGCCTCGACCGCCTTGTAGGCCGCGTCGATCGACGCGGCGTCCGTGACGTCGGCCTGCACGGCGAAGAAGCCCTCGGGGGCCTCGCCGGAGCGGTAGGTGACGGCCACGTTGTCCCCGCCGTCCCGGAAGGCCTGCGCGATGGCCCGTCCGATCCCGCGGTTGCCGCCGGTCACGAGGACGGTGCGGGGGGCCGGGCTGCGCTGCTCGTCTGCCATGGGGAACGGTGCCTTTCGGTCGGGGGTCGCCGGGGCCCGCCGTCCGCGCAGGAGGCGGGGCCCGAGGAAGATCCCTCCGATCCTACCGGGCGACCCGGGCGACCGTCCGGTAGCCTCCGGGGAGCCCTGCCGGATGTCGGACCCCGGTGAGAGAATGGAGCGTCTGTTGGGAGGACCATGAGCAATCGCTATCTGACGACCGGCGAGACCGCCGGTCAGGACGACGTCCACTCCATCACGGCCACGGCCGGGTCGCACACGCAGGACATGAACCACCGGATGAAGGTCTACAGCATCCAGATGGGCCTGCGGATCCTGTGCCTGATCGTGTTCGTGGCGGTGGACAACATCTGGGTCCGCGGCGTCGCGATCCTCGGCGTCGCCATCCTGCCCTGGATGGCGGTGCTGCTGGCGAACAGCAACGACCGCTCCACGCGGACCAGCCACTACTACGAGCCGCCGGCGGCCCCGGCGCTGGCGGCCGCCCCCGAACCGGCGCCGTCGGCGGCGCCGCTGGCCATCGACTTCGTGCTCGAGGGCGAGTTCACCACCGGCCACGCGGGGGACGGGGACCAGGACCGCACGGAGGGTCCGAGGACCGGGAGCACCGGGACGAGCCGCACCGCCTTTCCCAGCGGGGACCCGGCTTCCTCCGCTACTGTCGAGGACGACACCTCCCGGCGCCGCGGCGCGGCCTGAGCCCCGCGCGGGCTGCGCCGGGACCCCGACCGCAGACCCTGAGGAGCACGACCGCCGTGGAGTTCGACCTGCTCGGATCGCTGTCCCCGCGAGGGTCCGAGGCTCCCCCGGCCGGACCCGACACCCCCCAGTGCTCCCGCAAGGGCTGCCGCGCGGACGCCGCCTGGCAGATCCGCTGGAACAACCCCCGCATCCACACTCCGGAGCGCCGCAAGATCTGGCTGGCGTGCCCGGACCACCGCGCGGACCTCGAGCAGTTCCTGGGCGCGCGCGGCTTCTGGAAGGACACCGTCCCGCTCGGCCACGAGGGGCCGGCCGAGGAGGGCAGGCCGTGAGCGGCTACCGGTTCCTGCTCAGCGGGAAGTGGCTCCTCTGGTTCCTGCTGGCCTGCGCCGCCGCGGCCGTGGCCGTGTACCTGGGCGGGTGGCAGATGGACCGCAACGACCACCTGGTCGGGGAGAACGCCAAGATCACGCAGAACTACCGGGCCGATCCGCTCACCGGGGACGAGGCGGCGGCCCAGTTCACCGCCCTCGACGAGCGGCTCACCTGGCACCCGGTGACCCTGACCGGGGAGTACCTCACCGAGGACCAGGTCCTCGTGCGCAACCGTCCCCAGGACGGGCGGGTGGGCTACGAGGTCCTCGTCCCGTTCCGCACCCAGGACGGGGACGTGGTCGTGCTGGACCGCGGCTGGATCCCCACCGGCTCGGCCGCCAACGGGATGCCCGACGAGGTCCCCGCCCCGCCCGCCGGCGAGGTCACCGTCACCGCACGGCTGCAGCCCGGCGAACCCGCCGTGGACCGCGGCGCCCCCGAGGGCCAGATCGCCACCATCGACCTCGAGGAGCTCCGGGAACGGTGGGGTCTGCCGATCGGCACGGCCGCCTTCGCGGAGGTCTTCGCCGAGGACCCGGCCCCGGCCGTGGCCCCGGTGCCGCCGCCCGAGCCCGAGATCGACTCCGGACCGCACCTGTCCTACTCCCTGCAGTGGTACGCCTTCGCGGCCCTGTTCTTCGTGGCCTACGGCTACGCCGCCCGGCAGCAGGCCCGCAACGACGAGTGGGACCGCCAGTACGCCGCGGAGATGGAACATCACCTCTCCCAGTTCTACGACGAGGACGGCACCTACATCGGCGAGGGCGACGAGGAGCTCGTCATCCGGCAGATGGAGATGGCCGACGACATGCCCCCGCACCTGAAGTCCCTGATGCGCCCGAAGCCGCAGCGCCGGCGCACCCGCCCCACCTGGGAGGACGAGGAGGACGCCCTGCTGGACGCCCTCGAGCGCGACGCGGCCGGCTCAGGCCGTGCGGACCGCTGACCGGGGTGCGCGCCGTCAGAGCCCCAGTACGGCCGTGGCGATGAGGAAGTACACGACCAGCCCGGAGGCGTCCACGAACGTGGTGATGAACGGATTGGAGAACACCGCGGGGTCGACCCCGAGGGCCCGTGCCAGCAGCGGCATGACACCGCCCACGGTCGCGGCGAGCACGCACACCGACAGCAGCGTCAGGCCGATCACCGCCCCCACCGCCCAGCCGTAGAGCAGGCCCACGCCCAGGAGGCCGACGGTGCCCAGTGCGGCGCCCAGCAGCGCACCGACCCGCACCTCCCGCAAGGCCACGCGCCCGACGTCGCGCACCCGCACGTCCCCGAGGGCCACGGCCCGGGTGACCGTGGTCGCCGCCTGGTTGCCCGTGTTCCCGCCCGTGCCGATCAGCAGCGGGATGAACACGCTCAGCACCACCATCTGCTCCAGCGTGGCCTCGAACACCTCGAGCACCCGCACGGTGAGCGTCGCACCGACCGCCAGGACCAGGAGCCACACGACGCGTGAGCGGACGATGGAGCGCACCGGTGTCGACAGGTACGGCCGCCGCAGCGGTTCCGCCCCGCCCGACCGGGCGACGTCCTCGGACTCGGCCTCCTCGAGGACGTCCAGGGCGTCGTCGAAGGTGAGGATGCCGACCAGCCGGTCGGTTCCGTCGACCACCGGCAGGGCGAGGAGCTTCTCGTCCGCGCACCGGCGAGCGGCCTCCTCCGCCGGTGCATGGGCCTCCACGGTCACCGCCTCGCGCAGGATCTCCCCGACGAGCGCGGACCCGTCCGTGGCGAGGAGGCGCCGGAGACCCACGATCCCGCACAGCCGCTTCTGCTCGTCCAGGACGGGCAGTGCGTAGACGGTCTCGGCGTCGTCGATCCGTTCCAGCACCGCGGCCCGGGCCTGATCCACCGTCATCCGGCGGTCGAGAGCCACGAACTCGGGGCTCATCCTGCGCCCCACCGAGCCGGCGGGGTAGCCCATGACCAGCCCCGTCGCGTCCTGCTCCTCCGGGGAGAGGTCCACCAGCAGGGTGCGGGCCACGGTCGCCGGCAGCTCGTCGAGGAGCTTGACCCGGTCGTCCGGGTCCAGCTCCGCCACGAGTCCGTGGACCTCCTCGGACCGCAGCGCCGTCAGCAGCTCACCCTGCAGCGGCGTGTCGAGGCGTCCGAAGGCCTGGAAGGCGGTCTCGCGCGGCAGCAGCCGGTAGACCACGGCGCGCTCGGACGGTGAGAGACGTTCGAGCAGCTCCACCTGCTCGGACACGTCCCACTGCAGCACCCGGTCACGGACCTCCTCGAGGTCGTGCTGGCGCAGTCCCGCGCGGATCCGGTCCCGGAGCGAGGTGTCCACGTCACGTCCTTCCCTGCCGGGTCGTCCCCGGCCCCTGTCGCAGCGATCCCCCGCGGGCACCCGGGGATCAGGCCGGGGAATCAGGCCAGGGAGATGAGGTCCTGGTACTCCTGGCTCCACAGGTCCTCGGTGCCGTCGGGCAGGATCACCACGCGCTCGGGGTCCAGCGCCTCCACCGCGCCCTCGTCGTGGGAGACGAGCACGACCGCGCCCTCGTAGGTGCGCAGCGCGTTGAGGATCTCGCGGCGGGAGGCCGGGTCCAGGTTGTTCGTCGGCTCGTCGAGCAGCAGCACGTTGGCCGAGGACGCCACGAGCGTGGCCAGCGCCAGACGGGTCTTCTCGCCGCCGGAGAGCACCCCGGCGGGCTTGGAGACGTCGTCGCCCTGGAAGAGGAACGAGCCCAGGACGTTGCGGACCTCCGTGTCGGCGAGGTCCGGGGCGGCGGAGCGCATGTTCTCCAGGACGGTGCGCTGCGGGTCCAGGGTGTCGTGCTCCTGGGCGAAGTAGCCGAGCTTGAGCCCGTGGCCGGGGATCACCTCGCCGGTGTCGGGCTGCGCCTCCCCGGCGAGCATCCGCAGCAGCGTGGTCTTGCCGGCGCCGTTGAAGCCGAGGATGACCACGCGGGAGCCCTTGTCGATGGCGAGGTCGACGTCGTTGAAGATCTCCAGGGACCCATAGGACTTGGACAGGTCCCGGGCGGTGAGCGGGGTCTTGCCGCAGTCGGCGGGCTTGGGGAAACGGATGTTCGCGACCTTGTCGGCCTGCCGCTCGCCCTCCAGGCCCTGCATGAGCCGCTCGGCGCGCTTGATCATCTGCTGGGCGGCCACGGCCTTGCTGGCCTTGGCGCGCATCTTGTTCGCCTGGTCCATCAGCGCGGTGGCCTTCTTCTCCGCGTTGGCGAACTCGCGCTTGCGGCGGTGGGCGTCCTGCTCGCGCTGGAGCAGGTAGTTCTTCCAGCCCATGTTGTACAGGTCGATGACGCAGCGGTTGGCGTCCAGGTACAGGACCTTGTTGACCACCATCTCCATGAGCTCGACGTCGTGGGAGATCACGAGCAGACCGCCCTGGAAGTTCTTCAGGAACTCCCGCAGCCAGACGACGGAATCGGCGTCCAGGTGGTTGGTGGGCTCGTCCAGGAGCATGATGTCGGCGTCCGAGAACAGGATCCGCGCCAGCTCCACGCGGCGGCGCTGACCGCCGGAGAGGGTGCGCAGCGGCTGGCCCAGGATGCGCTCCGGCAGGTCGAGGTTGGAGGTGATCGTCGCGGCCTCGGACTCGGCCGCGTAGCCGCCGCCGGCGAGGAACTCCGCCTCGAGCCGGTCGTAGCCGCGCATCGCCTTGTCCCGCACGGCGTCGTCCTCGGAGGCCATGTCCTGCTCGGCCGCGCGCAGCCGGGCGACGACCCCCGCGAGATTGCGGGCGGAGAGGATCCGGTCCCGGGCGAGCTGCTCCATGTCCTCGACCTTCGGGTCCTGCGGGAGGTAGCCGATCGCCCCCGTGCGCGTGACGCTCCCGGCCGCGGGCAGGGTCTCCCCCGCGAGGACCTTCGTCATCGTCGTCTTGCCGGCGCCGTTGCGGCCGACGAGCCCGATCTTGTCTCCCTTGTCCACGCGGAAGTTGACCTCGTCCATGAGCAGCCGGGCACCGGCACGCAGTTCGAGGTTCTGGACAGTGATCACGGAGGAGACCTTTCGGCAGGGTGCGGGGCGGGGTCAGCGCCCGAACGGGCAACCCATCCATCCTACCGGCCCCCGTTCCCCGGCGGCACCCCGCTCAGCCGGCCGGGTCCGCGTTCTTGCTCACGTGGTGGGCCGGCATCTCGTCGGCCAGCGCCGACGACTCGCCCGGCAGGGTGCGGGCGTTGTAGTCGGCGACCTGCCAGCCCCGGTGCGGGTGCTCCTGCAGCACGGTCCAGGCGCAGTTGGCCATCCCGGCGAACATGTCCCGGAGCTCGGGCGGGGCCCCCAGGAAGGCCAGCACCCCGCTGCGCAGGGCCGCCCCGTGGCCGACGAGCACACCGGTGCGGCCCTCCTCGAGCGCGGCCGCGGCGTCGCCGAGCACGGCCGCCATCCGCGCGTCGACCTCCGAGGGCAGCTCCGCCCCGGGCACCCGGTAGTCCTCCTGGGTGAAGAACCGCTCGTAGACGTCCGGATGGCTCGCGCGGAACTCGGCGAACGTGGTGCCCTGCCGGATGCCCACGTCGTACTCGCGCAGCCGGGCGTCGAGGCGGACCTCGAGGCCCGTCAGCGCAGCGAGCTCCTGGGCGGTGTGCCGGGCCCGCTGCAGGTCGCTCGACCACACGAACGCGGGCTCGAACGCCGCGAGCACCGGAGCCGCGCTCCGGGCCTGCCGGCGCCCCACCGGGTCGAGCGGGATGTCGGCCTGCCCCTGGGCGCGCTTCTCGACGTTCCACGCGGTGCGCCCGTGACGCCACAGCACCAGGCGCCGGCGCGCCGGTGCCGGATAGGTCCCCTGCTGGCTCATCCCTGCCTCTCCTCAGTGGCCCAGCTCTCGTCCCCACTTCCGGGGCTGCGACACATTCGTGCGAGTCTTCCCGCCGGGCGGAGGCGCTCGGTATCGTCCGACGGCAACTGGTCGGTCAGGTGCCAGTATTCCCCACCGTCGGAAGCGGGCAGCATGCGACAGGACGTCCAGCAGTGGTTCAGCACCCGCAGCTACCACGCCCGGCAGTGGACCCCGGAACAGCTCTGCGGCCGGAAGGCCGGCACGAGGGTCAGCGTGGTGCTGCCGGCCCGCGACGAGGCCGCGACGGTGGGCCGGATCGTCACCGCGCTGCGGCGGGAGCTCGTGGAGGACGTGGCGCTGATCGACGAGCTGGTCGTCATCGACTCGGACTCGACGGACGCCACGGCGGCGGTCGCCGCGGCGGCCGGGGCCCGGGTCCACCGGCAGGACGAGATCCTGCCCGCCCACGGCAACGTCCCGGGCAAGGGCGAGGCGCTGTGGAAGTCCCTGGCCGTGACCACCGGGGACGTGCTCGCGTTCGTCGACGCGGACCTGCGGGAGTTCGACACGCGCTTCGTCGTGGGGCTGCTGGGCCCGCTGCTGACCGAGCCGGGGGTGCAGTTCGTCAAGAGCTGCTACGACCGTCCGCTGCACGACGGCACCACCATCCTGCCCGCCGGCGGCGGGCGGGTCACGGAGCTGGTGGCCCGCCCTCTGCTCAACCTGTTCTGGCCGCAGCTGTCGGGTCTCGTCCAACCGCTGGCCGGGGAGTACGCCGGGCGCCGGGCGCTGCTGGAGAGGGTGCCCTTCGTCTCCGGGTACGGGGTGGAGATCGCGATGCTCATCGACGTCCTGGAGGCCGTGGGCCTGGACGCCATGGCCCAGGTGGACCTGGGCGTGCGCTCGCACCGCAACTCCTCGGACGCCGCCCTGGCGCGGATGGCCGCCCAGATCCAGCTGACGGTCCAGGCGCGGCTGCGCTGCGAGGCCCCGGTGGCCGGCGAGAGCGGGCAGCTCACGCAGTTCCTGCGCCAGGGCGAGCGGTTCCTCGCCGAGACCCACGACGTCAGCGTCCGCGAGCGCCCGCCCATGGCGGGCATCCCCGAATACCGCGCCCAGTTCGTCGGCCGCGTCGCGTGAGCGGGCTGCGGGTGCTCGTGAACGCGGGCCCCTGGCTGCCCGTGCCCCCGTCCGGCTACGGCGGGATCGAGACGGTGGTCGCCACCCTGGTGCCGGAGCTGCGGCGGGCGGGGGCGCACGTCACGCTGGCCACCGTGGGCCCCAGCACGCTCGAGGCGGACGACCACCTGCGGCCGCTGGCGGAGCCGGCATTCCGGTCCATCGCGATGCCCTACAACCGGGTCTCCGGCATCGCCCACGCCCACATGCAGGTCCTGGTGGACGCCCTGCGGGACCGGGACCGGTGGGACGTGGTGCACGACCACCTGGAGGTCGTGGGCCCCTCCGTGCTCGCCGCCATGGGCACCGCCGCCCCGCCGACCCTGCAGACCCTGCACTGGGACCTGCGCAAGCACCCGGAGTTCTACTCCGCGTTCGACGGCCGCGGGCGCGTGCGCTTCGCCGCGGTCTCCGCCTCCCAGCTCGAGCGGGCCCCGGAGAACCTGCGCCGGCAGACGCTGGGGGTGGTCCCGCTGGCGGCGCCGCCGCCGCTCGAGGTGGCGGCGGAGCCCGGCGAGCACGCCCTGGTCCTGGCGCGGATCACCGCGGACAAGGCCCAGGACGTGGCGGCGCGGATCTGCCGGCGGGCCGGGGTGCCCCTCGTCCTGGCCGGGCCCGTGGCCGGCATCGACGACCCGGAGGAGCTGGAGCGCCGGCTCGCCGACGGCGACGAGGCGCTGGGCGCCCACCCCGACGTCCGCTACTGGCTCGACGAGGTGCGGCCCCTGGTCGACGGCACCTCGGTGACCTGGGTGGGCGGTGTGGCCGGCGAGCGCAAGGAGCGGCTGCTGCGCTCCGCCCGGGCCCTGCTGAGCCCCATCCGCTGGGCCGAGCCCGGCGCCACCGGCGTGGTCGAGGCGCTGGCCCGGGGCGTGCCGGTGGTCGGGACGCCGCGCGGGGTGCTGCCCTCGCTCGTGGAGCACGGGCGGACCGGCTTCCTGGCCGCCGAGGAGGACGACCTCGTCCGGCACCTGCACGAGCTCGACGCCCTGGACCCGCAGGCGTGCCGGGAGGCCGCCGAGCAGTGGACGCCGGCGGGCATGGCCCGGCGCTACCTGGACCTGTACCACCGGCTGCTGGAGGAGAACCCCGCATGACGCTCAGGATCGCCCTCGTCGGGGCCGGCTCCGTGGCCCGGCGCCACGTCGGGGTGCTGCACGGGCTGGGCGGCGCCCGCGCGGTCAGCGTGACCGACGCGCACCGGCCCGCGGCCGAGGCCCTCGCCGCCGAGCTCGACGTCCCCTGCTTCACCGACCCCGGCCAGGCCCTCGACGCGGTGGACGCCGACGCCGTCTACGTCTGCGTCCCGCCCTTCGCCCACGGGCCCGCGGAGCTCGCCGCCCTGGAGCGCGGCAAGGCACTGTTCGTGGAGAAGCCCGTGGGCCTGGGCCTGGACGTCGTCGAGCGGATCGGCCGGCGGGTCGAGGAGACCGGGGTCGTCACGGGCACCGGCTACCACTGGCGCTGCCTGGACACCGCCGTGCTGGCCCGTGAGCTGCTCGCGGAGGCCCCGCCGCTGCTGGCCAACGGCTACTGGCTCGACAAGCGCCCGCCGGTGCCCTGGTGGGGCCGGACGGACCGGTCCGGCGGGCAGGTCGTCGAGCAGCTGACGCACGTGCTGGACACGGCCCGGTTCCTGCTCGGGGAGGCCGTGGAGGTCTACGCCGCCGGGGTTCGCGGCACCCCGGACGGCACCGGCCCGGACGACGGCGACGTCGACGACGCGACCGCCGCCACCGTCCGGTTCCGCTCCGGGGCGGTGGCCACCCTCGCGGCGACCTCCGCGCTGGCCGTCAAGCACCGCGCCGCCCTGCACACGGTCAGCCGCGGCCTGGTCCTGGAGCTGGCCGAGGACGGGCTCACGGCCTTCTGGCCCGCCGAGCGCACCAAGCACGCCCCCGCCGAGGACCCGCGGGTCGCGGTGGACCGGGAGTTCCTCGAGGCCGTGCGCGGTGAGCGCGAGGCCACCCGGGTGCCCTACGGCGAGGCGCTGCGCACCCACCGGCTCGCCTGCGCCATCGCGCAGTCGGCCCGGACGGGACAGGCGGTCGCGCTGGAGGAGCTCGGATGAGCGCCCGGCGCACCCTCGTGGTCCCCGCGCGGGGCCGGGTCGAGATCGCCGAGGAGGAGCTGCCGGAGCTGCCGGAGGGCGGGCTGCTCCTGGAGACGCTGGTCACCGGGCTCTCGGCCGGCACGGAGCTGGCCTTCGTCAAGGGCGACCACCCCGGGCTGCACTCCCGGCACGACACCGAGCTGGGCCTGTTCCGCCCCGGGGTGCCCGAGCAGGGATACCCCGTGCGCCGGCTGGGCTACATGGAGGTCGCCCGGGTGGCCGAGTCCCGCACCCCGGCCTTCCGGGCGGGCGACGTCCTGGCCTCGGCCTACGGCCACGCCACCGCCCACGTCGCCGACCCGCTGGGCGAGCACCTGGTGCCGCTGCCCGCCGCGCTCGACCCGCTGCTGGGCGTGTTCGTGGCCCACTTCGGCCCGATCTGCGCCAACGGACTGCTGCACGCGGCCGCCGACGCCGGGCCGGTGCGCGGCCTCGGTGACGGCGTGGCGGGGCGGCTGGTGCTCGTCACCGGCGCCGGCCCGGTGGGCCTGGTCACGGGGCTGTTCGCCCGGGCGCTCGGTGCCCGGGAGGTGGCCGTGGCCGACGCCGACCCGCGCCGGCGGGCGGTCGCGGAGCGGCTGGGCTTCCTCCCGCTGGACCTCGACGACGACCCGGGGCGGGTGCTCAAGACCCGCTGGCGCCACGGCCCGGGCGAGCACGGGGCCGACGTCGTGTTCCAGTGCCGCGGCAAGCCCGGCGCGCTGCACGCGGCGCTGCGGGCCGTCCGCCCCCAGGGCAGCGTGATCGACCTGGCGTTCTACACCGAGGGCGCCGACGCGGTGCGACTGGGCGAGGAGTTCCACCACAACGGGCTGAGCCTGCGCTGCGCCCAGATCGGGCGGGTGCCCCGCGGTCTCGCCCACGCCTGGGACCGGGCCCGGCTCTCCGCGGAGACGATCCGGCTGCTGGGCGCCCACGCCGCGGAGGTCCGGGAGCACCTGATCAGCGACGTCGTGGGCTTCGACGACGCACCGGCGCTCATGCACGACGTCGCGGCCCGCCGCCGGCACGTCCTGACCGCGGTGTTCGAGGTCGAAGGCCGCGCCTGACCGGCTCCGACGCGCCGCCGCGGCGGCCCTGCAGGAGCCCCGACCGGTGGACACCCTTCCGTCAGCCGCCTTAGGGTTGATGCGAGCGCCGTACGTCGCCGCGCAGCCGCGCCCCTGACCGCCGCCCTATGGTGGGGGCACACGCCGTCGTCGCACGGCCGCACCCCCGACCGCCACCTTCCCCGAGGAGCCCCGCATGGCCACGTCGTCCCGCCCGGACCAACCACCCCGCCGCCCCGGTGGCTCGTCGACCGCCCCGCTGCACGCCGAGAGCGTCCTCGGCGGCCGGGCCGACCCCGGCACCAGCGCGGTCCCGGCCATGGGCCTCGGGGTCGAGCCCGCCGGCTTCGAGGAGACCACCCAGGCGCTGGCTCCCGCCGTGGGTCCCTGGGCGGACTCGCTCGGGCGGGCCGGTTCCCGCGCCGCCCAGACGCTGCTCGTGGCCGCCGTGGTGGTGGGGCTCCTCTGGGTCCTGCTGCAGGTCAAGGTCGTGCTGATCGCCGTGCTCGTGGCACTCATCCTCGCCTCCGCGGTGGGGCCGGTCGTGAAGTGGCTGGAGCGCAGGGGCTGGTCCAACCTGCTGGCCACCCTCGCGGCCTTCCTCGGGATCCTGGCCCTGGTGGGCGGTGTGATCACCGGCATCGTGTTCGCGGTGCGCAGCGAGTGGGACACGCTCACGGCCTCCGCCCAGGAGGGCTGGAACGAGCTGCAGCGCCTCGTGCAGTCCGGTCCGATCCCCGTCGACACGGCCGCGATCGACTCCGCCGTCCAGCAGGCCGGGGACTTCGTCACCAGCGGCTCCTTCGCGGGCGGTGCCATCAGCGGCCTGGGCGCGGCCACGGAGTTCATCACCGGCGTGGTGCTGATGATCGTCGTGCTCTTCTTCTGCCTCAAGGACGGCGAGAAGATGTGGAACTTCACGCTGCGCTGGTTCCGCGGGGAGCGCCGGGCCAAGCTCGCCGAGTCCGTGGACCGCAGCGCGCAGGTGCTCGGCGGCTACGTCCGCGGAACGGCCTTCGTGGCCGCCGTGGACGCCGTGCTCATCGGTGCCTTCCTGCTCGTGTTCGGCGTGCCGCTGGCCATCCCGCTCGCCGTGCTCGTGTTCGTCACCGCGTTCATCCCCGTGGTCGGCGCCACCATCGCCGGCATCATCGCGGCCCTCGTGGCCCTCGTGACCAACGGGCCGCTCATCGCCCTGGCCGTGATCGGCTGGATCATCGTGGTCAACCAGATCGAGGGCAACATCCTGCAGCCGATCATCATGGGCCGCACGCTCAGCCTGCACGCGCTCATCGTGCTCCTGGCCCTGACCGTCGGCACCCTGGTCGGCGGCATCTTCGGCGCCATCCTCGCCGTGCCCTACACCGCCGTGGCCTGGGCCGTGATCCAGGTGTGGTCCAGCCGCTACCAGGTCGGCGACGACCCCGTGCTGGGGCCGGACCCGGTGAACCCCAAGGACCGCGTCGAGTCCAAGGCCACGATGGCCGAGCGCTGGAAGTACCAGCGGATGCGCTACCAGCAGGCGCTGGGCGGGCGCTTCGGCGCCACGGAGCGCGACGCCGTCCGGCAGGACGACAGCACCGACGACGACGCCGGCGAGCGCGCCCCGCACGCGGCGGGCCGGGGCACCGGTTCCGGCCAGGACGCGCGCAAGCCCTAGTCTGGGAACCATGACCAACACCGAACGCCGCCGGTCCGTCACCGCCGAGGACCTCGCGAACATCGCCGTCTTCGCGGCTCTCACCGCGGCCCTGTCCGTCCTGCCCGGCATCCCGCTGGGCGGGGCGGGCGTGCCGCTGACCCTGCAGACCCTCGCCGTGTTCCTCACGGGCCTGGTCCTGGGCGGGACGCGCGGTTTCCTGGCGGTGGCGCTCTACGTCCTGGTCGGACTGATCGGCGTGCCGGTCTTCGCCGGCTTCCGCGGCGGCCTGGGCGTGCTCGCGGGCCCCTCCGCCGGCTACATCCTGGCCTTCCCCTTCGCCGCGGCCGCCGCCGGGTACATGGCGCAGTGGCTGATTCCGGCCCGCCGGGCCGGGGACGGCGGGGCCACCAACGCCCGCTACGAGCGCACCGGCACCTACACGCTGCGGCTGGTGCTCGCCGCCCTCGCCGGGTTCGTCGTGATCCGGGTCGGCGGCATCGCCGGCCTCGTGCTCAACGCGCAGCTGCCGCTGCGGGACGCCTTCCTCGCGGACCTCGTGTTCTGGCCCGGGGACCTGCTCAAGTGCGTGCTCGCCGCGGTCATCGCCGTGGGCGTGCACAAGGCGTTCCCCCGGATCGCGGGCACGCGCTGACCCGTGGCCGGCTCCCCCGGGGCCGCGGCCCTCGTGTGCTCCGACGTCACGGTCACCGCCCCCACCGCCTCCGGTGAGCTGACCCTGCTGCGCGGGCTCGACGTGGCCCTTCCCGAGCGGCGGGTCGCCGTGGTCGGGCTCAACGGGTCCGGCAAGTCCACCTTCCTGCGGTTGTTCAACGGCCTCGCCCGCCCCGCCTCGGGCACCGTGACCGTGCACGGCATCGACGTG
Source organism: Kocuria turfanensis (assembly GCF_001580365.1). Taxonomy (NCBI): domain Bacteria; kingdom Bacillati; phylum Actinomycetota; class Actinomycetes; order Micrococcales; family Micrococcaceae; genus Kocuria; species Kocuria turfanensis. The sequence goes on along the minus strand of NZ_CP014480.1, from coordinate 271,618 downwards.
GCCCGCGACGTCCGCGCGGCCCGCCGGCACGTCGGTTTCGTCTTCACCGATCCGCTCTCCCAGCTGGTCATGCCCACCCCCGTGGAGGACGTCGAGCTGTCCCTGCGCGGGACCGGCGTCCCCCGGGCCCGGCGGCGTGCCGCGGCGCTCGCGCTGCTCGAGCGAGTGGGGATCGCCCACCGGGCCGAGCACAGCATCTACGACCTCTCCGGCGGGGAGCGCCAGCTCGCGGCCTTCGCGGCGGTGCTGGCCGTGGAGCCCGAGGTGCTCGTGCTCGACGAGCCCACGACCCTGCTGGACCTCCGCAATCGCGGGCGGCTGATCGACCTGCTCGGCGGACTGCCGCACCAGCTGCTGATCTCCACGCACGACCTCGGGCTCGCCGCGACCGCGCCCCGCGTCCTGGTCCTGCACGAGGGGCGCCTGGTGGCCGACGGCCGCCCCGAGCAGGTCCTGCCCGCGTACGAGCGCTGGTGCGCGGACGGCTTCCCGCAGGAGGTCCTCCCGTGAGCCGCGGCCCGGACCTGTTCGGCAGCTACAGCCCCGGCACGAGCCTGCTGCACCGGGCCCCGCTGTGGAGCAAGGGCGTGGGCATCGTCGTCGTGACCGTGGCCGTGGTCCTCGCCCCGTCGTGGCCGGTCCCGGCCGCGCTGACCGCGGGCCTCCTGGTGGCGGGCACCGCCGCCGGCGTGCGGACCCGCGAGTGGTGGCGGGGGCTGGCCCCCGCGCTGCCCGTGCTGGTCCTGCTGGGCGTCTACCACGTCCTCACCACCGGACCGGGCCAGGCGGCCGATGTCCTGACCACCATCGCGGTCTTCCTCGTGGTCACCCGCGTGCTCATGCACACCACTCCCCTGCCCGAGCTCCTCGACGGCGTGGTGTGGCTGTGCACCCCGGTGCGGCTCGTCGGCGCCGACCCCGAACGGATCGGCCTGGCCGTGTCCCTCATGCTGCGTTCGATCCCGTTCATCGTCGGCGCCGTGGGCGAGCTGCGGGACGCGGTGCGCGCCCGCGGGCTGCGCCCCAACCCGGTGCTGCTCGTCACGCCCGCGGTGATCTCCACGGTGGCCTACGCCGAGCGCACCGGTCAGGCCCTCGCCGCCCGCGGATTCGACTGAGCGCCACCGCACGACCGTCAGTGCGCTTATGCTTTGCCCATGACTTTCAGCAACGACTCCCAGCTGGATCCCGGGCGGGTCGGCGGTGGTGGCGGCCGCGGCGTCGCCGTGGGCGGCGGGATCGGCGGCACGCTGCTGCTGCTGGTCGTCGGCCTGTTCTTCGGACAGGACGGCATCGACGCCCTGACCGGCGGTGGAGAGGACACCGGCGGCTCGTCCTCCGGGCAGGAGCAGTTCGCGCACTGCGAGACCGGCGCGGACGCCAACCAGTACAGCGACTGCCGGATGATCGCCACCGCGCAGAGCCTCGACCAGTTCTGGGAGGGCTACCTCCCGCAGGCCGCCGGCGAGCGCTACGTGCTGCCCGGCCTGGAGCTCTACCAGGGCCGGGACTCCACCGCCTGCGGGACCGCGTCCTCGGCCGTGGGCCCCTTCTACTGCCCGGCCGACCAGACCGTGTGGCTCGACGTGGCGTTCTTCGACGAGCTGCAGACCCAGTTCGGGGCCGAGGGCGGCCCCCTGGCGGAGGAGTACGTGCTCGCCCACGAGTTCGGCCACCACATCCAGCACCAGATCGGCACCCTCGGCTACGCCCAGCAGGACCCACAGGGCCCGGAGTCCGGCGCCGTGCGGGTCGAGCTGCAGGCGGACTGCTTCGCCGGGCTCTGGGCCCGCGGCGCGTCCGGCGACACCTCCGGGGCGGTGGACCTGCAGGAGGTGACGCCCGAGCAGCTCGAGCAGGCGCTCAACGCCGCGTCGGTCATCGGCGACGACCGCATCCAGGCCACCACGCAGGGCCGGGTGAACCCCGAGGCCTTCACGCACGGCACCTCCCGCCAGCGCCAGCTGTGGTTCTGGGCCGGCTACCGCACCGGCGACCTGGACCAGTGCGACACCTTCGCCGCCCGCGACCTCGACAACCCGCCGGCCCTCTGACCCCCGGGCCCGCACCGCACCCGCGTACGCCGAGTCCCCCACCCCCCGCACCCCACGCGCCGAGCCCCCCATCCCCCGCCCCCCCACGCGCCGAGTCCCCCATGAAGTCGCAATTCCCCCGGATTGATCGGGGGGATCTGCGAGCCCATGGGGGACTCGGCGTTGGCGGGACAGTCCAGTGGTGGACCGGGTGGCAGTGGACCCGGATCGGGTTGCCGGGCTACGTGCACCGGCAGCCGGCGTCGGGTCCGACGTCGGCTGCCGGTGTGCGTGTCTCGAGGCGTGCCGGTCAGGCGCGGGGACGGTCCTCGGGGTCGGGGGTGCGGCCGGGCGCGGCGGTGCGCTCGTCCCGGAGGCGATCGTCCAGGCGGGAGTCGCCCTGGCCGGGCACGTCGCGATCCCGGCGGCTGGCGCCCTCGTGGGACCCCTCAGACCTCTCGTCGCTCTGAGTGCGATCGGTGTGATCGGTCCGGTCGGTGTGCTCCCCGTCCGGGTCCAGCGTGGCGGCCTCCCGCCGGTGCGCCTCGGCCTCCTCGCGTGCCCGGTCGGCCTCCTCGGCGCGCCGCCGGGCGTCCTGCTCGATCCGGTCGGCCTCGATGCGGGCCTTCTCGGCCTCGGCGCGCGCCGCCTCCGCGTCCGCCTTCTGCTCCCGGGCGGCCAGGCTCTGCTCCTGGCTGCGGGCCCGCAGGTCGGCGGCGCGCTCCCGGTTCTGGCTCTCCACGGCGGCCTGGTGGTCCCGCTTCTTCTTGCCGGCTCCCACGAGCGCAAGAATGACGAGCGCCACCACCACGATCGCCAGCACGATCCAGATCCACGGTTCCATCGGACGGTCCTCCTCGGTCGACGCGGGCTCCCTCTGGTGTGGGATCCTCACGCTCACGTGCCAGCCCGGCGGGCTGTGCTACCCGTCAGTTCAGCACCGGCGTCCTGTTCTGTCCATCACTGTGGACGCCCGTCGCACCGGCTGATGCGGGGCTGCCCGGGCCCGCGGCGCTCCCCCGGTCCGCGGGCCGACATCGCCGCACGTCGGGCGAGTGTGGGAGCGGTGAACAGCCCCGTACGGGGCACGGTGCCCGGCGCGGTCGCCGACGGACGACCGAGCGCGCGACGGGCACGGGACCGATTGTGTCGCGCCCTGCTCGACGACCGCCCCGGCCACGCTCCGCACGGCACCGCACCGGAGCGGAGCGTGGTCGGGGCGTTCGGGTCGTCGTCCGTCGTTCCGGAGGGCGCAGCGGCATCACCGAGCGGGTGCAGCGTTCGGACCGGGGCGGTGCCGCGCCCTCACTTCCGGCGGCCGTCCCGGACGTGCACGGTCAGGTTCTGGCGCCGGACGTCGAACAGTCCGGTGGCCTCGATGAGCTCGCTGAGCTTCGCATAGCCGTAGTTCCGGGCGTCGAAGGACGCCTGGTTGGCGATCTGACTGCCCACGGCCCCCAGGTGCGCCCACCCGTCCTCCCCGCCGGCGGCGTCGACGGCGCTGCGCAGCATCTGGACGAGCCGGGTGTCGCCGCGCAGCTTCTGCTGCGGCACCCGCGCGAGGGCCGACGCCGGGCTCTCCGGCGTCGGCGCACCCAGTCCCTCGACATAGGTGAACTGCGAGCAGGCGTTGACGAAGGGCGCCGGCGTCTGCTGCTGGCCGAAGCCGTAGACCTTCGCCCCTTCGGTGAGGATGCGCATCACCAGCGGGGTGAAGTCCGCATCGCTGGAGACGACGGCGAAGCCGTCCACGGACCCCGCGTGCAGCAGGTCCATCGCGTCGATGACCATGGCCATGTCGGAGGCGTTCTTGCCCGCGCTGTAGGCGAACTGCTGGATCGGCCGGATGGCGTAGGCGTGCAGCACCGCCTCCCACTGCTGCAGACCGGGGCTCTTCCAGTCGCCGTAGGCCCGCCGCACGTTCGGGGCGCCGTGCCGGGAGACCTCCGCCAGGACGACATCGATGTTCGACGCCGGGGCGTTGTCGGCGTCGATCAGCACGGCGATGCGTCTCTCCTCGGTGCTCACGCCCCGACTCTGCCATGGCGAGTGCGATCGCGAACACGAGACACGGCGACCAGGCGACACGGAGCCGTCCATCGGGAGCGCCCGGGCGGCGGGCGTGGCGGCTCAGGCCAGCGAGAGCGCGAAGGACAGCGCGAAGCCGGCCGCCGTGCTCAGCGCCACCGCGGGACCGCCGTGCTCGTAGGCCTCCGGCATGAGGGTGTCGGCCAGGGAGGCGATCACGGCGCCGGCGGCGAAGGCCAGCGGCAGGGAGATCGTCTCGGGGTCGCTGCCGGCCAGCGGCCCCGCGCCGAGCAGCACGGCCAGCACGAGCAGCACCCCGCAGACCGTCCAGAGCAGCACGGCCCTGCCTCTGGACATGCCCTGCTCGCGCATCGAGGCGGCCCCGACCAGGGACTCGGGCAGGTTGGAGACGAAGATCGCGGCGAGCAGGGCCAGGCCCCCGGTGCCCTCGGTGAGGGAGACGCCCAGGGCCACGTTCTCGGGCACCCCGTCCAGGGTGACGGCCGCGAGCAGGGCCAGGCCGGCCGCGCCGCTCGCCGAGGCCGCCGTGGGGGCCTTGTCGTCGGCCGCGGCGTCCGGGTCCAGCTTGGCGCTGCCCTGCTGCCGCTCCGCGTCGTCGGACCGGGGCCCGGGCTGCGCCCACCGGTCCAGCAGGGCGCTCAGCGCGGTGAAGACCACGGCCCCGGCGAACAGCCCGGCCACCGCCAGTCCGATGCCGCCGCGCTCGTAGGCGTCCTCGAACAGCTCGAAGGCCAGGGCGGTGATCAGCGCCCCGGCGGCGAAGGAGAGCAGGATGGCCAGCACGCGCTTGGGCAGCTCGAAGCGCACCCCGACCAGCGCCCCGATCACCAGGGCGCTGGAGGCCACGAGCCCGAAGATCAGCGTCTGGACCATGACCGCAGTGTAGGAGCCCGTCGTGCTCCACGGCCCGAAAGGCAGGAAGGTTACCGCCGGGAACGGCACGGGTGCGGCACCCGGGCGACGACGGCGCCCCGCCCACCTCGTGCGAGGTGGGCGGGGCGCCGTGGTCGTGCCGGGAGGGTGCTCAGATGTTGAAGCCCAGGGCCCGCATCTGGTCGCGGCCGTCCTCGGTGATCCGATCGGGACCCCACGGCGGCATCCAGACCCAGTTGACCCGCCACTCGTCCAGCAGCGGGCCGAGGTTCTGCTCGACCTGCTCCTCGATGACGTCCTGCAGCGGGCAGGCCGCGGTCGTGAGGGTCATGTCCAGGATCAGGGCGCCGTCCTCGGCCCACCGGGAGCCGTAGAGCAGGCCCAGGTCGACGATGTTGACGCCGAGCTCGGGGTCGATGACGTTCTTGAGCGCCTCCTCGACCTCCTCCGTGGAGAGACGGCCCGCAGGGGCCTCGGAGGTGTCGACGGGGGTCTCAGCAGGGGTGTCGGCCATCGCTGGCCTCCTTTCGGTGCTGGTCGGCGCGGCGCTTACTTGACGGGAGCCAGGTAGCGGTCGTAGCCCTCGTTCTCGAGCCGCTCGGCGAGCTCGGGCCCGCCCTCGTCGACGACGCGGCCGTCGGCGAACACGTGCACGAACTGCGGCTTGATGTAGCGCAGGATCCGCGTGTAGTGGGTGATCAGCATGACGCCCATGCCGTTGGTCTCCAGGGCGCGGTTGACGCCCTCGGACACGACCTTCAGCGCGTCGACGTCGAGGCCGGAGTCGGTCTCGTCGAGCAGGGCCATCTTGGGCTTGAGCAGCTCGAGCTGGAGGATCTCGTGGCGCTTCTTCTCGCCGCCGGAGAAGCCCTCGTTGACGTTGCGCTGGATCATGTCGGGGCTGATCTTCAGCTGCTCCATGGCGGCCTTGACGTCCTTCGTCCACGTGCGCAGGGAGGGGGCCTCGCCGTCGATGGCGGTCTTGGCGGTGCGCAGGAAGTTGGAGGTCGTCACGCCGGGGATCTCCACGGGGTACTGCATGGCCAGGAAGAGCCCGGCGCGGGCGCGCTCGTCCACGGACATCTCCAGGACGTCCTCGCCGTCCAGGAGGACCTGGCCGGAGTCGACGACGTACTTGGGGTGCCCGGCGATGGTGGAGGCCAGGGTGGACTTGCCGGACCCGTTGGGGCCCATGATCGCGTGCACCTCACCGGACTTGATGGTGAGGTTCACGCCCTTGAGGATCGGCTTGGTGGTCTCGTCGTCGAGCACGACGGACGCGTGCAGGTCCTTGATCTCGAGAGTTGCCATGGATGGTTCTCCTGTGGTCGGGAAGAGTGTGGGGAAAGGGCTCAGTGGTTGGCGGAGGCGAGCTCGTCCTGGACGGCCCCGCGCAGCCGCTCCTCGATGTCCGGGACACCGATCTGCTGGAGGATCTCGAAGAGGAAGCCGCGCACCACGAGCCGGCGCGCCTCGTCCTCGGGGATGCCCCGGGACATGAGGTAGTACAGGTGCTCGTCGTCCAGCTGCCCGGTGGTGGAGGCGTGGCCGGCGCCCGCGATCAGACCGGTCTCGATCTCGAGGTTCGGCACCGAGTCCATGCGGGGCCCGTCGCCCAGGATCAGGTTCCGGTTCAGCTCGTAGGTGTCGGTGCCCTCCGCGGTGGCGCGGATCAGGACGTCGCCGACCCACACGCCGTGCGCGTTCTCGCCCTGCAGCGCGGACTTGTAGGTCACCCGCGAGGTGCAGTGCGGCTGGGAGTGGTCCACGAACAGCCGGGACTCCAGGTGCTGGCCGGCGTCCACGAAGGTGAGCCCGTACATCTCCACGGACCCGCCGGGGGCGTCGAAGCGGGTGGACGGGGTCACGCGCACCAGGTCCCCGCCGAGGGAGACGAGCACGTGCTTGAAGGAGGCCGAGCGGCCCAGGCGCGCCTGCTGTGCGGAGGCGTGCACGGCGTCGTCGTCCCACTCCTGGAGGGTCACCACGGTGAGGTTCGCGGAGTCGCCGACCCGGAACTCGACGTTCTGCGAGAGCACCGCGCTGCCGTGGTGGCGCAGGACCACCAGGGCCTTGGAGAAGGGCTGGGCGTCGATCACCAGGTGCTGGGCCGCCGGGGTGGCGTCCGTGCCGTGGATGTCGACGACGACGGGCGCGGCGATCTCGGCCTCCTGCGGCACCGTGAGCACGGTGGCCTCGGTGACGCTGCTCCACGCGTTGGCGGAGACCCGGTCCTCGGGGATGCCGGCGCTGCCGATCCGGGCGTCGTCGCGGCCGACGGTCTCCACGCGCACGGCGTCGGAGTCCACGGTCACCGCCGGCGCCGGGCCGGTGAGGGCGTCGGCGTGCAGGCCCTTGAGGCGCTTGACCGGGGTGAACCGGAAGTCCTCCTCCTTGCCGCTGATCTTCGGGAAGTCGGCCACGTCGTAGGACGTGCGCCGCCCGGCGCGGGAGGAGTCCGGGCCCTCGGCGCTGCCGCCGCGGGCGGACTCCCGCACGAGGGTGTCGTTCTCGACCTTGTCGCGGGCGAGCCGCTCGCCCTCCTGGTCCATGCCCGGGATGGCGATGCGCCCGTCCCCGGTCGGGACGCCGTCGACCTTCTCGCCCAGGTTGTCGTAGACGTCCTTGGCCGTGCCGACGGCCTTCTCGGCCACGGCGGTGGCGGCGGAGGCGGCGGCCTCCGCCGCGTTGCGAATCGTTTCGTTCAGCTTGGACATGTCAGCCAACGGATCCTTCCATCTGCAGTTCGATGAGGCGGTTGAGTTCGAGCGCGTACTCCATGGGGAGCTCACGGGCGATCGGCTCCACGAAGCCGCGCACGATCATCGCCATGGCCTCGTCCTCGGCCAGGCCTCGCTGCATGAGGTAGAACAGCTGCTCCTCGGAGACCCGCGAGACGGTCGCCTCGTGGCCCATGGACACGTCGTCCTCGCGGATGTCGACGTAGGGGTAGGTGTCCGAGCGGGAGATCGTGTCGACCAGCAGGGCGTCGCAGACCACGTTGGACTTGGAGCCCTTGGCGCCCTCGCGGACCTGCACGAGGCCGCGGTAGGCGGCGCGGCCGCCGTTGCGGGCCACGGACTTCGAGACGATCGACGAGGAGGTGTTCGGCGCGATGTGCACCATCTTCGAGCCGGTGTCCTGGTGCTGGCCCTCGCCGGCGAAGGCGATCGAGAGGGTCTCGCCGCGGGCGTGCTCCCCGGTCATGTAGACGGCCGGGTACTTCTGCGTCACCTTCGAGCCGATGTTGCCGTCGATCCACTCCATGGTGGCGCCCTCGTGGGCGATCGCGCGCTTGGTCACCAGGTTGTACACGTTGTTCGACCAGTTCTGGATGGTCGTGTAGCGCACCCGGGCGTTCTTCTTGACGATGATCTCGACCACGGCGGAGTGCAGCGAGTCGGTGTTGTAGATCGGCGCCGTGCAGCCTTCGATGTAGTGGACGTAGGAGTCCTCGTCCGCGATGATCAGCGTCCGCTCGAACTGGCCCATGTTCTCGGTGTTGATGCGGAAGTAGGCCTGCAGCGGGATCTCCACGTGCACGCCCTTGGGGACGTAGACGAAGGAGCCGCCGGACCACACGGCCGTGTTCAGCGAGGCGAACTTGTTGTCGCCCACCGGGATGACGGTGCCGAAGTACTCCTCGAAGAACTCCGGGTGCTCCTTGAGGGCGGTGTCGGTGTCCATGAAGATGACACCCTGCTCCTCGAGGTCCTCGCGGATCTGGTGGTAGACCACCTCGGACTCGTACTGGGCGGCGACGCCGGCCACGAGCCGGCCGCGCTCGGCCTCGGGGATGCCGAGCTTCTCGTAGGTGTTGCGGATGTCCTCGGGCAGGTCCTCCCAGGTCTGGGCCTGCTTCTCCGTGGAGCGCACGAAGTACTTGATGTTGTCGAAGTCGATGCCGGAGAGGTCCGCGCCCCAGGCGGGCATGGGCTTGCGGTCGAAGAACTTCAGGCCCTTCAGCCGCAGGTCGGTCATCCACTGCGGCTCGCTCTTCTTGGCCGAGATGTCCCGGACGACCTCCTCGTTGATGCCGCGGCGCGCTGAGGCGCCGGCGACGTCGGAGTCCGCCCAGCCGTACTCGTAGGTGCCGATGCCCTCGAGCTCCGGGTTCTTCTCCAGGATGTCGGCGATGACAGTGTCGTTGCCGCTGGCGATCTGTTCAGTCATGACGGCCTTCCTCTGTTGTCTGGTCTGTGGGGTGGTCCGTGGTCGTCCGGGCCGCGGCGGGTCCGGGCCGTGCGAGGGGTACGTGCGTCGTGCACACGTGCGCGCCGGCGGCCTGCGTGGAGAGCCGGCGGACGTCCGTGCCGAGCAGCCGGGCGATGAGCTCGGTCTCCAGCTCGCAGAACTGCGGGTAGCGGGCGGCCAGCTCCCGCACGGGGCAGTGGCCCTGGCACAGCTGCGCGGAGACGATGGTGCGCTGGTCCCCGCGCCCCACGGCGACCTCGTTCGTGGAGGCGGCGAAGCCGTCCTGGCTCAGCAGGCGCACGAGCACGGGCAGGCGGTCGGCGACCTCGGGCCCGGCGGCCTCGACCTCGGGCCGGTACGCGGCCTCGAGCCGGTCCACGCGCTCCTGGATGAACTCCCGCACGGCGTCGGGACCGGCGACGCGCCGGATGGCCTCCAGGGCGTCGGTGGCGATCTCCAGGTAGTCGTCGCCGAGCTTGGCGTGGCCCTCGGGGGCCACGACGTAGCGGCGAGCGGGGCGCCCGGCGCCGCCGGTGCGGCGGCGGACCATGGTGACCTCGATGTAGTGCTGCTGCTCGAGGGCGTCGAGGTGGCGGCGCACGGCCGCCGGGGTGAGCTCGAGCATGTCGCCGAGGTCGGCGGCCGAGACCGGCCCGTGCTCCAGGACGGCCCCCAGCACGCGGGAGCGGGTGTTCTCCTCCTGCTCCGCCCGCGGCCCGCCCGGGGAGCGGGACAGGCTCCGGGCGTCCGTGGTGTGGGTCATGGGTGAACCGTGCGCTTCCTGATCGGAGATGGGGTGGAAGGTGGTGTGCTGCGCGGTGCGCCCCGTGCCGGGGCTCACTGAATACACAACCTCAGTATGTCGTTATTCATTCCGGTGCGGCCAGTAAGTTCAGCCTTACCCGGGCCCTGCGGCAGAAATCGCGACTTACTCATAATAACCCCCCGGCGCGGCAGGGCCAAGAGGAACGGGGCGTCGGCGCGCCCCACTACACTGGTCCGGTGCCCGCCCACAGTCCCCCCGCGTCCTCGCCCGCGCTGGCGATCGAGCGCCTCGTCAAACAGTTCCCCGCCCGCCGACGACGCCCCCGCCGCGGCCCGGAGCAGGGCGCGGACGTGGTGCACGCCGTCGACGGCCTCTCCCTGACCGCTCGGCACGGCGAGATCACGGCGCTGCTCGGCCCCAACGGCGCGGGCAAGACCACCACGCTGGAGTGCGCCCAGGGCCTGCAGCGGCCCTCGGAGGGCACCGTCCGGCTGCTCGGGCAGGACCCGTGGCAGGCCGGCCCGGAGCTGCGCGCCCGGGTGGGCGTCATGCTCCAGGAGGGCGGGCTGCCGCAGGCGGTGCGCCCGCTGGAGCTGCTGCGCCACGTCGCCTCCCTCTACCGCAGCCCCCGGGACATGGACGCGCTCGTGGAGCGGCTGGGCATCAACGGCTTCGACCGCACGGTGGTCCGCCGCCTCTCCGGCGGCCAGCGGCAGCGGGTGGCCCTGGCGGCGGCCCTGGCGGGCAATCCGGAGGTCCTGTTCCTGGACGAGCCCTCGGCCGGGATGGACCCGCAGTCCCGCAACATCGTCTTCGACCTCGTCCAGCAGCTGCGCCGCGAGGGCGTGTGCATCATCCTGACCACGCACCTGCTCGACGACGCCCAGCGGCTGGCCGACCAGGTCTACATCGTCGACCACGGCCGGGTCATGGCCCAGGGCTCCGTGGCCGAGCTGGTGGCCCCCGGCGCGGACGCCCCGGCCGTGCTGGCCCTGACCCTGACCCCCGAGCAGGTCGCGGCCGGCCCCTTCCCGTGGGAGGGACCCGGGTTCGAGGACGTGCACGCGAGCCGCTCCGACCGCACGGTGACGCTGACCGGCCGGCTCACCCCGGAACAGCTGGAGACGGTGACCCGCTGGTTCACGGCCACCGGCGCCCTGCCCGAGTCCCTGTCCCTGCAGCCCCGCACCCTCGAGGACGTCTTCCTCGACATCTCCGGACGGGAGATCCGATGACCGCACCCGCCCAGCCCCGCGCCACGCCACCGCGCTCGGACCCCGCTCCCCTGGCCCGCCGGGTCGCCGCGCAGTCCCGCTACGAGGCGCTGACCATGCTGCGCAACGGCGAGCAGCTGCTGCTGCTGGTGATCCTGCCGCTGATGGCACTCGTGGCCCTGACCCTCACCGACCTGCTGGACGCCGACGTCCCGCCGGGCCTCACCCGTGTGGACGTCGCGGTGCCGGGCGTGCTCACCCTGTGCGTGCTCTCCAACGCGTTCTCCGGCCAGGGCATCCAGACCGGCTTCGACCGCCGCTACGGCGTGCTGCGGTTCCTCTCGACCACGCCCCTGGGCCGCGGCGGGCTGATCACCGGCAAGCTGGTGGCGATCCTGGCCGTGCTGGCGGTGCAGTACGTGCTCGTCGGGGCCCTCGGCGCCGCCCTCGGGTGGCGCCCGGACCCGGTGGCGGTGCTCGTCTCCGTGCCGGTGCTGCTGCTCGGCGCCGCCGCGTTCACCGGGCTGGGCCTGCTGCTGGCCGGCACCGTGCGCGCCGAGGCCACCCTGGCCGTGACCAACCTGGTCTGGGTGGTGCTCGCGGCGGTCGGCGGGACCCTGTTCCCCTCCCGCACGCTGCCGCCGGCGCTGTCCTGGCTGGTGGACCTGCTGCCCTCCGGGGCGCTGGGCACCGCGATGCGGGAGACGTTCCTCACGGGCGCGCCCACGCTGCTGCCGCTGCTGGTGCTCGCCGTCTGGGCCGCCGCCGCGTGGGCCGCCGCGGTGCGCTGGTTCCGCTGGAGCTGACCACCGGCCCCGCCCCGGCCGGACCGGCCCGCCGCCCGGCGCCGGCCGGACCCCGGTGCCCGGGGCCGCCGCTCCCCCGGTCCGCGCGCTTCCCGCCCGTGCGCGGAGCGGGGCGAAGGCGGATAAACTGGGACGGCACTCGCACCCGCCCTCCTCCGTCCGGAAGTGAAGCCATGACCCGCGCCAGCGACCCCACCGACGCCGACGTCCGAGCGGACGGCAGGTTCCTGATGCCGACCCGGATCACCCCGTGGGTGCGGTGGATGGCGGTGGCCTCCCTGCTGGCCAACTCGCTGCTGATCCTCACCGGCGGGCTGGTGCGGCTGACCGGCTCCGGCCTGGGCTGCCCCACCTGGCCCCGCTGCACGGACGAGTCCTGGACGAACACCGCCGAGATGGGCCTGCACGGGGTGATCGAGTTCGGCAACCGGCTGCTCACCTTCGTGCTCGCGCTCGTGGCGGTCCTGACGTTCCTGGCCGTGCTGCGGCTGGGCCACCGGCACTGGGACCTGATGCTCATCGCCCTGGTGCTCGGGCTGGCCATCCCGCTGCAGGCGGTGGTCGGCGGAGTGGTGGTCCACACCGGCCTGAACCCGTGGCTGGTGGGCATCCACTACCTGATCTCCAGCGCGATGATCGCCCTGTCCGCCGTCCTGGTCAACCGGACCCGCAGACGGTCCCTGCCGGCCGTGCGCGACGCCGAGCGCCCCGGCCAGGCCCTGAGCCAGCGGAGCCTGATCCGCGCCCTGGTGGTGACCGTCGGCGTGCTCACCGCCCTGATCCTCTACCTGGGGACCCTGGTCACCGGCACCGGCCCGCACAGCGGGGACGACTCCAGCGCCCGGCACGCCTTCGACGCCTACCTCATCACCCGGGCCCACGCGGTGCCGGTGTACCTGATCGTCGTCACCGTGGTCGTGGGACTCGTCCTGGCGCGGCGCCGACGGTGGCCCGTGCCCGTGGCGTCCGCGCTGCACGTGATGCTGGCCGTGCTCGTGCTGCAGGCGCTGATCGGCTACTACCAGTACTTCAACGGCCTGCCGATCGTGGCCGTGGCCCTGCACCTGGTGGGCTCCGCGGCGCTGGTCTGGGCCGCGGCCCGGACCGTGGAGAAGGGCTTCGCGCTCACCCGCACCCCGGACGTGGTCGTGCGCGCCGCCCCGGACCAGCCGGTCGCCGAGGCTCCCGCCCGCGGCTGAGCGCGCTCAGGACCGCTCGTCGGGCGCCTCGTCGAGCAGCTCCTCCACCGCCTGCGCCAGCCGCTGCCGGCTGGCCGAGGGAATGGGCAGCAGCGGCCGCCGGGGCGGGGCCGTGCTCACCCCGCAGACCTCCGCGAGGGCGTAGAGGGAGCTCAGCGGGCGCTCCTGGCGCAGGATCTCGAGCAGCGGGGCCAGGGCGGCCTGCCACGTGTGCACGGCCACCTCGTCGCCTTCGACCACCGCGGCGCGGAAGGCGGCGTACTGGCGCGGCAGCACCGCCGCGATCCCGGAGTGCCACCCGGCGGCGTCCGGCGCCGCCTCGTGCAGCAGCCGCTCGCCGCTGACCCCGTGCGCGGTGCCCGGCTCGGCGAGCTCCGCGAAACGGGCGCGGCGCTGGGCGTACTCGGCCGGGGATCCGGCGGTGTCCTTGAAGGCGTTCACGTTCTCGAGCCAGGACAGCTCGGCCGCGAGTTCCACCGGGTAGCTGAAGCCCGTCGTCGTCGGGTTGTTGTAGACGCACAGCGGCAGGGACACGGCCGCGGCCACCGTCTCCACCTGGTCGGCGATCTCCTGGGAGACGAGCGGGATGTAGGACAGCGGGTTGAGCACCAGTCCGTCCGCCCCGCCGTTCTCGGCGGCGTAGGCCATGTCGAGGACCTCGCGGGTGGTCATGGCCGAGATCTCGGCGCCCACCGGCACCCCGGAGCCGCGGGCGGCCTCCACCGCCACGCGCACGACCTCCGCCCGCTCGTCAGCGGAGAGGTACGCGAAGCTGCCCGAGTTGCCCAGCACCACCACGGAGTCCACCCCGGAGCGGGACAGCCGGCGGACGTAGCGCTCGAGGGACTCCAGGTCCAGCCGGCCGCCCGGCTGGAACGGGGTGATCGGATAGGCCACGAGCCCGGTGAAGGTCATGCTGAGCATGCGTCCATCCTAGGACCGGCCGAGGGACGGCCCCGTCCCCGGGCGGCACGGGCGCCGCGCGGTCCTCAGAGGAGGGGGCCGCCCACGAACGGGTCCACGGCCAGGGCGAGGAAGACGAACGTGATGTAGGCGATCGAGCCGTGGAAGACGTACATCGCCTGCTTGTCAGTCGGCCGACCGGCCACGGCGAGAGCGTGCAGCTTGTGGCTGTGCCACACGAACCACGCGCCCGAGCCCAGGGCGGTCAGCGTGTAGACCCACCCGGCGCCGCCGACCGGGACGAGCAGCAGCGAGCACACCAGCGTGGCCCACGCGTAGAGCACCACCTGGCTGCCCACGGTCCGGGCGCTGGAGACGGCCCCCAGCATGGGGACCCCGGCGCGGGAGTAGTCGTCGGCGTACTTCATCGACAGCGGCCAGTAGTGCGGCGGGGTCCACAGGAAGATGAACAGGAACAGCACGAGGGCCGGCCAGTCGAGGCCGCCGGTCACCGCGGCCCAGCCGATGAGCACGGGCATGCACCCGGCCACCCCGCCCCACACGATGTTCTGGGCGGTGCGCCGCTTCAGGACGATCGAGTAGAACACGGCGTAGAGGAAGATGGCCGCGGCCCCGAGCGCGCCCGCGAGGACGTTGACCCCCACCGTGAGCCACACCACCGAGACGACCGCCACGACCCAGGCGAACACGAGGGCCTCCCGGTCGGTGACCTCGCCGGTGACGAGCGGACGCTTGGCCGTCCGCCGCATCACCCGGTCCTCCTCCCGGTCGATGTAGCAGTTGAACGCCCCGGCGGCACCGGCGGCGAGCGTGCCGCCCACGAGGGTGTTGAGGATCAGCCAGAAGTCGGGCATGCCCTGCTGGGCGAAGATCATGGTGGGGACGGTCGCGACGAGCAGCAGCTCGATGATCCGCGGCTTCATGAGCGCCACGTAGGCCCGCAGCTTCCGGGAGAACGTCATCCGACCCACATGACGGGAGGCCGCCGCACCACGCTCGTGCTCGGTGCCGAGGACCGATCCTCCTGCGGTGCTCGACGTCTCGAGTGAGTTCACGAAATCATTGCTCCCGGTTGCGGTGGTGTCCCCCGCTGGGTGCGCGAGGAGGCCCGGCGACCGCGCGTCGTCGACACGGCGACGGACTGCGCAGCAGCTCGCGGGCGCGGAAGAAGGTCCTATACAGCATAGCGCGTGGCGCTGTCCGTTCCCGCCCCGAAGATGCCGAAGTTCGACGGAACGGGCGGCCCGCGCCGGTGGTTCCGGTCACGTCGCCGAAATCCGCGTGACCTAAGCTGGACCCAGACCGCCGGTCCAGGACCGGTGTCCGCTGCGCACGGCAGCGGCTCCCAGCAGAAAGGGCTCCGATTTTCGTGACCGATCTCGATGTGAAGCTGAAGTGGACCGAGCAGGACCAGCGTGCCGTGGACACCGTCCGCGTGCTGGCCGCGGACGCGGTGGAGAAGGTGGGCAGCGGGCACCCGGGCACGGCGATGTCCCTGGCCCCGGCCGCGTACCTGCTGTTCCAGAAGGTGATGGTCCACGACCCGGCTGATGACCGGTGGACGGGGCGGGACCGGTTCGTCCTCTCCCCCGGGCACACCTCCCTGACCCTGTACCTGCAGCTGTTCCTCTCCGGCTACGGCATGGAGCTCGACGACATCAAGAGCTTGCGCACCTGGGGGTCGAAGACCCCCGGGCACCCCGAGTACCGGCACACCACCGGGGTGGAGATCACCACCGGCCCGCTGGGCCAGGGCCTGGCCTCGGCCGTGGGCTTCGCCTACGCCCAGCGCTACACCCGGGGCCTGTTCGACCCCGACGCCCCGGCCGGGGAGTCCCCGTTCGACCACACGGTGTACGTGATCGCCTCCGACGGGGACCTGCAGGAGGGGGTGACCTCCGAGGCCTCCTCGCTGGCCGGGGTGCAGGAGCTGGGCAACCTCGTGGTGATCTACGACCAGAACCACATCTCCATCGAGGACGACACCGACGTCGCCTTCACCGAGGACGTGCTCGCCCGCTACGAGGCCTACGGGTGGGACGTGGCGCGGGTGGACTGGACGAAGTCCGGGGACTACGTGGAGGACGTCGAGGAGCTCTACGCCGCGATCCGGGCGGCGAAGGCCGAGACGTCCAAGCCCTCGCTGATCGCCCTGCGCACGATCATCGGCTTCCCGGCCCCGACCAAGCAGAACACCGGGGGCATCCACGGCTCCAAGCTCGGGGCCGAGGAGGTCGCCGCGACCAAGGAGATCCTGGGCTTCGACCCGCAGCAGTCCTTCCAGGTGGAGGAGGAGGTCCTGGCCCACACCCGTTCCATCCAGGACCGCATGAAGGGCGTCCGCGAGCAGTGGGAGCAGAAGTTCGAGCAGTGGCGCCAGGCCAACCCGGACCGTGCGGCCCTCTACGACCGGATCCGGGCCGAGGAGCTGCCGGAGAACTACGCGGACGCCTTCCCGGTCTTCGAGGCCGGCAAGGACGTGGCCACCCGCTCGGCGTCGGGGAAGGTGCTCAACGCGATCGCGCCCACGTTCCCGGAGCTGTGGGGCGGCTCGGCGGATCTGGCCGGGTCGAACAACACCACCATCGAATCCGCCGCCTCCTTCATCCCCGAGGCCCGCTCCACCGCGAAGTGGACCGGTAACCCCTACGGGCGGGTGCTGCACTTCGGGATCCGTGAGCACGCCGCGGCGGCGATCGTCAACGGCATCACCATGTCCTCCCAGACGCGGGCGTTCTCCGGGACGTTCCTGATCTTCTCCGACTACCAGCGCCCGGCCGTGCGCCTGGGGGCGCTGATGAAGGTCCCCTCGATCTACGTCTGGACCCACGACTCGATCGGGCTGGGCGAGGACGGGCCCACCCACCAGCCGGTGGAGCAGCTGTCCTCCCTGCGCGCGATCCCGGGCCTGGACGTGGTCCGCCCGGCCGACGCCAACGAGACCGCCATCGCCTGGCGCACGATCCTGGAGAACCGGCACGGCCCGGCCGGGCTCGCCCTGACCCGCCAGAACGTGCCCACCTTCGCCCGGGTCGACCTGCACCCGGACGCCGAGACCGAGTTGTTCGCCTCCGCCGAGGGCACCGCCCGCGGCGGCTACGTGCTCGCCGACACGGAGGGCACCCCGGAGGTGATCCTCATCGGCACCGGCTCCGAGGTCTCCCTGGCGGTGGAGGCCCGCGAGCTGCTCAAGGAGCAGGGGATCGCCGCCCGGGTGGTCTCCATGCCCTGCCGGGAGTGGTTCGACGCCCAGGACCCCGACTACCGCGAGTCCGTGCTGCCCGCCGCGGTCAAGGCCCGGGTCACCGTGGAGGCCGGAATCGCCATGTCCTGGCGGGACCTGCTCGGCGACGCCGGCCGCGCCGTGTCCCTGGAGCACTTCGGGGAGTCGGCCGACTACGAGACCCTCTACCGCGAGTTCGGCATCACCGCCGAGGCCGTCGCCGCCGCCGCCCAGGACTCCATGACCGCGGCCCAGGAGTCCGTCACCGCCCACCGCTGACCCGCGGCGCACCGATCGAATCCGTTCCCCCGAGCACGTGTCCGCGGACACGCGCTCCGACCTCGAGGACTGACACCCATGACCACCCCCACCCAGAAGCTCTCCGACGCCGGCGTGTCGATCTGGCTCGACGACCTCTCCCGCGAACGGCTCACCTCCGGCGGGCTGCAGCGGCTGATCGACGAGAAGAACGTCGTCGGCGTGACCACCAACCCCACGATCTTCGCCGCCGCCCTCGCCGGCCACGACGCCTACGAGGCCCAGGTGCAGGAGCTGGCCGCGGCCGGCACCGACGTGGACGAGGCCGTGCTGACCATCACCACCGACGACGTGCGCGAGGCCTGCGACCTGTTCGCCCCGATCGCCGAGGCCACCCAGGGCGTGGACGGGCGGGTGTCCATCGAGGTCGACCCGCGCCTGGCCCAGGACGCCGAGGCCACCGCGGCCATGGCCCAGCGCCTGTCCCGCACCATCGGCCGGGACAACGCCCTGATCAAGATCCCGGCCACCGAGGCCGGGCTGCCCTCGATCACCGCCACCATCGCCGAGGGGATCTCCGTCAACGTGACCCTGATCTTCTCCCTCGAGCGCTACCGCGCGGTCATCAACGCCTACCTGCTGGGCCTGGAGCAGGCCCTGGAGAACGGCAAGGACCTCACCGGGATCCACTCCGTGGCCTCCTTCTTCGTCTCCCGCGTGGACGCCGAGATCGACAAGCGCCTCGACGCCCTCGGCACCGAGGAGGCGAAGGCGCTGAAGGGCCAGGCCGGGCTGGCCAACGCCCGGCTGGCCTACCAGGTCTTCGAGGACTCCCTGGCCACCGAGCGCTGGAAGCACCTGGCCGCGGCCGGGGCCAACGCCCAGCGCCCGCTGTGGGCCTCCACCGGGGTGAAGGACCCCAACCTGCCCGACACCCTCTACGTGACCGGGCTGGTCGCCCCGCACACGGTCAACACCATGCCGGAGAAGACCCTCGAGGCCACCTTCGACCACGCCGAGGTCACCGGCGACACCATCACCGGCACCTACCAGGAGTCCACCGAGCTGCTGGACCGCATCGCCGGGGTGGGCATCTCCTACCAGGAGGTCGTGGACAAGCTCGAGGCCGAGGGCCTGACCAAATTCGAAGACTCCTGGGCGGAGCTGCTGGAGACCGTGCGCGCCGCCCTCGACAACGCCCGCTGAGCCGGTCCGCACCGCGCCCGGTCCGTCCCGCCCGACCCGAAGAAGGAGACCCATGAGTTCCCTGTCCGTCCAGACCTCCGGCGCGGCCCGCGAGGCCGTCGACCGGCACGTCCCCGCGCTCGTGGGCGACCGCTTCGCCTCCAGGCTCTTCGCCCAGGACCCCACGCTGTGGGGCGCCGCGGCCGAGGAGGAGTCCGCCAAGCGGCTGGGCTGGGTGGCCGCGGCCGAGGTCTCCCGGCCGCTGGTCGCCGAGATCACGGCCCTGCGCGAGGAGTTCGCCGCCGAGGGGGTGGACCGTTTCGTCCTCGCCGGCATGGGCGGGTCCTCGCTGGCGCCCGAGGTGATCACCCGCACCGCGGGCGTCGAGCTGTTCGTGCTCGACTCCACGGACCCGGAGATGGTCGGCGCGGCCCTGGCCGACCGGCTGGAGCGGACCGCGATCGTGGTCTCCTCGAAGTCCGGCTCCACCGTGGAGACGGACTCGGCCCGCCGGGTCTTCGCCCGGGCGTTCGAGGAGGCCGGGATCGACGCCGCCTCGCGCATCGTCGTGGTCACCGACCCCGGCTCCCCCATGGAGTCCTCGGCCCGGGAGGCCGGCTACCGCCGCGTCTTCACCGCCGACCCGACCGTGGGCGGGCGCTTCTCCGCGCTCACCGCGTTCGGGCTGGTCCCCTCCGGCCTGGCCGGGGTGGACGTGGAGGCGCTGCTGGACGACGCCGACGAGGCCGCCGAGGTCCTCCGCGAGGACGCCGAGGACAACCCCGCCCTGCACCTGGGCGCGGCCCTGGGCGGCACGGAGCCCCTGCGCAACAAGCTGCTGTTCCGGGACCTCGGCTCCGGGATCGCCGGGTTCGCCGACTGGGCGGAGCAACTGATCGCCGAGTCCACGGGCAAGGAGGGCAAGGGCGTGCTGCCCGTCGTCGTGGGCAGCGGCGACGCCCCGGAGGCGGGCGCCGCCGACGTCCTCGTGGTAGAGCTCGTCGCCGAGGACGCCGAGGAGGCGCCGCAGGGCGACGTCGTCCGGGTGGCCGGGTCCCTCGGCTCGCAGCTGATGCTGTGGGAGGTCGCCACCGCGGTGGCCGGGCGCCTGCTCGGCATCAACCCGTACGACCAGCCGGACGTGGAGTCGGCCAAGAACGCGACCCGGGCCCTGCTCGCGGACAAGCCGCAGCCGACGCCCGCCGACGTCGTCGACGGCCCGGTGGAGATCCGCGGCGCGCAGGAGCTGCTCGACGGCACCCGCACGGTCGAGGACGCCCTCGGCAAGCTGCTCGCCCAGCTGCCGGAGACCGGCTACCTCTCCGTGCAGGCGTACTTCGACCGGCTGACCTGGGCGGACCTGGAGGCCGTCCGCCCGGTCCTCGCCCGGGCCACGGGCCGGCCCGTCACCTTCGGGTGGGGCCCGCGGTTCCTGCACTCCACCGGCCAGTACCACAAGGGCGGCCCGGCCGAGGGCGTGTACCTGCAGATCACCGCTGCCTCGGGCGAGGACCTGGACATCCCGGACAGCCCCTTCAGCTTCGGCGAGCTGATCTCCGCGCAGGCCGACGGGGACGCCCAGGTCCTCGCCGACCACGGCCGCCCCGTGCTGCGGCTGCGGCTCACCGACCGCGCCGAGGGCGTGGCACGGCTGCGGCAGGCGGTCGAGGCCCTCGGCCGGTAGCCGGGCGGAGCGACCCGCAACGCTGTCCTAGAATGGGAGGACGCCACGGTCGGCGCGGGACGCCCCGCGCCGACCGTTGTGCGTGGAGGAGCTCGAGGGCGGCGCCCGCCCTCGGGCCCGCAGAGACGTGAAGGAGTACCGTTGCCAGACAACAATGCCCGCAATCCCCTGCGGGACCCGAGGGACAGACGGCTCGTGCGGGTCGCCGCCCCGTCGGCGCTCGTGCTCTTCGGCGTGACCGGCGACCTCGCGAAGAAGAAGCTGCTGCCGGCGATGTACGACCTCGTGAACCGGGGGCTGCTGCCGCCGTCGTTCGCGCTCGTCGGCTTCGGCCGCCGCGACTGGTCCCACGAGCAGTTCCGCGAGGTCGTGCGGGAGTCCGTCGAGGCCCACGCCCGCACCCCCTTCCAGGAGGACGTGTGGCGCCAGTTCGCCTCCGGTGTGCGGTTCGTGCGCGGGGAGTTCGACGAGGACAAGGCCTACGAGGCGCTCAAGGCGACCCTCAAGGAGCTCGACGTCCACGCCGGGACGCGCGGCAACCACGCCTTCTACCTCTCGATCCCGCCCAAGGCGTTCGAGACGGTGTGCCAGCAGCTCGCCGACCACGGGCTCGCCCAGCACGAGAACGCCGCCGGGTGGCGCCGGGTGGTGATCGAGAAGCCCTTCGGCCACGACCTCGCCTCCGCGTCCGAGCTCAACGCCATCGTCGAGCGGGTGTTCCCGGCCGACTCGGTCTTCCGCATCGACCACTACCTGGGCAAGGAGACGGTCCAGAACATCCTGGCCCTGCGCTTCGCCAACCAGATGTTCGAGCCGCTGTGGAACTCCCGCTACGTGGACCACGTGCAGATCACCATGGCCGAGGACATCGGCATCGGCTCCCGCGCGGGCTACTACGACGGCGTGGGCGCCGCCCGCGACGTCATCCAGAACCATCTCCTGCAGCTGCTGGCCCTGACCACCATGGAGGAGCCGCTGTCCTTCCAGGCCCACCACATGCGCGCGGAGAAGGCCAAGGTGCTCGCCTCCGTCGTGGTCCCGGAGGACCTGGCGGCGCACTCGGCGCTCGGGCAGTACGGTGCCGGCCTGCAGGGCGGGCAGCGCGTCCGGGCCTTCCACCAGGAGCAGGACATTCCCGGCGACTCGCGCACCGAGACCTACGCGGCGCTGCGCCTGGACATCAACAACCGCCGCTGGGCGGGTGTGCCGTTCTACCTGCGCGCCGGCAAGCGCCTGGGCCGGCGCGTCACCGAGATCGCGGTGCAGTTCAAGAACTCCCCCAACCTGCTGTTCGGGGACAACGGGCACGAGGCCCTCGGGCAGAACGTCATCGTGATCCGGATCCAGCCCGACGAGGGCGTGACCATCCGGCTGGGCTCCAAGGTGCCCGGGACGCAGTCGGAGATCCGCGACGTCACCATGGACTTCGGCTACGGCCACTCGTTCACCGAGTCCAGCCCCGAGGCCTACGAGCGCCTCATCCTCGACGTGCTGCTCGGGGAGCCACCGCTGTTCCCGGACCACGAGGAGGTCGAGCTGTCCTGGCGCATCCTCGACCCCTTCGAGCAGTGCTGGGAGCAGCAGGAGATCAAGCCGGAGCCGTACGCGCCGGGGTCCTGGGGACCCGCCGCCGCCGACGAGCTGCTGGCCCGCGACGGACGCGTCTGGAGGCGACCGTGATCGTTTCGATGGAGAACACCACCACCTCGGCCATCGACAAGAAGCTGAACCAGCTGAGGGACCAGCACGGCGTCGTG
This sequence comes from Kocuria turfanensis, assembly GCF_001580365.1. NCBI lineage: Bacteria > Bacillati > Actinomycetota > Actinomycetes > Micrococcales > Micrococcaceae > Kocuria > Kocuria turfanensis. The sequence continues at coordinate 249,453 of NZ_CP014480.1, read as the reverse complement.
ACGCTGGGCCGGGTGCTCACGCTGGTGATCCTCGCCCAGGCCGGGCACTCGGAGGCCGCGCTGGAGGCCGCGAACTTCGCCAGCCACGAGCACCCGTGCCGGATCCTCGTGCACGTGGCGCACTCCTCGTCCGAGGAGACCCGGCTCGACGCCCAGCTGCGCATGGGCGGGGACGCCGGGGCGTCGGAGGTCATCCTGCTGCACGGCTACGGCGAGCTGGCCGAGCCCACGGAGACCCTGTTCTCGGCCCTGCTGCTGCCGGACGCGCCCATCGTCGCCTGGTGGCCGCACACCGTGCCGCCGCCCTCACCGCACACCTCCTCGATCGCCGGGATCGCCCACCGGCGGATCATGGACTCCGCGCGCAGCGACGACGCCTACGAGACCCTCGCGGAGCTGCGCCGACGGTACGTGCCGGGCGACACCGACCTCGCCTGGACGCGGGTCACCAACTGGCGGATCCAGCTCGCGGCGGTCCTCGACCAGGCCGATCCCGCGCCCGTGCGCGAGGTCGTCGTCGAGGGCTGCGGCCGCTCCCCCAGCGTGGTGCTGCTGGGCACCTGGCTGGGCACCCGGCTCGACGCCGAGGTGACCTTCGTGAACAACCCGGGCCCCCGCCGCCTGGACCGCGTCACCCTGGTGCGGGACGACGGCGAGATCGTGCTCGAGCGGCCCGGCCGCACCGTTGCCTGGCTCCGTCAGCCGGGCCAGCCGGACCAGCAGATCGCCATGCCCGTGCGGGACCTCAACGCCTGCATCGCCGAGGAGCTGCGTCGCCTCGACCCCGACGAGGTGTACGGCGAGGTGCTGACCACCGGTCTGCGGGACGTCCGGGTCGCCCGGATCCTCGACACCACCGGGGAGCTGGCGCCCGGGGCGGCGCGGTTCCTGGCCGAGCACGGCGGGGGCCGCGCCGACGCGGACCAGCCGGTGACCCCGGCCGGGGTCGACCCGGCGGATCCCGGGACCGCCGTGCCGCCGTCCGAGCCGGTCGCGCAGGCCGCGTCCACCGCCCCCGGGGAGGACCGCGCGTGAGCCCCGGTGCCGAGACGGTCCCGCACCCGGACAAGGCCACGCTCGCCGCGGAGAGCGCCGAGCGGGCCCTGGCCGTGCTCGCGGAGGCGCAGGAGGAGCGCGGGGAGGCCACGGTCGTCCTCACGGGCGGGAGCATGGGCGCCGCCGTGCTCGCCGCGCTCGGCGCCTCGCCGCGCCGTGCCGAGGTCGACTGGTCGCGCGTGAACGTGTGGTGGTCGGACGAACGCTTCGTGGCCGAGGACAGCCCCGAGCGCAACTGCGTCCAGGCCGTGGAGGCCCTCGGCGGGGCCCTGACCCTGAACCCGGACCGGGTGCACTACATGGGCGACGCCGGCGAGTTCGCCACGGCGGAGGACGCCGCCCTCGACTACCGGCGCGAGCTCGCCGCCGCGGCCGACGCGGAGCAGCGCACGGAGGCGTTTCCCGTCTTCGACCTCTCCCTGCTGGGCCTGGGGCCGGACGGCCACGTGGCGTCCCTGTTCCCCGGCCTGCCGCACGTCCACGACCCCGAGGCCACCGTGGTCGCGGTGCACGGCTCCCCCAAGCCCCCGCCGGACCGGATCAGCATGACCCTGCCGCTCGTCAACGCGGCGCGGCGGGTCTGGTTCCTGGTGGCCGGGGCGGACAAGGCCGAGGCGGTCGCGGCCGTGCGCGCCGGCGCCCCGCTGGAGCGCACGCCGGGCGCCGGGGTCCGCGGGACCGAGGAGACGCTGCTGCTCGTGACGCAGGACTGCCTGCCCGGCTAACGATCCGGCCACGCGCGTGGACCGGTCCGGCCCACGCCGGGGACCATGGGCACACGTGCGCCGTTCCGCGCTCCGCCGTCCGCCGGGGGAAGACCGCCATGACACACGAGCCGTGCCCCGCATCCGGCCCCGGCCCGGTCCATGAGCTGGTCCGGGGGCAGGTCCTGCAGCTGCGGATGCTGGGCTCCTGCGCGGTCCTGCGCGACGGGGTCGTGGTGGACCTCGGCACCCGGCAGCTGCGTCTGCTCGCGGCGCTGGCCCTGTTCGGGCGCCGGGCCCGGCCCTTCCTCGGCGGTCTCCTGTGGCCGAGTTGCACCGAGGCCCGCGCGCTGGGGAGCCTGCGCGCCGCGGTCTTCGCCGTCCAGCACCAGGTGCCCGGGGCGCTGACGGCCGACGGCCACGACCTCGCGCTGTCCACCGCCCTGGCCGTGGACGTGCACGGTCTCCGGGCCCGTCTCGTCGCCGCGGCGGGGGCCGAGGCCCCCACCGCCGTCGACGCCGCGGAGCTGGCGACGGCGGGTGTCCCCCCGCTGCTGCCCGGGTGGTACGACGACTGGGTGCTCGCCGAGCAGGAGCGGATGCGGAGTCTCTACGTGCACGCGGCCGAGCACACCGCCGCCCTTTGCCTGGCCCACGGTGATCCCTCCGGGGCCGCCACGCTGGCGGAGGCCGTGCGCGGGGCCGACCCGCTGCGCGAGAGCGCCGTGCGCCTGCTCGTGCGGTCCCATCTCGCCCTGGGCAACCCGGCCGCGGCGCTGCGGGACTTCCGCCGCTACTGCACCGTCGCGGCGGCCGAGACGGGCACGGCTCCCTCGGACGAGCTCGTCCGCCTGGTCGACGCCGTGATCCGCCGCTGACGCGCTGCCCGCCGGGACAGCACGGCACCCCGGCGCACGGCGCAGGACCACGGCACGCGACCACGGCGCGCCGGGACACTCAGGGACGCACCGCGTGCTGGAAGCGGAGCAGGTTCTCGGGGTCGTAGGCGTCCTTCGCGGCCCGCAGCCGGGAGCCGGCGTCCGAGCTCCAGGCCCGGGAGAAGGCCTCGTCCCCGTCCACCGAGCCCAGGAAATTGACCAACGTGCGCTCCGACACGTGCCCGCCCAGCGCTGTCAGGACGTCCTCGATCGCCGCCGGCACCCGGTCCCCGTGCGGCGGCACGGTGAGGCCCACGAGGCCGATCACGTAACGGCCGTCCCGGCCGGCCACGAGGTCGGTGGTGCCTTCCGCGGCCCGGGAGAGCGCGCCGCCCAGGAGGCGGATCTCGATGAGGGCCAGGGGGCAGTCCGCGTCCGGGCCCGCCTGCGCCAGCAGCGCGTCGACGGCGTCGTCGTCCACGTCCTCCAGCAGCCGCCCCGTCTCCCGGTACGGGATGGGCACCGGCGGGTCCATGTGGATCGCGTCGACGTCCCGGTAGCTCATGGGCCCGACCGTGTCCATGACCGGGTCGGGCAGAGCCCGCATCGGGGCGAGCAGCCGCTCCGCTTCCTCCGCCGGGGCCGTGCAGGCGTAGCGGAGGTGGACGACGAACCGGTCGCGCAGCGGCTCGGGGACGATGTCCATGGCCGGCAGCCGCAGCAGCGCGATCGAGGTGGAGACCGACTCCGGCAGGTCCGCGGTCCACCGGGACCAGGCGGTGAGCACCTCGCGGGCGTGGGCGCCGGGATAGATGACGGCCCCGCCGTAGAGCCCGTCGAGCGGGAGCAGCTCGAACTCCATCGCGGTGACCACGCCCAGGTTGCCCTTGCCTCCACGGAGCAGGCCGAAGAGCTCGGGCTCGTGCGCGGCGTCGACCGCGCGCCGCCGTCCGTCCGGGGTGACGACCTCGAAGGACCGGACGTGGTCGGCGGCGAAGCCGAAGGTCCGCCCCAGGACGGGCAGGCCGCCGCCGAGGGTGTAGCCGACGACGCCGACGTCGGTCGTGGAGCCGCTGAGGCCCACGAGCCCGTGCGGCACCGAGGCCTCCAGCACGCTCCGCCAGCGCACGCCCGCTCCCACGCGGGCGGTGCGGGACTGCGGGTCCACCGTGCACTCCTGCAGCCGGGCCGTGCTGATGAGCAGACCGCCCTGCATGGGCACGTCGGCCCCGTGGCCGGTGGCCTGCACGCCGAGGGGCACGTGGTGAGCGGCGGCCCAGGCGACGGCGGCAGCCACGTCGTCGGCGTCCTGGGCGCCCACCACCACGTCGGGGCGGATGGGTGTCGCGAGGTTGTAGGCGGCGGTCTCGGTCTCGTAGCCGTCGTCCTGCGGGGTGAGGACCGGACCCGCGACGTGCTGCCGGAGGTCCCCCACGTCCGCCGGAGGAATCGAGGGAGAGATCGACGGAGACATGGTGGCGGCTCCTCGGGAAGGGTGCGGTCCCGCCCCCGGGCGGGGCGTGCCACGAGCATCCGCCCGCCCGCGTTACGGCCGCGTTATTGCCGACGCCGCACCGCGCCCTGCGCCCTGCCGCCCCCCGCCCTGCCGCCCCCCGCCCTGCCGCCCCGCGGCGTGCCCCTCTGCGACATGACTGACCCCGGGTTCCCCGGGTGACCACGGGATCCCGTGGTCACCCGGGGAACCCGGGGTCAGTGGGTGCGGAGCGCGCTTGGCCGGTGCGGAACCGGGTCAGGCGGCGACCTCGGTGAAGCGCATGGTCAGCGCGTACGCGGCGATGGAGAGCGCCCACACCACGGCGGTGGCGGTGGTGAGCCGGATGAGGTTCTTCTGGGCGACCCCGGAGGTGTTGAGCGACTGGGTCATCCCGCCGCCGAACATGTCGGAGAGCCCACCGCCCTTGCCCTTGTTCAGGAGCACGAGCAGGACGGCCAGGAGGCTGGTGATCACGATGATCGCCAGGAGCACGGTCTGCAGAATTTCCACTGGGGCCTTCCCTCGGGGTGTCCGTCGAGCAGCCGCGCCGGGCGGGGCGCGGACGGTCAGGGGGTCGTGATCAGTCGGTCACGAGGTGCTGCTCGAACCTGGCAATGCTAGCAAACTCCTCGGCGTCGAGGCTGGCGCCGCCGACCAGCACGCCGTCCACGTCCTTGCCCTGCAGGATCGCCCCGGCGTTGGCGGCCTTGGCGGAGCCGCCGTAGAGGATGCGGGTCTTCGCGGCGGTCGCCTCGTCGTAGAGCCCGGCGAGCTCCTCGCGGATGGCCGCGGCCATCTCCTGGGCGTCCCCGGGGCCGGCGACCTCGCCGGTGCCGATGGCCCAGACCGGCTCGTAGGCCACGACGAGCTCGGCCACCCGCTCCGCCTCCAGCCCGGCGATGGAGCCTCGCAGCTGCTCGAGGGTGAACGCGACGTGCTCCCCGGTCTGGCGCACCTCCAGGCCCTCGCCCACGCACAGCACCGGCACGAGGCCGTGGCGGTGGGCGGCGGCGATCTTGGCGTTGCACTGCTCGTCGGTCTCGCCGTGGATCGTGCGGCGCTCCGAGTGGCCCACGAGCACGTAGGTGCAGCCGAGCTTGGCCAGGAACTGCCCGGAGATGTCGCCGGTGTAGGCGCCGGAGTCCTTGTCGGAGAGGTCCTGGGCGCCGTAGACCACGCGCAGGTCGTCGCCGTCGACGAGGCTCTGCACCGAGCGCAGGTCGGTGAACGGCGGGAAGACCGCCACCTCGGCGCGGGAGTAGTCGTGCTTGGCGTCGTCCAGGGTCCACGCGAGCTTCTGCAGCAGCGTGATGGCCTGGACGTGGTCCATGTTCATCTTCCAGTTGCCGGCGATCAGCGGCGTGCGGTCGAACTGTCCGTTGGTCTGCGAAGTCATCGGGAACTCCTGTCCGCGGCGGGTGCGCCGCTCGTGGTGCGGGTCGGCGGTGGTGCGGTGGGCCGGAAGGGCACCCCGGCCGTCCGGGGCCGGGGTGCCCTTCCGCGGTGGTGCGTGCGGGTCAGGCGCCGAGGGCGACGACCCCGGGCAGCTCCTTGCCCTCGATGAACTCGAGGGAGGCGCCGCCGCCGGTGGAGATGTGGCCGAACTGGTCGTCGCGGAAGCCCAGGTTGCGCACGGCCGAGGCGGAGTCGCCGCCGCCGATCACGCTCATGGCGTCCGCGGCGACGATGGCCTCGGCCACCTCGCGGGTGCCCGCGGCGAACGCGTCCATCTCGAACACGCCCATGGGGCCGTTCCAGAAGATGGTCCGCGCGGCCTTGATCCGCTCGGCGAACAGCGCCGCCGAGGCGGGGCCGATGTCCAGGCCGAGGCCGGTGGCCCCGATCTCGCCGCCCACGATGTCCTCCACGGGACGGGTCTCGTGCGGGGCGTCGGCGGCGAACGCCGCCGCGTACACGACGTCCACGGGCAGCACGATCTCCGTGCCGGCGGCGGCGGCCTTCTCGAGGTAGCCCTTGACGGTCTCGATCTGGTCCTCCTCCAGCAGCGACCCGCCCACGCGGTGGCCCTGGGCCGCCAGGAAGGTGAAGACCATCCCCCCGCCGATGAGCAGGGAGTCGGCCTTGCCGATGAGGTTCTCGATCACGGCGAGCTTGTCGGAGACCTTGGAGCCGCCCATGACGACCACGAACGGCCGCTCGGGGTTCTGGACGACCTTCGTGAGCACGTCCAGCTCCCGCTTGACCAGGTCGCCCTGGTAGGCCGGGAGCCGGTGGGCGATGTCGAAGACGGAGGCGTGCTTGCGGTGCACCGCCCCGAAGGCGTCGTCCACGTAGGCCCCGCCCTCACCGGTCAGGGCGGCGAGCTCGTCCGCGAAGGCACCGCGCTCGGCGTCGTCCTTCGAGGTCTCCCGGGGGTCGAAGCGCACGTTCTCGAGCACGAGCACCTCGCCGTCGGCCAGGGCCTCGGCCTTGTCCCGGGCGTCCGGGCCGACGACGTCGGTGGCGACCCGCACCGGCACGTCGGCCAGGTCGGCCAGGCGCTGCCCGGCGGGAGCGATCGAGTACTTCGGGTCGACCTGTCCCTTCGGGCGGCCGAGGTGCGCCATCACGATGACGCGGGCCCCGGCGTGGGCGAGCTTCTCGATGACCGGCAGCGAGGCGCGGACGCGGCCGTCGTCGGTCACCGCGAAGCCGTCCAGCGGGACGTTGAGGTCCGAGCGGACCAGGACGCGGCGTCCGGCGACGCCGTCGGCGATCAGTTCGTCAAGTGCATGAGCCATGCCACTCACCCTACCCCGGGGCCGCCGCGCCGCCGCCGCTCAGAGCTGGTCGCCGACGTGCTGGACGACGTTGACGAGCCGGGAGGTGTAGCCCCACTCGTTGTCGTACCAGGCGATGACCTTGACCTGGTTGTCGATGACCTTCGTCAGCGGGGCGTCGAAGATCGTGGAGATGCTGTCGCCCTGGATGTCCGAGGAGACGATGGGGTCCTCGGTGTACTTGACGATGCCCTTCATGGGGCCCTCGGCGGCCTCCTTCATGGCGGCGTTGACGGCCTCGACGGTGACCTCCTTGGACGCCTCGAAGGTCAGGTCGACCACGGAGCCGGTGGGGACCGGGACGCGCACGGCGAAGCCGTCCAGCTTGCCCTTGAGCTCCGGCAGCACCAGGCCGACGGCGGCGGCCGCACCGGTGGTGGTGGGCACCATGTTCAGGGCGGCGGCGCGGGCCCGGCGCAGGTCCTTGTGCGGGCCGTCCTGCAGGTTCTGGTCCGCGGTGTAGGCGTGGATGGTGGTCATCAGGCCGCGCTCGATGCCGAACGCGTCGTTGAGCACCTTGGCCATCGGGGCGAGGCAGTTGGTGGTGCAGGAGGCCGCCGAGACGATGTTCATCGACGCGGAGTCGTAGGAGTCCAGGTTCACGCCCGGCACGAAGGTGCCGTCGATCTCCTTGCCCGGTGCGGACAGGACGACCTTCTTGGCGCCGCCGTCCAGGTGGGCCTTAGCCTTGCTGCCGTTGGTGAAGCGGCCGGTGGACTCCACGACGACGTCCACGCCCAGGTCGCCCCAGGGCAGCTTCGCGGGATCCGGCTCGGCGAGGAACGTGATCTGCTGGCCGTCGACGGTCATGCCGTCGCCGTTCAGGGCGACCTCACCGGGGTAGCGGCCCATGATGGAGTCGTACTTGAAGAGGTGGACCAGGGTCTCCGGGTCCGTGAGGTCGTTCACGGCCACGACCTCGATGTTGTTGCCCTGCTCGCGCGCCGCGCGGAGGAAGTTGCGTCCGATGCGTCCGAAGCCGTTGATTCCCACTCGAATGGTCACTGGGTTCTCCTGTGTTGGTCGGGATCTGGATCGATGAACCGCGACCATTCTACGTGGTTATCCATGGGTTGTCTTGGGGTCATGAAAGATTCAACCCAAATTCATCCCGAAACCCACACAAAACCACATTTTTTCGCCCAGGGCACCGGAAAGCCACGGAGAGGCAGATCGGCCCCGGTCCGCCCGGCGCCCGGGAAGGGCCGGACACCCTCCGCCAGCCCCGGCGGTGCGTCCCGGGCGGCGCTCAGGACGGCATGGCGTCCGCCGCCACCCCCGCGTCGGTGCCCGGGATCCCCAGCTCCTCGGCCCGGCGGTCCGCCATGGCCAGCAGCCGGCGGATCCGTCCGGCCACCGCGTCCTTGGTCAGCGGGGGGTCGGCCAGCCGGCCGAGCTCGTCCAGGCTCGCCTGCTTGTTGGACAGCCGCAGCTCCCCCGCCTGCCGCAGGTGCTCGGGGACCTCGTCGCCGAGGATCTCCAGCGCCCGCTCGACCCGGGCGCCGGCGGCGACGGCGGCCTGGGCGGAGCGGCGGAGATTGGCGTCGTCGAAGTTGGCGAGCCGGTTGGCGGTGGCCCGGACCTCCTTGCGCATCCGGCGGTCCTCCCACTGCAGCAGCGTCTGGTGGGCGCCCATCCGGGTGAGCAGCGCGGCGATCGCGTCGCCGTCGCGCACGACCACGCGGTCCACCCCGCGGACCTCGCGGGCCTTGGCGAGCACCCCGAGCCGGCGGGCGGCGCCCACCAGCGCCAGGGCCGCCTCGGGGCCGGGGCAGGTGAACTCCATCGCGGCGGAGCGGCCGGGCTCCGTGAGGGAGCCGTGGGCGAGGAACGCGCCGCGCAGCACGGCCTCGGCGTCGGCCACGGCGCCGTTGACCACGGCCGGCGGCAGCCCGCGCACGGGGCGCCCGCGCGAGTCCAGCAGCCCGGTGCGCCGGGCGAGGGCCTCCCCGTCCTGGACGACGCGCACCACGTAGGAGCTGCCGCGGCGCAGTCCGCCGCCGGAGACGACCACGATCTCGCTCTCGTGGCCGAACACCTCGGCGATCGCCCGGCGCGCCCGGCGCGCCGTGGCGCCGAGGTCCACCTCCGCCTCGACGACGATGCGTCCCGAGACGATGTGCAGCCCGCCCGCGAAGCGCAGCAGGGCCGACAGCTCGGCGCGCCGCTCCGAGGACTTCTTGATCTCGAGGCGGGACAGTTCTTCCTTGACCGATGACGTCAGGGCCACGCGGTTCCTTTCCTGGGGACTCTGGGGGTGGGGTAGAGCGGGGTGGGCTCAGCGGTGGCGCTCGAAGATCTCCTGGTAGGCGGCCGCGAGCCGGAGGGTGTTGTGCACGGCGGTGCCGGGGTGGGCCCGGACGTCGGCGTAGAAGACCTCGGCGCCCAGGGACGCGGCGACCTCCTCGAGGTCGGCGCCGTCCTCGGTGGCCGAGGGGTCGGCCAGCACGACGTCGAGGGTCAGGTCGGGGCAGTAGGTGTGCAGGACCCGCAGGTGGTCGGCCGCGGTCTTGCCCTGGGTCTCGGTGTCCGGGGACAGGTTCAGGGTGACGCAGCGGCGGGCCGGGGAGTCGCAGATGGCCCGGCGCAGTCCCGGCAGCAGCAGGTGCGGCAGCACGGAGGTGTGCCAGGACCCCGGACCCAGGATCACCCAGTCCGCGAGCCCGACCGCCTCCACGGCCTGCGGGCACGCGGGGGCGTCGGGCGGGACCAGGCGCACGTTGCACACGTCGGCCTGCTTGGCGAGCACCGCCTGCCCCGTGATCGTGCGGACCGCACCGGGGCCCTCCGGGCGGTCGGGGGTCCCGGCGCCGGGCACGTCCCCGGCGATCACCAGCGGCTGCGTGGACATCGGCAGCACCCGGCCGCGGGCGCCCAGCAGGGCACCGGCCCACTCGAGGCCGGCCACCGGGTCCCCCAGCAGCTCCCACAGCGTGACGATGAGCAGGTTGCCCAGGGCGTGGTTGTCCAGGGTCGTGGCCCGGCCCTGGGCGCTGCTGAAGCGGTGCTGCATGACGTCGCGCCACGTCCGGCCCCACTCGGAGTCGTCGCACAGGGCGGCGAGGGCCATCCGGAGGTCCCCCGGGGGCAGGACACCGAGCTCGTCGCGCAGCCGGCCGGAGGAGCCGCCGTCGTCGGCGACCGTCACCACGGCGGTGAGCAGCGGGGTGATGCGCCGCAGCGCGGCGAGGTTGGCCGAGAGCCCGTGCCCGCCGCCGAGGGCCACCACGGAGGGGCTCTCGTCGCCGGGGCGCCGGCCGGCCGGGTCCGGGGAGTGGTGCGGGTCGGCCTCGGCGCGGCTGCTCAGCGGCAGCCGGGGGAACGCGCCGGTGGGGGGAAGGGTCATCGAGGGTCCAAAGGGGTCAGGGCTGGCCGGTCACTCCCGGCCCACGTCCCGGTGCTGGATGTTGACGGTCACGAGCGGCAGCTTGGCGAGCCTGCGGGCCACCTCCTCGCTGACGGCCACGGAGCGGTGCTTCCCGCCCGTGCAGCCGATCGCGACGGTGGCGTAGTGCTTGTTCTCCGTACGGTACCCCGCGAAGACCGGCTCCAGCATCGAGACGAACCGGTCGACGAACTGCCGGGGCCCCTCGTCCTGGAAGACGTAGTCCCGCACCTCCGGGTCCTTGCCGGTGCGGGGCCGCAGGGACGGGACCCAGTGCGGGTTGGGGATGAAGCGGACGTCGGCCACGTAGTTCGCGTCTGCCGGGACCCCGTACTTGAAGCCGAAGCTGAGCACGGTCAGGCGCAGCACCACGGGTCCGTTGGTGGAGAAGAGGTCCGCCACGGCCTTGGAGAGGGCGTGCACGTTGAACCCGGAGGTGTCCAGCACCACGTCGGCCGACTCCCGCAGGTCCGTCAGCAGGGCCCGCTCCGCCCGGATCCCGTCCAGGATCCGGCCGCCGGCCTGGAGGGGGTGGGGCCGGCGCTGGTGCTCGTAGCGCGAGACCAGCACCTCGTCGGCCGCGTCCAGGAACAGCACGGAGAAGTCGACGTCGGAGGCCTCCAGGGCCGCCAGCGTCTCCTTCATGTCGTTGAACAGCGCCTTGCCCCGGACGTCGATCACCACGGCCAGCTTGGGCAGGGCCTGCGGGGTGCGGGAGACGAGGTCCGCGAGGGTGTGCAGCATCTGCGGGGGCAGGTTGTCGACCACGTACCAGCCGAGGTCCTCCAGGGCGTTGGCGGCGGTGCTGCGCCCGGCCCCGGACATGCCGGTGACGATGAGCAGCTCCGAGCTCGTGGGCTTCGCGTGGTCCGTTCCGTCCGCGGCCGCGTCCGTTCCGGCGGTGTGCTCGCTCATGTCCGATCCGTCTCCCGTCGTGCTGCCTCGACCTGCCCTCACGTGTCCTGCTCCGGACCGTCCCGTCCCGGGCCCTTCTGCCGCGGGCTACCCTGCCCGGTGCGGTGGCCCGCCGCCCGTGCCCGCGGCGGTCCGTTCCAGCCTAACCAAGTTCGCGGCCCGGTCCGGCCGTCACGACGCGGGGCACCGGCTCAGGAGAGCACCTCGCCCGTGGTCATGTTCACCGCCGGGGCGGCGTCCTCCTGCTGGGACTGCAGGGCGGCGGCGACCTTCTCGGACAGCGCCCGCCCGAACCCGGGCACCTGCTCGATCTCCTCCACACGGGCCGCCCTGAGCTTCTTGATCGACCCGAAGTGCTTCAGCAGGGCCTTCTGCTTGGCCGGCCCGACCCCGGGCAGCTCGTCCAGCACGGAGACGGTCATCGCGGAGGAGCGCTTCTTGCGGTGGAAGGTGATGGCGAAGCGGTGGGCCTCGTCGCGGATGCGCTGCAGCAGGAACAGGCCCTGGCTGGCCCGCGGCAGGATCACCGGGAACTCGTCGTCCGGGACCCAGACCTCCTCCAGCCGCTTGGCGAGGCCGACCACGTGGACGTCGTCGATGCCGAGGTCGGCCAGCGCCCGGGCCGCCGCGGCGACCTGCGGCGGACCGCCGTCGACCACCACGAGGCTGGGCGGGTACGCGAACCGCGCCCGCTCCGGCGCCTCGGCCCCGGCCTCGACCTGCCCGGTGCGGGGACCGGCGGCCTCCCGCTGGGCCTTCTCCTCGAGGTGGCGGCGGAAGCGGCGGGAGATGACGTCGTACATCGAGGCGGTGTCGTCCCGGGCCGCCTCCCCGGTGATGGAGAACTTGCGGTAGTCCGCCTTGCGCGGCAGCCCGTCCTCGAACACGACCATGGACGCGACCACGTTGGTGCCCTGCACGTGCGAGATGTCGTAGCACTCGATGCGCATCAGCGGCACCGGGATGCCCAGCGCCTCCTGCAGCTCCTGCAGCGAGGCGGAGCGGGTGGTGATGTCCCCGGCGCGCTTGGACTTGTGCAGCTTCAGGGCCTGCCGGGCGTTCTCCCGCACCGTCTCCATGAGGTGGGCCTTCTCACCCCGCTGCGGGACCGCGATGGTGACCCGGGAGCCGCGCAGCCCGGAGAGCCACTCCTCGAGCCGGTCGGCGCTGTCGGCGGGCTCGGACAGCAGCACGGTGCGCGGAATGGCGTCCTCGCGGTAGGCGAGCTCGGCGGCGGGCCGGTGCTTGGACCCGCGCGGCTCCGGCGGCGCGGCGGCCTCGGCGATGGCGGCGCTCTCGGAGGCCTCCGCGGCCGTCTCCCCGTAGACCTGCTCGAGCAGCTGCTCCAGCAGCCGTCCGCCGTCGGCCTCCTCGACCTTCTCGGTGACCCAGCCGCGCTGGCCGCGGATGCGCCCGCCGCGCACGTGGAAGACCTGCACGGCGGCCTCGAGCTCGTCCTCGGCCAGGGCGAAGAAGTCCGCGTCCGTGCTGTCGGAGAGCACCACGGCGTTGCGCTCGAAGGCCTTCTCCAGGGCGGCGATGTCGTCGCGGCGGGCGGCGGCGGTCTCGAAGTCCATCTCCGCGGCGGCCTCCTGCATCTGCCGCTGGAGCTCCTTGATGAACGGGGTGGCCTGCCCGGCCATGAAGCGGCACAGGTCCTCGGCCAGGGCGTAGTGGTCCTCCTCCGAGATCCGGCCGACGCAGGGCGCGGAGCACTTGTCGATGTAGCCGAGCAGGCACGGGCGCCCGGACTGCTCGGCGCGCCGGTAGACGCCCTTGGAGCACGTGCGGACCGGGAAGACCCGCAGCAGGGCGTCGAGCGTCTCCCGGATCGCCCAGGCCTGGGAGTAGGGGCCGAAGTAGCGGTTGCCCTTCTTCTTCTCCCCGCGCACCACCTGGGCGCGCGGGACCGTCTCGGACATGGTCACCGCGAGGTAGGGGTAGGACTTGTCGTCCCGGTAGGCGATGTTGAACCGGGGCTTGAACTCCTTGATCCACGTGTACTCGAGCTGCAGGGACTCCAGCTCGCTGCCCACCACGGTCCACTCCACCCCGGCCGCGGTGGTGACCATCGCGCGGGTCTTGGGGCTGAGGGCGTGCGGGGGCGCGAAGTACGAGCTGAGCCGGTTGCGCAGGTTCTTCGCCTTGCCCACGTAGACCACGCGCCCGTACTCGTCCCGGAAGCGGTACACGCCCGGGTCGGTCGGGATGTCCTGGCGGGCGGGGCGGTAGCTCTCCGGATCGGCCACGGTCCGGTCCCCTCAGCGGCCCGTCGGCGCGGGCTGGGTGTACCGGGCCAGCAGCTCCCCGAGCTCGGCGGCGTCCCCGGCCACGGCGGCGAAGCCGGTGGCGAGCTCGTGCTCGTCGGCGAAGCCCCAGCGCACGCCCAGGCAGTCGATCCCGTGGGCGAGCGCGCCCTCGGCGTCGTAGCGCCGGTCCCCGATCATCACCGTGCGCGCCGGGTCCGGGGCGGCCACGCCGAGCCGGCGCAGGGCCTCGCCGATGATCGCGGGCTTGTCGTGGACCGCTCCGTCGCGCGGGGCGGCCGCGGCGTCGTCGGCGGCCCCCGAGACGGTCTCGAACCAGCGGCCGAGGCCGAACCGCTCCACGGCCAGCTCCGCGGTGGGCTCGGGCTTCTGGGTGGCCACGGCCATCCGCACCCCGGCGCCGTGCAGCTGCTCGAGCAGGGCCTCCACCCCGGGGTAGATCCGGGTCTGGGCCAGGCCCTCGGTGCGGTACCGGGCCCGGTAGGTGGCCACCACGCGCGGGATCTCCTCCTCCGGGACGTCGGTGAACGCCCGCAGGGACCAGCCCACGGGCGGGCCCACGAAGCGGCGCAGGTCCTGGGGCACGGCGTGCCCGTGCTCGGCCAGCGCCCGGGCGATGCCCCCGGTGATGGCCCCGGCCGGGTCCAGGAGCGTGCCGTCGAGGTCCCAGAGCACCACGGGCGCGGTCATCGGGCGGCTCCCGCGGCCGGCTCGCCGAGGATCTCGGCGAGGAACCGTCCGGTGTGGCTGTCCGCGTTGCCGGCCACCTGCTCGGGGGTGCCCTCGGCGACCACCCGGCCGCCGCCGGAGCCGCCGTCGGGCCCCAGGTCCACCACCCAGTCGGCGGACTTGATGACGTCGAGGTTGTGCTCGATGGTCATCACCGTGTTGCCCTTCTCGACGAGGCCCTGCAGCACGAGCAGCAGCTTGCGGATGTCCTCGAAGTGCAGGCCGGTGGTGGGCTCGTCGAGCACGTAGATGGAGCGGCCGTTGGAGCGCTTCTGCAGCTCGGCGGCCAGCTTCACCCGCTGGGCCTCGCCGCCGGACAGGGTGGTGGCGGGCTGGCCGAGACGGACGTAGCCGAGGCCGACGTCCACGAGGGTGTTCAGGTGCCGGGCGATCGGGCCGAACGCCTTGAAGAACTCCGCGGCCTCCTCGATGGGCATCTCCAGCACCTCGGCGATGGTGCGTCCCTTGTAGTGCACCTCGAGGGTCTCCCGGTTGTACCGGGCGCCCTTGCACACCTCGCACGGGACGTAGACGTCGGGCAGGAAGTTCATCTCGATCTTGATCGTGCCGTCGCCGGAGCACGCCTCGCAGCGCCCGCCCTTGACGTTGAAGGAGAACCGCCCGGCCTGGTAGCCGCGCACCTTCGCCTCGGGGGTCTCGGCGAAGAGCTTGCGGATGTGGTCGAACACGCCGGTGTAGGTCGCCGGGTTGGAGCGCGGGGTCCGCCCGATGGGGCTCTGGTCCACGTGCACGACCTTGTCCAGCTGGTCCACGCCGTCGATCCGCTTGTGCCGGCCCGGGACCTGCTTGGCGCCGTTGAGCTTGTTGGCCAGCGACGTGTAGAGGATGTCGTTGACCAGGGTGGACTTGCCGGACCCGGACACCCCGGTGACCGCGGTGAGCACGCCGAGCGGGAACGCCACGTCGATGCCCTGGAGGTTGTTCTCGCGCGCGCCCACGACCTTGAGCATGCGCTTGCGGTCCACCGGCCGCCGCCGCGCGGGGACCGCGATGGCCTTGCGCCCGGAGAGGTAGTCGGCGGTGATGGAGCGCTCGTTGGCGAGCAGCTCGTCGTAGGTCCCGGAGTGCACCACGCGCCCGCCGTGCTCGCCGGCGCCGGGGCCGACGTCCACGATCCAGTCGGCCTCGCGGATGGTGTCCTCGTCGTGCTCGACCACGATCAGGGTGTTGCCCATGTCCCGCAGCTTGGTGAGGGTCTCGATGAGCCGGCGGTTGTCGCGCTGGTGCAGCCCGATGGACGGCTCGTCGAGGACGTAGAGCACCCCCACGAGCCCGGCGCCGATCTGCGTGGCCAGGCGGATGCGCTGGGCCTCGCCGCCGGAGAGCGTCGCGGCCGCGCGCTCCAGGTTGAGGTAGTCCAGGCCCACGTCCACGAGGAACGTCAGGCGGGCCTGGATCTCCCGGAGCACCTGGTCGCCGATCTTCGCGTCCCGCGCGCTCAGCTGCAGGTCGCGGAAGAACTCGTGGGCCTCGCGCATGGGCATGCGGGTGGTCTCGGCGATGTTCTTCCCGCCGATCGTCACGGCGAGCATGGTCGGGTTCAGCCGCGCGCCGTCGCAGGCGGGGCAGGCGACCTGGCGCATGTACTGCTCGTAGCGGTCCTTGGCGTGGTCGGACTCGGTCTCGGCGTGCTTGCGCTTGATGTAGCCGATCACGCCCTCGAAGCCCTGGGTGTAGCGGCGCTCCCGGCCGAAGCGGTTCCGGTAGGCCACGGTGACCTGGTAGTCCTTGCCCTCCAGGATCGCCTTGCGCGCCTTGGCGGGCAGCTTGCCCCAGGGGGTGACGAGGTCGAAGCCGACCTCCTGGCCGAGCCCGGCGAGCAGCCGGTTCCAGTACTCGCTGGTCGCCTTGCCCAGCGACCACGGGGCGATGGCGCCCTCCACCAGGGAGAGGTCGGCGTTGGGCACCACCAGGTCCTCGTCGACCTCCAGGCGGGAGCCGATGCCGTCGCACTCCGGGCACGCCCCGAAGGGGGCGTTGAAGGAGAAGGAGCGGGGCTCGATCTCGTCGGCCTGCAGCGGGTGCTCGTTGGGGCAGGCGAGGTTCTCGGAGAACGGGCGGCGCAGCTCCAGCGGGTGGGCGATCTCCTCGTCGGAGCGGGGCACGAGCTCGACGACGACGCGGCCCTCGGCGAGGCCCAGTGCCGTCTCGACCGAGTCGGTCAGGCGCTGGCGGATGCCCTCCTTGACCACGAGGCGGTCCACGACGACCTCGATGGTGTGCTTGTACTGCTTCTTGAGCTTGGGCGGGTCCGAGAGCTGGACGGTCTCCCCGTCCACGGTGGCGCGCGAGAAGCCCTTGGCGGAGAGCTCCTGGAACAGGTCGGCGAACTCGCCCTTGCGCTCCCGCACCACCGGGGCGAGGACCTGGAAGCGGGTCTTCTCCGGCATCTCCAGCAGCTGGTCCACGATCTGCTGCGGGGTCTGCTTCTCGATCCGCTCCCCGCACACGGGGCAGTGCGGCTGACCGATGCGCGCCCACAGCAGGCGCATGTAGTCGTAGATCTCGGTGATTGTCCCGACCGTGGAGCGCGGGTTGCGGGAGGTGGACTTCTGGTCGATGGACACCGCCGGGGACAGCCCCTCGATGAAGTCGACGTCGGGCTTGTCCACCCGGCCCAGGAACATCCGGGCGTAGGAGGACAGGGACTCCACGTACCGGCGCTGGCCCTCGGCGAAGATCGTGTCGAACGCCAGGGAGGACTTCCCCGACCCGGACAGGCCGGTGAACACGACCATCGCGTCCCGGGGCACGGTCAGGGAGACGTTGTCGAGGTTGTGCTCGCGCGCCCCCTGGACCACGATCTCGGTGAGATCGGACTTGTGGGTGGCCCTGGACACGGCGGCGGAGGCGGCGCCCGCGCCGGGCTCGGAGGGCTCGTCGGCGGGGTTCAGGACCAGGGTGGACGTGGGGATCGGCTCAGACACGCCCTCCACTCTAGTACCGGGCCCGGACATGACCACGGGCTCCGTGGGCCGGTTCACACCCGGTCCACGGGGCCGGTGGAGGTGTCCTCGCGCACGCGGTCGGCGGCGCCGTCCTCCCCGGTGTCCCGGGTGGCGGCGGCCTCGTCCCCCGCGGGCCGCTCGTCCCCGGCGGAGCGGGCCTCGCGCTGCCGGCGCCGGACCTCCCGGGCGTCGAGGGTGCGGGTGACGACCTTGAGCTGGCCCGTCTCCGGGTCCACCTCGACGATGTCCACGGTGCGGCGCAGCGGGACCTCCTTGATCAGCAGCACGGCCAGCAGCGTCACGAGGGAGGCGAGGGCGGCCACCAGGAAGATCAGCCCGGTGCCCGTGCCGTAGGCCTCCCGCACGATGCCCTCCACCGAGGCGGGCAGCGAGTCCAGGTCCATCGTGGAGGAGTCCACGGCGGCGGGGTCCCCGCCCTGGGCCCGGGTGCGGGCCGTGAGCTCGGCGGCCAGGTGCGAGCTCATCAGGGCGCCGAAGACCGCGACCGCCACGGCCCCGCCCATCGTGCGGAAGAACGCGACCGAGGAGGAGGCCGCGCCCATGTCCTTGAGCCCCACCGTGTTCTGCACGGCCAGGACCAGGTTCTGGTTCAGCGCGCCGATGCCCAGGCCCACGAGCAGGATGAAGACGCTCACGGCCCACAGCGGGGTGTCGTGCGTGAGCGTGGAGGCGAGGAACAGGCCCGTGGACATCAGCACCGCGGCCACGACCAGGATGATCTTCCACCGCCCGTAGCGGGTGATCAGCTGCCCGGCGACCGTGGCGCCCACGAGCGAGCCGAAGACCTGCGGGAGCATGAGCACCCCGGCCATGGTGGGGCTGAAGCCCTGGCCCAGCTGGAAGTACTGGCCCAGATAGGTGGTCGAGGCGAACATCGCCCCGCCGGTGGCGATCGCCGCGAGGATGGCGAGCGCCGTGGTGCGCTCCGTGACCACCCGGATGGGCACCACCGGCTCCGCGGCGCGCTGCTCGACGAGCACGAACAGCACGGTGCCCACGAGCGCGGTCGCCACGAGGGCCGCGGAGGTGCCTGAGACCCACGCGAACATGCCCGGCTGGCCGGCCAGGGAGACCCACAGCAGCAGCGAGGAGGCCGAGACGATCAGCAGGGCGATGCCCAGCCAGTCGATGCTCACCCGCCGGGGGGCCTGCGGCGGGATCTGCAGCGTGCGGTGGACCAGCACCGCGGCCAGGACCGCCAGCGGGGCCGGGATCAGGAACACCCAGCGCCAGCCGAAGAGGTCGACGATCAGGCCGCCCAGCAGCGGGCCGGCGGAGGTGGCCACGGCCATGACGGCGCCCATGTAGCCGGCGTAGCGGCCGCGCTCCCGGGGCGGGATGATCGTGCCCATGATCGTCATCGCCAGGGCCATGATGCCGCCCATGGCGATGCCCTGGACCACGCGGGCCAGGATGAGGAACTCGATGGTCGGGGACAGCCCTGCCATGGCCGAGCCCAGGACGAAGATGACGATGGACAGCTGCAGCAGCTTCTTCTTGTCGAAGAGGTCGGCGAGCTTGCCCCACACGGGTGTCGTCGCGGCGTTGGCCAGCAGGGTGCCGGTGACCGTCCAGGACAGCGAGGTCTGGTCCCCGCCGAGGTCGGCCATGATCACCGGCAGGGCCGTGCCGATGATGGTGAGGGTGACCATCGCCATGAAGAACACGGAGAGGATGCCGGTGAGGGCGCGGAGCACGTCCCGGTGGGACGCGCCGGTCCCTCCGCCCGGTGCGGGGGCCGGCTGCGGTGCGGTCATCTCTCGGTGTCCTCCTCGTGCTGTCGGTGATCCGGGGTCGCCCGGCCGGCGGTGGCCGGCCCGGCGCCCCGAGGGGTCCCGGGCCCGCGGCAGGAGGTGGTGCGCTCCACGCCGAGGGAGTCCAGGAAGACGGTCGTGATCTCGTTGATGGCGCCACGACTGGCGCGGGCCTGTTCCTCGTCCCAGTTCTCGAGCCGCCCGGCGAGACGCTGCGCGTCCTCCTCCAGCACCCTCCGGACCTGTTCCCGGCCCCGCTCCGTGATGGCGACGAGCGCGGCGCGCCCGTCGTCCGGGTCGGGGGTGCGCTCCACGTGGCCCTCGCCCTCGAGGACGGCCAGCTGGCGGCTCAGCCCCGAGGGGCCGAGGCCGGTGTCCGAGGCCATCACGGTGGCCCGGCGGGGCCCGTTGCTGTCGAGGTAGTAGAGCAGGGCGATCGCCGTCGGGTTGAGTCGGCGCTGGCCGGCGTCAGTCTTGGTCACGCGCTTCATGACCCGCTGCAGCTCCAGCAGGTCGCGCACCAGTTCCACGGCGGTGTCGTGGGAGACGGGCAACGGGGCTCCTCCGGGGATCGGGGACGTGCGGGGCGGCAACGACGACGGAGCACCCGGTCCGCGCTCCCCCGCTGCTCACAGGTCCACCTCGGTGGACGATGCAGGCGCGGTGCGCTCGCCGCTCCTGATAATTTGTTGCCGCACGCAACTATACGAGGGTGGTCGGCGGTCCACAAGAGCCGGCGAGGTGGCAACGGTCACGCCCGGGCGCGGATCGGCCGCCGCGAGCGCCCGCAGCAGGCCCGACTGGCGAGTCATTGGACTCCGGCGTACCTTCGTCCTCATGATCGCATCGAAGACGGAGGTCACCGACCTCGCCGAGGTCACGATCCGCCGGATCTCCGTGAGCGAGATGGACAACAACGTCTACCTCCTCACCTCGAAGGACGAGGGCACCCAGGTGCTCATCGACGCCGCGGACGACCCCCGCGCCATCGCCGGGCTCGTGGGCGCCGGCAACGGCGACTGCTCCAAGACGTACGGCAACCTCCAGCTCATCATCACCACGCACTCGCACTGGGACCACGTGCGCGCCCTCGACGAGGTCCGCTCCCGCTCCGAGGCGATGACCGCCTGCGGCGCCGACGACGAGGCCGACATCGCCGTCCCCATGGACCTCACCTTCGAGGACGGGGACACCGCCGAGTTCGACGGCTTCGACCTGGAGGTGATCGGCCTGCGCGGGCACACGCCCGGCTCGATCGCCCTGGTCTACCGCGATCCGCAGGGACCGGCGCACGTCTTCTCCGGCGACTCCCTCTTCCCCGGCGGCGTCGGCAAGACGAACAGCCCGGAGGACTTCCGGCAGCTCCTCGACGACGTGACCGAGCGGATCTTCGACCGCTTCGAAGACGACACGATCGTCCACCCCGGCCACGGCAGGCCGACCACGCTGGGGGCCGAGCGCCCGCACCTCGACGAGTGGCGCGCCCGGGGATGGTGAACGCCGGCCCCGGCACCACCACCCAGGCTGCCGCCCCCGACCGCAGCGCCTATGTCGCCGTCCTGCTCTTTCCTCTCCTCGTCCTCGCCGGCGGACTCGTCGGCTTCCTGACTCCCGGGGCGGTGAGCGGGCTGTCCGGGTGGATCAATCCGCTCCTGGGCCTGGTCATGTTCGGGATGGGCCTGACCCTGCGCCCGGTGGACTTCGCCCTGGTGGCCCGGCGCCCGCTGCCGGTGCTGCTGGGCGTCGCCGCCCAGTACGTGGTCATGCCCCTGATCGCCCTCCTCGTGGTGTTCCTGCTCCGGCTGCCGCCGGAGCTCGCCGCCGGCGTGATCCTGGTCGGCTGCGCCCCGGGCGGCACCGCGTCGAACGTGGTGGCCTACCTGGCCCGGGGGGACGTGGCCCTGTCGGTGGCGATGACGTCGATCTCGACCCTGCTGGCTCCCCTGCTCACGCCGCTGCTGACCCTCTGGCTGGCCGGGCAGTACCTCCCGGTGGACGGTGGGGCCATGGCGTGGTCGATCACCCGGATCGTGCTCGTGCCCGTGGTCCTGGGCCTGGCCGTGCGGCTGCTGCTGCCGGGGCTGGTCCGGCGCGCGCTGCCCGTCCTGCCCTGGGTCTCCGTCGCGGCCATCTCCCTCATCGTGGCGATCGTCGTCTCGGCCAGCGCGGACCGCATCGTGGAGGCGGGCCTGCTCGTGCTCGCGGCCGTGGCCCTGCACAACGTCCTCGGCCTGACCCTGGGCCACCTGGTGGGCACCCTGACGGGCCTCCCGCCCGCGGCGCGGCGGACCATTGCGGTGGAGGTGGGCATGCAGAACTCCGGGCTGGCCGCCGGCCTCGCCGCCCAGTACATGAACCCGCTGGCGGCCCTGCCCGGGGCGGTCTTCTCCGTGTGGCACAACCTCTCCGGGGCCGTCTTCGGCCTGGTCTGCCGCCGGGCCGACGCCCGGGCCGCCCGCCGGCTCCCAGAATCCTGAGAATCCCTCGCCCCGGCCCCGGCGGCCCGCCGCCGTCGGTTAGCGTGAGCGCATGACCTTCGTCGCGCCCTGCGCACCGGACACCACCGCGGGGCGCACCGGCGCGCGCTCGCAGGCCGCCCTGACCGCCGTGCGGACCGCCCCCACGATCCTCGACGGCATCCGCCGCGCCGACGCCCTCGTGACCGCCGCCCGGGAGGAGCCGGAGGCGGCCCTGTCGGTGCTGGTGCAGGAGATCCGCCGGGGCGAGGACCAGCTCGCCGTGCTCGCCGCCGTCCACGCCCTGGCCGCGGTGCCCGGGGCCCGGCCCGACACGCTGCTCACCGCCCTGCTGGACGACGCCAGGCCCTGGGTGCGGGAGCACACGGTCTGGTCGCTCGTGGGGCGGCCCCCGGTCGTCCGGGCCGTGCCCGTCCTGGCCCATCTCGTCGCCGGAGGCGGCTTCCCCGGCATGCTGGCCCAGCGCACCCTGCAGGCCTGGGCGTCCGCCGCCGGGGACCCCGTGAGCGACGCGCTCGACCACGCCCTCGCAGGCACCTCCGAACCCGGCGCCCGCGCCCGCCTCACCGAGACCGTGGGCCTGGTGCCCGGCTCCGGCGCCACCGGGCTGCTCCGGGCGCTGGCCGGCGACCCCGCCGAGGACCACGCGGTGCGCGGGGCCGCCCTGGAGGCCCTGGTCGAGCGCCACCACGAGGACCCGGAGGGCGTTCCCGGGCTCGTCGACCTCGCCGCCGAGTGCGCGCGGTCGGGCGGGGCCCTGGCTCCGGTCGCCCGGCTGGCCCGGGCGGACCTGGCGGCGGGACCGGCCGCTTCCCCGCCGGCCGGGACCGGCCGCACCGTGCTGCAGGCGTTCCTGCACGCGGAGATCGACCGGGACCTCACCTTCTCCGGGCGGGGGGACAACGGCGGGATCGCCACCCTGCTCGCCCAGCTCGGCGACGCCCTCGCGGCCCACCGCACCCAGCACGGCACCGGGGTGGTGCGCGTGGTCACCGTCTCGCGGGGCAGCCACGACGAGGCCCGGGCCGCCCTGCCCCGGCTGGCCGGGCCGGGGCACGTCTTCGGCGTCGTACCGTTCCAGGGCGCCCCGGTGCCCCTGGCCGACGCCTGGCCGCGGCGGGTCGCCGCGGAGCGCGGCCTGCGGCGCGCGCTGTGGGCGGCGGGCCCCGTGGACGTCGTGCACCTGCGGATGGCCGACGTCGGCTCGCTGGCCGCCGCGGCCGTGGCTGCGGAGCAGGGCATCCCCCGGGTGCTGACCATGGCCCCCGACCCGCACGCGCTGGTCGCCGCCCGGGAGGCGGCCGGCACCCTCACCCGGGCGGGCTTCGGGGCCGCCGACGCCGTGGAGCACCTGTGGTTCCGGGTGCGCCTGCTCGCCGACCTCGCCGCCGGCGCGGAGCACCTGGTGCTGTTCCCCCGCCCGGACCTGGCCCGGGACGCCCGTGTGCTGCTGGGCCTGGACCCGGACGCGCCCGGTCGGTGCACCGTGGTGCCGGAGGGCATCGACCTGGGCTCGGTGGACCGGGCGGCCGCGCAGGCCGGGGCGGGCACGGGGCGGGAGCTCGAGGAGCTCGACGCCGTCCTGACCGGCCTTCCGGCCGAGCGGCGCGGCCTGCCGCTGCTCGTCACGGTCGGTCGCCTGCACCGGGTCAAGGGCACGGCCGACCTGGTCGAGGCCTGGGCCGGCGACGAGCGGCTGCGCGCCCGCTGCAACCTGCTCGTCGTGGGCGGGAACCTCGCGCACCCCTCGGTGGACGAGCGCGAGCAGCTGGCGCGGATCGACGCCGCCGTGCCGCGCGCACAGGCCGCCGCCCGCGGCCTGCTCCTGGCCGGTCACCGGCCCCACGGCACCGTGGCCGTCTGGCTCGCCGCGGTGCGCCGGGGCCGGCCCGGGCTCGCCGCCGCCCGGGGCGCCTACGTGTGCGCCAGCGTGAAGGAGGAGTTCGGGGTCGCGCTCGTCGAGGCGCTGGCCGGCGGCCTGCCCGTGGTGGCGCCCGCGGCCGGCGGGCCCGCGACCTTCGTGCAGGAGGGCGTGACCGGGGTCCTCGTCGACACCCGCGACCCCGCCGCCCTGTCCCGGGGCGCCGCCCGCGCCCTGGACCTCGCCGCCGGCCCCGGCGCCGAGGACGCCGCCGCGGCCGCGTACGCCACCGTGCGCGAGCGCTTCAGCATCGAGGGCATGGCGCAGGCCCTCACCGCCGTCTACGGCCGCGTCGCGGCCCCCGTCACCGACAGGAGCCCCACTCCGTGACCCTGCTCGTCATCAGCCCGGACTACGCGTCCCACCTCTTCCCCCTCGCCACCCTGGCCACCGCCTGGCGCGACGCCGGGCAGCGGGTGGTCGTGGCCACCGGCCCGGCGACGGCGCCCCTGGCCCGGGACTTCGGCTACGACGTGGAGCTGCTGCCGCTGGGGCGCGGGTCCAACCCCGGGGTGATCCGGGCGGAGGAGCAGCCGGCCGGGGAGGACGACGCGCTGCGCGGGTTCTTCGCCGCGACCCGGCGCGGGCCCGTGGAGACCCTGTCCTTCCAGGCCCGGGCCCGCCGCGACGACCTGTTGTGGGACCCGCTGGGCACGGCCCGGCGCGTGCAGGCCGTGGTGGAGCGGGTGCGCCCGGACCGGGTGATCGTGGACCACCTGGCGTTCAGCGCCCGCCTGGCGCTCACCGGCAGCGGCGTCCGGCACGCCGACGTGGTGCTGGGTCACCCCTCCGCCCTGACCGTGGCGGACGAGGTGTACGGGCACCCGCCGGCCTGGCCCGGCCGGCTGCGCCCGGCCCCCGCGGAGCTGGCGGCCCTGCACCGGCTGTGCTCGGCCGTGCGGGACGAGTTCACGCAGCAGTGGAACGACGCGCTGCAGCAGCTCGCCCCGGGCGCTCCCGCGAGCGCGGACGCGTTCGCGGAGACCGGTGACGACCTGCTGCTCAACTACCCGGGCGAGCTCCACGACGACTCCCGGACCCGCCGGCTGCCCGAGCACACGTTCCTGGGTTCGGCCGTGCGGGAGGAGTCCGAGGACCCCGAGGTGACCGCGTGGCTGGCCGCCTCGGACCGCCCGGTCGTCTACGTCAGCCTCGGCAGCTTCCTCTCGGTGCGCGGGGACGTGCTCGCCCGCGTGGCCGAGGCGCTGCGCGGCCTCGACGTCCGGGTGGCCCTGGCCGCCGGCGCCACGCCGCCCGCAGCCCTGGGTCCGGTGCCGGGGGACTGGCTCGTGCGCGGCTCCCTGCCCCAGGTGACCCTGCTGCGCCGGGCGCGCGCGGCGATCTCGCACGGCGGCAACAACAGCGTCACCGAGGCGCTCACGGCCGGGGTGCCACTGCTGCTGCTGCCCCTGTCCACGGACCAGTTCGCCGGAGCGGCCGCCCTGGAGACGGCGGGGCTGGGCACCGTGCTCGACCCCAACGCGGTCACCGCCGCCGAGATCCACGAGGCCACGGCCGCGCTGCTCGACGACGGGCACGGGGGCCGGGGGCTGCTCGAGGAGCTGCGGCTCGGGCTCACCCGCCGTCCCGGCCCCCAACGGGCGTTCGCGGCCCTTGCCGGCTGAGCCGGCCGTGCCGACCGAGCCGCCCGTGCCGGGTGAACGGGCCGGGGCGCACCCGGAGGAGCGCGCACCGGGTGCCGGGCTGCGGCTGACCGTCCTGCCGCCCGACCGGCGGCCGGCCGAGGTCACCGCGGGACAGCCGCCCGCCTTCGGGCGCACCCTCCGGTTCGCCCTGGCCATGCGCGGCGGGGTCAGCCTGGCGGTGTGGATCGGCGGGGCGGTCGCGGAGCTGGACCTGCTGCGCCGGATCCGGATCCACCGGGACCCGGCGGGCGGGCTGCACGCCGTGCTGCTGCAGCCCTCGGCGCAGCCCGATCCGCACACGGCCGAGCGCGCCCGGGTGTACGCCGGGCTGCTCGCGGACGCGGGCTACGACCGGGTGGAGTTCGACCTTCTCGCCGGGGCCAGTGCCGGCGGGCTGAACAGCGTGGTGCACGCCGTGGCGCAGCGGGCCGGGACCGGGCTGGGCGCCCTGGGCCTGCTGTGGCAGGAGCACGCGGCGCTGGACCGGCTCCTGCGCCCGCTGGGGCGGGCACCGGTCGACTCGCTGCTCCAGGGCGACGCCTACCTGTGGCCGCGCGTGCAGGAGCTGCTCGCCACCGTGCACGGAGACCCGGGGCACCACCCGGACCTGGTGGCCGAGCACGTGTCCGTGGACCTGTCCGCGACCGTGCTGGACAGCGACCCGTCCTTCCACAGCGGCGCGGCGGAGGGCCGCGGCGGGTTCCACTTCTCCTCCCCGGAACCGGGCTGCCCCGCTCCCCCGCTGGGCAACGACATTCCCGCACGTCCCGGGGCGCCCGGGGGAACGCCCGAGGAGGCCGGCCACCGCGCCGCCTCCCTGGCCCGCCTGGCCTACGCGGCCCGCGCGACGTCGTCGTTCCCCGGCGCGTTCGAACCCGCCGCCGTGTGGTCGGCGCCGACCGCGGGGCGGCTCGTCGGGTTCCCCCGCCCGGACCTCAGCCACGCCTTCTCGGCCCACCGGGGCCCGGAGGGGCTGCCCTTCCGGGTGATCGACGGCGGGGTCTTCGACAACATCCCCATCGACCGGGCCGTGGCGGCCGCCGGGACCCGGACCTCGCTGCGGCACGCCGACCGCTGCCTGCTCTACCTCGACCCGGACCCGCCCGCCCCGCAGGAGGTCCGCGCCGGCGACCTGGACCTGCCGCGCCTGGTCCGCACGCTCGGGGCCACGGTCACCCGGCTGCGCCGGCGGGAGACGGGCGAGGACGAGGTCCTGGCCCTCGCCGACCGCCGGGACGACCGGCTGGTCGCCGACGGGCGGCTGCACCCCCTCGCCGCCCTGCCCGTCGCCTGGGACCCGGCCTCGCGGGAGGACCGGCGCCGGGCGTACGTGCGCTACCGGGCCCGGGCGGACGCCGCGCTGCTGGCCCGCCTGCTGACCCGGCCCGCGCAGTGGCAGCTGGCCTCCACGCTCCCCCGGCGCCAGGAGGTGCACGCCCGGGGCGCGGCCGAGCTCGAGCCGCTGCGGCAGGAGCTCGCCGGGCGCTACGACGCCCTGTCCCGCGGGCCGCTGACGGTCCCGGACGCCACGGCCGTGCTGCGCGGCCCGCAGGCGCTGGCCGACGCCGCGTCCTGCGTGCTCGCGTGGGTGCGCTTCCTCGAGTCCCTGCTGCTCGACTCGGGGCCCGGCCCGGTCCCGCCGGCCGGCTTCGACCCGGCGCCCGCCCGGGCCGTCGCGTACCGGGCGCTGGCCGCGGCCGGGCACGCGCGGGACGGACTGTTCGCGACGGTGCTGGAGGTCTGCGAGGAGCCGGGGGCCCCGGTCACGGCAGCGGTTCCCGTCTGGCTGGAGGCCGCCTCCCCGGCGCCCGGCACCGGGGAGGCGGCCTGGCGGGAGCTCGACGCCGCCGTGGCCGCGCTGCGCGGCGCCCACGCCGCCGTCCAGGCGCAGATGGCGCAGATGGGGGCCGACCACAGCGAGGACGGTGAGCCCGGCGCGTCACCCGGCGCCCCGCGGGAGGCGGGTCCGAGCACCCTCTGGCGCGAGTCCCCCTGGTCCGCCGTCCCCGTCTCCGGGCCGGTGCCGGCCGCCGCGGACCTGCCCCCGCTCTTCGCGGCGGCCGGGATCCCCACGCCGGTCTCCGGCATCAGCTACGGGGAGATCCGCGGGGACGGCGCACCCGCCCGGCCCGCGGCGCTCGGGCCGCTGCCGCGCGCCTGGGCGCGGCAGCGGCTGCAGCGCGCCCTCGACGCCTCGGGGCGCCCCGGCGTCACCGACGACGAGCTGCGCCGGATCCTGGCCCCCGACGCCGGGCGGCTCCCCGCGCGGGACAAGCTCGCCGGCGCCGGGCTGTTCAACTTCCGCGGCTTCCTCGCCGCCGACTGGCGCGCCAACGACTGGTGGTGGGGCCGCCTCGACGCCGCGGCCGGCGCGGTGGCCTTCCTCCGCACGCTGCCCGCACGCTCCGAGCCCACGACGGACCCCCGCGGGAGCAGCGGAGCCCCGGCCGCGTCGGAGCCGGCACCGCACCGGCCGACGCGGGAGGACCCCGCGCGGGAGTCCGCTGCTGCGCTGCAGGAGAGCCTGCTGGACGAGCTCGGCGGCGGCGACCGGCAGCATGCCCTGGCCACCCTGGGGGCCGGTGCGGACGGGCTGGCCCGGCTCGCCCCGGGCTACCGGATCTCGCTGGCCTCGCGCGGGCTGCGGGTGCTCGGCCGCGCGCTGGCCGGGACGCCGGACCTGCCGCGCGGGGTGTGGGAGCTGCTGCTGTTCCTGGCGCAGCCCGTCCTGGTCCTCGTCCCCCTGCTGCTCGCCCCCGTCCGCGCCGCGCTCGGGTTCGTGGCGGCCGCCGTGGCCCTCGGGCTGCTCGGGGCGCCGGACCCGGGCGGCCGCGCCGGGGAGCTCGTCCTCGCCGGCGCCGGAGCCGGGCTGCTGGCCGCCGCCCTGCTGCGCACGGTGCACCGGGCGCACCGGGGGTGGTCCCGCGCCCTGGAGGCGGCCGGTGGTTCGCCGCCCGCGGCGCTCGCGGACGCCGGCGCCGCCCGGGACGCCGCCCTGCGCCGGGCGGGGTGCTGCGGCGCCGCCGCGGCCGCGCTGCTGCTCCCGGCGGCGGCCGCCGCGACGACGGGCCGGACCGCGCTGGTCCTGCTGCTGCTGGCGGGGGTGCTCGGGCTCGAGCGCTGCGCCGCCGCCGTGGCGCTGCGGGTGCCGGGACGGGAGCCCGTGGACGAGGTGGTGCGCGCGGCCGGCGTGGTGCTGCTCGCCGTGGCCGGGTGGGCGCTCGTCGTCCTGGTCGTGGCGGACCCGGTGGCCGTCCGGCCCGGCGGCGGACCGGCGCTGCTCGTGGTGGCCGCCGCCGGGGCCGCACTCGGGGCGCTGGTCCTCGCCGGGTTCCTGCGCCCGGGCTGGGCCGCGCTGGTGGCCGGCGCCGCGGGGCTCACCGCGGCCGCGGTGCTGGGGGCCGTCGGGGCGCTGACCGACCGGCCCGGCGCGGGGGCCGCCGCGGCCCTGCTCGGCTGGGCCGCGGTGCTGTGGTGGGCTCCGCGGGAGGCGACGCTGCGGAGGTGGGAGCGCTCGGAGGAGCTGCGCCCGCCCGGTGGCCGGCGGGCGCGCGGATAAGCTGGGGGCGATGAAACTCCTCGAAGCCCTCTCCCCCGAGCTCGGCACCCCGGGCCACCCGTACTACCGCGGCGACTTCGCCTCCAACCCGCTGTCCGGGGACGAGATGTACGAGGGGTTCCTCGGCTGGATCGCCTCCCGGGACATGGAGCTCTATCCTGCCCAGGACGAGGCCGTCCTGGAGTTCGCGAGCGGGTCCAACGTGATCCTGGCGACCCCGACCGGGTCCGGGAAGTCGACCGTGGCGGTCGCGGCCCACTTCGCCGGACTCGCCGCGGGGCAGCGCTCCTACTACACCGCCCCGATCAAGGCCCTCGTCTCGGAGAAGTTCTTCTCCCTGGTGGAGATCTTCGGCGCCGAGAACGTCGGCATGGTCACCGGGGACTCCGCCGTCAACGCGGACGCCCCCATCGTGTGCTGCACCGCGGAGATCCTCGCCAACGTGGCCCTGCGCGAGGGCCGGGACGCGGACGTGGGTCCCGTGGTGATGGACGAGTTCCACTTCTACTCCGACCCGCAGCGCGGCTGGGCGTGGCAGGTGCCGCTGCTGGAGCTGCCGCAGGCGCAGTTCCTGCTCATGAGCGCCACTCTGGGGGACGTGGCCCGCTTCGAGGAGGGCATCACGGAGCTCACCGGGCGGCCGACGACGACGGTCTCCTCGGCCGAGCGGCCGATCCCGCTGCACCACTACTGGTCCGAGGACCCGATCCACGAGGCCCTCGAGGAGCTGCTGAGCACCAACCAGGCGCCCGTCTACGTGGTGCACTTCTCCCAGTTGCAGGCCATGGACCAGGCCCAGAACCTGATGTCCGTCAACGTGCTGTCCAAGGAGGAGAAGGAGCGGATCGGGGAGCTCATCGCCGGGTTCCGCTTCTCGGCCGGCTTCGGCAAGACGCTCAACCGGCTGGTCCGCCACGGCATCGGGGTCCACCACGCCGGGATGCTGCCCAAGTACCGCCGGCTCGTGGAGCAGCTCGCCCAGACCGGCCTGCTCAAGGTCATCTGCGGCACGGACACCCTCGGGGTGGGCATCAACGTGCCGATCCGCACCGTGGTCATCACGGCGCTGTCCAAGTTCGACGGCGAGCGCACCCGCCGGCTCAACGCCCGGGAGTTCCACCAGATCGCCGGACGGGCCGGGCGGGCCGGCTACGACACCGCGGGCACCGTGGTGGTGCAGGCGCCCGAGCACGTCATCGAGAACACCAAGGCCATGAAGAAGGCCCACGCGAAGTTCGGCGACGACCAGAAGAAGCTGCGGCAGGTCGTGAAGAAGAAGCCGCCGCAGGGCTTCGTCTCGTGGGGGAAGCCGACGTTCGAGACCCTCGTGGCCTCGGAGCCCGAGCCCCTGAGCTCCTCCTTCACCGTGACCCACTCGATGCTGCTCAACCTGCTGCAGCGGCCCGGGGACCCGGTGCTGGCCGCCTGGCACCTGCTGACGCACAACCACGAGACGCGGCAGCGCCAGCGCGCCCTGCTCAGGCAGGCGATCGGGATCCTCAAGGAGCTGCGGGCCGCCGGCGTCGTCGAGAAGCTGGACACCCCGGACGAGGAGGGCCGCACCTGGCGGCTGACCGTGGAGCTGCAGGAGAACTTCGCGCTGAACCAGCCGCTGTCCCCCTTCGCGCTGGCCGCCCTGACCCTGCTCGACCGGGAGGCCCCCGGCTACGCGCTCGACGTCGTCTCCGTCATCGAGGCCACCCTCGAGAAGCCGCGCCAGGTGCTGAACATGCAGGAGAAGAAGGCCCGCGGGGAGGCCGTGGCCGCGATGAAGGCGGAGGGGCTGGACTACGAGGAGCGGATGAAGGAGCTCGAGGAGGTCAGCTACGCCAAGCCCCTCGAGGAGCTGCTGACGCAGGCCTTCGAGACCTACCGCACCGGGGCCCCGTGGGTGGCCCAGTTCGAGCTGACCCCGAAGTCGGTGGTCCGGGACATGTACGAGCGGGCGATGACCTTCGGCGACTACGTGCAGTTCTACGGCCTGGCCCGCTCCGAGGGGATCCTGCTGCGCTACCTCTCCGACGCCTACAAGGCCCTGCGCCAGACCGTGCCGCTGGACCTGCTGCGCGAGGACCTCGAGGACCTGGTCGAGTGGCTGGGCGAGCTCATCCGGCAGACCGACAACTCGCTGCTGGACGAGTGGGAGAAGCTCGCCGCCGGCGAGGAGTCCCCCATGGGCACCTCCGCGGACTCCCTCGAGGAGCTCATCGACGAGCAGCCCCCGGTGATCACGTCCAACCCGCGGGCGTTCCGGGTCATGGTCCGCAACGCGCTGTTCCAGCGGGTGGAGCTGTTCGCCGACGAGAAGGACAAGGTGCTCGGGGCCCTGGACGGCGCGCACGGCTGGGACCGGGACCGGTGGGCGGACGCCATGGACGCCTACTTCGAGGAGCACGAGGACATCTACACGGACCCCCAGTCCCGGGGGCCCGGCCTGGTGCGCATCGACGAGCGGCCCGAGGGCCTGGACGGGTACTGGACCGTGGTGCAGGTCTTCGACGACCCCGACGGCCACCACGACTGGGGCATCAACGCCCGCATCGACCTGCGCGCCTCCGACGAGGACGGTTTCCCCGCCGTGATCGTGGACAACGTGGGGCCGGTCACCGAGACGGGGCGCTGAGCGTCCGCGCCGGGGACCGGTCCCGGGACCGGAGGAGGCCCCCATCCGCGCGAGCGGGTGGGGGCCTCCGTGGTCGGGCGCCGGGTCAGGAGGAGCGGCCGGTGCTCCCGCCCCGCGGGGCGTCCGGGGTGGTGGTGCCGGCGGCGTCCTGCGTCTCCGCGTGGGCGCCGTGGACGGCCTCGGCCTCCGGGGTCGGGACCACGTCGGGTTCCGGGGCCACCCCGGTGCGCTCGAACTCGCGGTGCTTGCCGCGGGCCCGGTCCAGCAGGTCGTGGAAGTGCTTCTCGGACTCGAGCAGCTCCTCGCGGTGCTTGTCGGAGATCTTGGGCATCTGCCGCTGGTACCTGGCGGCCTTGTCGGCGAGCTTGCGCCGCTCCTCCGGGGAGGCGTCCTGCGGCAGGGTGACGTACTGCTCGGCGACGGTCTGCAGGCCGTTGAGCACGCGCAGCGCCCGGCCCTTGGGGCTGAACAGGGAGGCCAGGACCGTGAGGACCAGCACGCCCACGATCACGGTGAGGGACAGGGCGATGCTGACCTCGACGACCTCCACGTGCTCGCCGTTGTTGATGAACGGCAGGTTGTTCTCGTGCAGGGCGTGCAGGATGAGCTTGATCCCGATGAAGCCCAGGATGATGGCCAGGCCCCAGGAGAGGTAGATGAGCCGGTCCAGCAGCCCGTCGATGAGGAAGTACAGCTGGCGCAGGCCCATCAGGGAGAACGCCACGGCGGTGAACACCAGGTAGGTCTGCTGGGTCAGGCCGAAGATCGCCGGGATCGAGTCCAGCGCGAACAGGACGTCGGTGCCGCCGATGGCCACCATGACCAGCAGCATCGGGGTCATCGCCCGCTTGCCGTTGTGGATGGTGAAGAGCTTGTCGCCGTCGTAGTGGTCCGTGGTGTGGATGAAGCGCTTGGCCAGGCGGACCACGAAGTTGTCCGCCTCGTCGTGGGCGGACTCGGAGAGCTCGCCCTTGATGAGCGAGCCGGCGGTGAGCAGCAGGATCAGGCCGAAGAGGTAGAACACCCACGCGAACTGGTTGATCAGCCCCGCACCCACGAAGATCAGGGCGGTGCGGGCGATGAGGGCGAAGGTGATGCCGAACAGCAGCACCTTCTGCTGGTCCTCCCGCGGCACCTTGAAGGAGGCCATGATGATGAGGAAGACGAAGAGGTTGTCCACGGACAGCGCCTTCTCGGTGATGTACCCGGCGTAGTACTCCCCGGCGTAGCGACCACCCCACTCGATCAGGACGTACAGGCCGAACAGGAGGGCGAGGCCCACGTAGATCGCCGACCAGATCGCGGCTTCCTTCAGCTGGGGCTCGTGCGCCTTGCGCACGTGGAACACGTAGTCGAAGAGGAGCAGGCCGACGATGGCCGCGATCGTGATGATCCAGACGGTGAGTGAGACTTCCATGGTTCTGCTTTCGGGGGTCGGGTACGGGACAGCCGTAAGTCTCTCCGCCGTGCGCGCCGCACCGTTCGGGTGCGCCGCGCTGGGTCCGGCCGCTGCGTCCGGCCGGGTCCGGGGACCCGACGTGCTGACGTCCACAGCGCTGAGGGATACTCCCCTAGGCTGGGCCCAGTCTATACAGCCATCCGGGCGGACCTGCGCGCAGGGCCCGTACCGCCGGTCGGCGGTACGGGCCCTGCGCAGTGCTCACCGGCCCCGCGGGACCGGTCTCCCCGGGGCCGGAGGGCTCAGCGCCCGGCCGCCCGGTGGGGGTTGGACGACGCCGTGCCGCTCTCGGCCCGGTGCTCCTCGACCGACTTGCCGGTGTGCTCGGCGAGGTCCGGCAGCTCCACGGAGGAGCGCTCGGCGGCCGCCGCGGCGGCGTGGTACTTCAGCACGAGGTCCGCCTGCACCGCGCGCATCTGGCCGGTGCTGGTGTCCTCGCCCGGGTTGCGGTACGTCTCGATGGCCCGGTGCAGCTCCGCCGCCGCGTGGGCGGAGCGGCCCTTGGGGCTGAGCATCGACGCGATCGTGGCGACCGCGATGATGGCCACGATCACGCCCAGGGAGACGAACGTGGGGATCTCCGGGGCCCAGGCGATGTGCTCGCCGCCGTTGATGAACGGCACCTCGTTCTCGTGCATGGCGTGCAGGATGAGCTTGACCCCGATGAACGCCAGGATCAGCGACAGGCCGTGCTTGAGGTAGATCAGCCGCTCCATCAGCCCGCCGAGCAGGAAGTAGAGCTGGCGCAGGCCCATGAGGGCGAAGATGTTGGCGGTGAAGACGATGAACGGGCTCTGGGTGAGCCCGAAGATCGCGGGGATGGAGTCGAAGGCGAACATCAGGTCGGTCACGCCGATGGTCACGAACACCACGAGCATCGGGGTGAACACGCGCTTGCCGGCCACCGTGGTGCGCAGCTTGTTGCCGTCGTAGTGCTCCGTCATGGGGACCACGGTGCGCAGGCGGCGGATGAGCCCGTTCTCCTCGGCCTCGTCCTCGCCGTCGTCCTTGGCCTGCTGGTAGGCGGTCCAGAGCAGGAAGACGCCGAACAGGTAGAAGACCCAGGAGAAGTTCGCGATGATCGTGGCGCCCAGCAGGATGAACACCCCGCGCAGGACCAGCGCGATGATGATGCCCACCATCAGCACCTCCTGCTGGTACTTCCGGGGCACGGAGAAGCGGGCCATGATCACGATGAACACGAACAGGTTGTCGATGCTCAGGCTGTACTCGGTGATCCAGCCCGCCACGAACTGGGTGCCCTGCTCGGCGCCGGCGAAGACGAACATCAGGCCCGCGAACACGAGGGCGAGGGCCACGTAGATGCCCACCCAGGTGCCGGCCTCCTTCATGGAGGGCTCGTGCGGGCGCTTGGCGACCATGATCAGGTCGAAGAGAAGAATGCAGCCGAGAACGACGAAGGAGCCGATCTCGAACCACGCGGGTAGCTGTGTGTGCACGCGAGTTCTTTCGCTTGGAGATGGGTGAGCCCGCGGGCCGGCGTCGTCCGGGGAGCGGGGCGGACCGGGGCATCACGATGAGCCGCAAGTCTCTCCGCCGCTCCCGGCGGGCTCCGGGCCCGGCTGCCGAGGTGCGGCCGCTGCGACCGGCCCGGCTCCGTTGCCCGGCGTGCTGACGATCGCAGCGCTGAGGGATACTCCCCTACGCGGGGAGCACTCTACCCCAACCTGGGAGATCGCCGGGAACCGGGGTCACCGCGGGTCATGCTTGCCGGCGGGGACGGGCTCAGGCGTGCCCCGCCTGCTGCATCTGCCGCAGCTCCTTCTTCAGGTCCGCGAGCTCGTCGCGGATCCGGCCGGCGAGCTCGAACTGCAGCTCGGCGGCGGCGGCCTGCATCTGCTCGGTCATCTGCGCGATGAGGTCCACCAGGTCCTCCGCCGGGGCGGCGGCGACCCCGTCCCGGCGCAGCTTCTGCTCCGCGGCCGCCACCGCGTCCCGCCCGCCCTGGCCCGCGGTCGGGGCGGTCTTCTTCCCGGCGGCCGCCCGCCGGGCCAGCAGCTCCCGGGTGTCCTCCTCCTCGCGCTGGAGCTGGTCGGTGATGTCCGCGATCTTCTTGCGCAGCGGCTGCGGGTCGATCCCGTGCTCGGTGTTGTAGGCCACCTGGATCTCCCGGCGCCGGTTGGTCTCCTCGATGGCCGTGGCCATCGAGTCGGTGATCCGGTCCGCGTACATGTGCACCTGGCCGGAGACGTTGCGGGCGGCGCGGCCGATCGTCTGGATCAGGGAGGTCGTGGAGCGCAGGAACCCTTCCTTGTCCGCGTCGAGGATGGCCACGAGGGACACCTCGGGCAGGTCCAGGCCCTCACGGAGCAGGTTGATGCCCACCAGGACGTCGAACGTGCCCATCCGCAGCTCGCGCAGCAGCTCCACGCGCCGGAGGGTGTCGACGTCGGAGTGCAGGTACTGCACCCGGACCCCGTGCTCCATGAGGTACTCGGTCAGGTCCTCGGCCATCCGCTTGGTCAGCGTGGTGACGAGCACCCGCTCGTCGCGCTCCACCCGCACGTTGATCTCGTCGAGCAGGTCGTCGATCTGGCCCTTGGTGGGCTTGACGATGACCTCGGGGTCGACCAGCCCGGTGGGCCGGATGATCTGCTCCACGTAGCCGTCCGCCTGGGACAGCTCGTACTTGCCCGGGGTGGCGGAGAGGTAGACGGTCTGGCCGATCCGCTCCAGGAACTCGTCCCACTTCAGCGGCCGGTTGTCCATCGCGGAGGGCAGCCGGAAGCCGTGCTCCACGAGGGTGCGCTTGCGGGACATGTCGCCCTCGTACATCCCCCCGATCTGGGGGATCGTCACGTGGGACTCGTCGACCACCAGCAGGAAGTCGTCCGGGAAGTAGTCGATCAGGCAGTGCGGCGCCGAGCCGCGCGGGCGGCCGTCGATGTGCAGCGAGTAGTTCTCGATGCCGTTGCAGTAGCCCATCTGCTCCATCATCTCGAGGTCGTACGTGGTGCGCATGCGCAGCCGCTGGGCCTCGACGAGCTTGTTCTGCGACTCCAGCTCCTGCAGCCGCGCGGCGAGCTCGTCCTCGACGGACTTCACGGCCCTGGCCATCCGGTCCGCGCCGGCCACGTAGTGGGAGGCCGGGAAGACGTACATCTCGGTCTCCTCCCGGATGATCTCCCCGGTCAGTGGGTGGAGGGTGTAGATGGACTCGATCTCGTCGCCGAAGAACTCCACGCGGATGGCGTGCTCCTCGTACATCGGGATGATCTCCACCGTGTCCCCGCGGACGCGGAAGGTGCCGCGGTGGAAGTCGACGTCGTTGCGCGCGTACTGCATGTTCACGAACCGGCGCAGCAGCTCGTCGCGGTCCATCTCCTCGCCCTGGCGCAGGGTGACCATCTGGGCGACGTACTCCTCCGGGGTGCCCAGGCCGTAGATGCAGGAGACGGTGGCGACGACCACGACGTCGCGGCGGGTCAGCAGCGCGTTGGTCGCGGAGTGCCGCAGCCGCTCGACCTCCTCGTTGATGGAGGAGTCCTTCTCGATGAAGGTGTCCGTCTGCGGGACGTAGGCCTCCGGCTGGTAGTAGTCGTAGTAGGAGACGAAGTACTCGACCGCGTTGTTCGGCAGCAGCTCGCGCAGCTCGTTGGCCAGCTGCGCGGCGAGCGTCTTGTTCTGCACCATCACGAGGGTGGGCCGCTGGACCCGCTCGATCAGCCACGCCGCGGTCGCCGACTTGCCGGTGCCCGTGGCGCCGAGCAGGACCACGTCCTTCTCCCCCGCCTCGATGCGCGTGGCCAGCTCCTCGATGGCCCGGGGCTGGTCGCCCGCGGGCACGTAGTCGGAGATGACCTCGAAGGGGGCGACCACACGGTTGATCTTCTGCGCCAGGCTCATGGACCCAGGCTACGCTCCGCCCCGGACACGGGGACCGGGTTCCTCCGGAGGCGATCAGCGGCCGCCGGAACGGCTCGGCGCCGCCCCGCGAGCGCCCCGACCGGACCGGGGCGCGGCGGGGTCACATGCGCTGGTAGCGGGCGCGGACCACCAGGAACAGCCCGTAGCAGATCAGCCCCACCGCCACGGCCCCGAGGAGCCACGCACCGAAGGGCTGCCCCTGCAGGGACTTCAGCGCACCGTCCAGACCGGTCGCCTCCTCGGGGTCGTGCTGGAGGGTGGCCACCACGAAGAGCACGCCCAGCACCGCCAGGGCCACCCCCTTCGCGACGTAGCCGGCCACCCCGAGCGCGACCACCGCCGAGCCGGCCCGGCCCGGCGGCAGACCCTTCAGCGTCTGCGTGAACGTGCGGGTCACGCCCCGGTAGACGAAGTAGCCGCCGGCGACGACCAGCCCCAGCCCCACGGCCACGAGCAGCACAGTGCCGGCCGGGTGGGCCATCAGCCGGGCGCTGATCGACTGCGTGGACCGGCTGCTGTCGCTCGAGCCGCCCAGGGCGTAGGTGCCGAAGACCGCGCCGATCGCGCCGTAGACCACGGCCTGGCCCCCGGTCTTGAGCCGGTGCTTGAGCTTGTCCCGGTCCGAGCGCTGCGTCGCGCCGAAGAGGGCCTCGCTGAGCAGGAACACCGCCAGGGCCGCGCAGCCCAGGAAGCACGCCCACAGCAGCACGGTGCCGCCCGGGGTGCCGGCGAGCGCCGCCACGGCCCCGGACTGGTCCGCCGACCCGGACCCGCCCCGGGCCACCCGGAGGGCGATCACCCCGATCATCGCGTGCAGCAGGCCCGCGGCCACGAAGCCGGCCCGGGCCGCGAGGACGAACCCGCGCGAGTCCGTGGCCTCGTCGGCGGCATCGGCCGCCCTGGTCGCCCGGCGTCCGAGCTCGCCCATGGGTCCTCCTGAGGATAGGGCTTCATCGTGCGCCCCGCGGCGGCTCCTGTCCACGCCGCCGTTCGACCGACACCGAGCGGCCCGCGCGCCGGGCGCCCGCACCGGATGCTCGCGACGGACGACGCACGACCGGCGATCCCTTGACGGATTAGTTAATACTCTTTACTTTTAGGGCGTCCGATCCGCATCTCCCCCGTCCCACCGCCGGCCCAGCCGTCCCCGGGAACCGACTCCCGGCCGGGCTGCGCCCCCGCCCGCGGTGACGCCTCCGAAAGGATCTCCCCATGACCCCGCCGTCCGCACCCTCCCCCCGCATCTCCCCCGCCGCGCGCCGGCTCGTGGCCGGGGCCGCGGCTCTGGCCACCGCGGTCTCCGCCGGGCTGGTCACCGCGCTGCCCGCCCAGGCCGACCAGGCGACCCCCGCCGTCGTGGACTCGACGGTCCACGACGGCCGGTACCTCAGCCTCACGTTCGACGACGGGCCGGACCCGGTCAGCACGCCGGCGCTGCTCGCCGTGCTGAAGAAGCACCACGTCAAGGCGGCCTTCTGCCTGTGGGGCGACCACGTGCAGCAGCACCCCGAGGTGGTCCGCCAGATCGCCGCCGACGGGCACCGGCTGTGCAACCACACGATGCACCACAACGACATGGCCGACTGGGACGCGGACGCGATCCGCCAGGACCTCGAGCAGACCAGCGCGGCCATCCGCGCCGCCGTGCCGGGAGCGCGGATCGACTACTTCCGGGCGCCCTACGGCAGCTGGGGACGGACGCCCGAGGTCGCGGCCGAGCTCGGGATGCAGCCGCTGGGCTGGCGGCTGACGGTCGGCGACTGGGCGCCTCCGGGCACGGCCGAGCTGGTGCGCCGCATCGAGGAGGGCGTCACGCCCGGGGCGGTGGTCCTGCTGCACGACGGCGGCGGCGACCGGAGCCAGACGGTCGAGGCCGTGGACCAGGTGATCCCCCGGCTCCAGGCCGAGGGCTGGCGCTTCGACAAGCCCGCCCGGCGGGGTTAGACCCTTGGGCCCGCCGGGCGGTCGGTCCGTCCGCAGGCGCCCGGCGTACTAGCTCCACGCCGTCAGGCTGGGGTCGTGGACGGCCCGGCGTGCGCATGGGGAAGGCGCCGGCCGCGGACGGTGACGGCTCAGCGCAGAGAACGCCCGGGCACCCGGCCGAGGACGTCGACCGGGCGGCGGAGGAGGACGGCGCGAGACCCGTAGTACGGCACGCTGAACGGGTCGATGCCCATGGCCCGGCAGTAGGCGGCCAGCCGCTCCGCGGTGAGGCGGTCGGGAATCCTGGCGGCCTCGTAGGCGGCGGGGTCCTCGAAGGCCAGGTACGCGCCCTCGTCGGCGAACTCCCACGGGTTGCAGACGTACTCGGCCGTCAGCTGCCGCACCGTGAAGTCGGGGGGGCCCGCCCTCCGGTCCGACGACGACGAACTCGGTGCGTCCTGCCCCGCCGAGGACATCCTCGTCGAGGTACTGCCCCTCGGCGTCGATCTCCTCCGCCTCGGTGGCCACTGGGTGCGGGCGCCAGCCCGCACCACGCCCGTGGTCCCCAGCTGTTCGACGAGCACACCCACCGCCCGGTCCACAGCCGGGTCCGCCGCCGAGGAGTCGAAAAATGCTGTCCAGTGCCCGCCCCGGGTCTCCACCAGCAGCTCGGAGGCCGCCTCGGGTCCCACATCCAGCAGATCCAGCCGCTCGAGCATTCGGGCAGGCCGCCGCGCAGATGCTCGACACCCACGGTACCGATCCCGTGGATCTGCTCCCGCCAGGAGGCCAGAGCCCGGGCGGTGGTCTCCAGGTCGGCCCGTACGAAGCCGATGGCCTCGGGGGTCGGAGCGTATCGGCCCCCAGCAACAGTGCGGCGGGCGACCACGGCTCGAACCTCGGCCAGAGGGCTCCGCCGGCGCGCCCGGGACGATGCCGAGCTCGGACTGCACCTCGGCCAGTCACTTCTGCACCAGGCCCCTGGGGTCACAGTGCGGCAGGTAGGACTCCGGGGCCTGTTCCAGCAGCAGGCCGCGGGGCCCGTAGAAGTCCTCCTCGAAAGGGAAGAGTCCGAGGGCCGCGCAGTAGTCGGCGATCATCTCACCGCTGAGCCGGTCCCGGATCCGTCGAGCCCCGTACGCCTCGGTCCTCTCGAACGGCCGGACCCTCCCGATGTTGGTGAACACCCAGCGATCACCGTCACCGACCTGCGCGGCGATGACCCTGGTCCCGTCACCGGCCGGATCGTGGATCTCGAACACCATGTTCCCCGGCCGCCCTGTCCCGTCCCGCCGCAGGGTGTGCGGCGAGGACGAGATCTGCAGGCCGTGCACCTGCAGGTGGTGGCAGTAACCGTGGAGAGCCCCTTGGGCGTGGTACTCGGTGCCACGGGTGCTCCCGGCGAAGTACATCGACCACTCGGGATTGCGGGTCTGCACCCACAGCCGGCGCATGGTGATCGGACCGGTGAGCGGTTCCAGGCGCGGCAGCAACTCTCTGAGACCGCCGGTGAGCGCGGTGAGCGTCGTCGGCCGGGATCGCGCTCGCTCGGGGCGGTCCCGCTCCCGCTCGGGCCTGGTCCGCTCCCGCTCCGTCTGCCATGCCTCGATCCGCTCCAGGGACGCGTTGATGAGCACCGCGGTGGAGGTGATGGGGCGAAGTCCTCGTTGAGGACCGTGAGTATGGCCACCTTCTCGGGACAGTCCGGCGACGTCTACCCCGCACGATGGCACGGACCTCCGGGAAGACCCCGGGGCGACATGCCGTCGGGACGCGGGATCTCGTGCCGTCGGTCTCCGAACCTCGACGATGATGCGTCCGCAACCGGACTCGTGAGCACGCCCTCCCGGCCCACGACGGTTGTGGCAGCCTTCAGGGCACGAGCGGGCCCGCTTGTGCGGACGGTATGGAAGAGACCACGCCGCGAGCATGAAGCGGTCTGGATTGCTCTCAGCCAGTGACGTGCTGGCGCGAGTGAGCCTGGTTACGTCCAACCGTGTGGCACCAGGACCAATCACGACGTCAAGGCCGTCTTCGGGCTGAGGATGGCTACCCTAGGTGACGGGTGCTGCGATGAAGCGCTCCACCGTGGCTCGCAGTTCGTCGCTGAACTGGAAGATGTCCTCGAGGGCCTCGATGCGGTGGCGGGTTTCCTTCTTGTCCTCGTCGAAGAGGCCGATGTATTTCTGTCCCGTATTGAAG
Organism: Kocuria turfanensis; assembly: GCF_001580365.1. Classification (NCBI taxonomy): domain Bacteria; kingdom Bacillati; phylum Actinomycetota; class Actinomycetes; order Micrococcales; family Micrococcaceae; genus Kocuria; species Kocuria turfanensis. The sequence continues at coordinate 208,802 of NZ_CP014480.1, read as the reverse complement.
TGCAACCGCGCGATCGACTTGCGGTTGTTGTCATCGAGCAGGACCGCACAGTAGGACTTCGCATCGCGGTAGACCACCCGCTGAGGCTTGACCTGGCTGCACACGATGGCGCGGATGATCTGGAAGGCCTCCAGCTCCTCGATGGTGGTGATCACTCCGTCGCTGGACTCGCGGAGGTCCTTCTCCACCTCGGCCTCGCTGGCCACCGCCTCTGCCGGAGCGTCGGCGGTGGCGACCGGCGCCACGGTGCTGCCGGCACCCAGAGCGGTGGTCAGACGGTTGTTCACTTGCTCATTGAGGAACTGTTGGGAAGCCTTGGCAACCAGCGGGGTGAACTGATCCCGCACCTTTTGAGTGAATGCACCTTCGTAGACCTTTGTGGTGAAGAACTTCACCCATTCCACATCGGGTTCCTTGAACTGGGCGGCGATCTCCCGCTTGATCGAACCGATGTACTTCAGCTCCCCGGCGGCACTGATGATGGAGTCGAGGTCGAAGACCTCCTTGGACAGTTTCTGCAGCTCCGGAATCAGCGTGGCATCGATGTCAGCCAGATCCAGAACAAGGAAAGGCTTGGCGTCCATCCTGTTGGGCGCGTCCAGGTCTGTGTAGAAGTGGTAGACCTCGCCGTTGGTGAGGATCGCGATCCGCGCGTTGGTCACCGCGAAGTAGCGATACAGCTGCGAGGCGTGTTCCAGCTTGAGCGGGGCGCCGACGTGCTTGCACTCCACCAGCATCTGCACTTTCTCGTCGTGCACGATGGCATAGTCGATCTTCTCGCCCTTCTTCACCCCCACATCGGCGGTGAACTCCGGGACGACTTCCAGCGGGTTGAACACGTCGTAACCCAGGATCGTGGAGATAAAGGGCATGACGAATGCGTTCTTCGTCGCCTCCTCCGTCTCCAGGGACGCCTTCTGCTGCGCCACCTTGTGGGCGAGAGCCGCCAATCGCTCCGTGAACTCCATGATTCCTCCTCTGGGTCGACGTTCAATTCGCATTCATACACAGCATGGCATCCTGATCCGACTTGATGTGATATCAAGCACCTCCTCGTCCGACTTCATGAGGGCCGCCCCTTGAGGAGGCCGAACCACGCGCCGACCGGCTGCGTGACGCCAGGTCGACGAGTCATTGCACGCCGGACTCGTCCCCGTCGCACGGGACTGTCCTCGGCACTCTCGTCGGCACTGCGAGTGCACGTCGTACTGGAAGATCCGAACAGGGTGCTAGCGGACATGCCAATCTCCCTGTAGGCGGACACGTATCTCCCTGCTGACGGACAGCTGATCTCCCTGTCCTGTGCCATGGGATGGGGCTCGTGTCGGTCCCTCCGCAGACGTCCCTCCGGGGGTTCGCTCGAGGTCTCTGACCACCTTGAGCCATCACCCGCCGGAGGGACGCATGAAGAAGTCTGACAGGGAGATCATGGAAATTCTCGAAGCCTATGACGCCACCGGTTCCGCGCACTCGGCCGCGGCTCTGGCCGGGGTGGATCCGAAGACGGTGCGCCGTTACGCCGCCGCCCGGGATGCGGGCCGGCCGGTGACCGGCCCGGGCCGCCGGCCCCGGATGATCGACGCTTACCTGCCGAAGATCGAGGAGTGGGTCGAGCGCAGCCAGGGCACGGTCCGCGCCGACGTCGTCCACGCCCGCCTGGTCGGTGTGGGGTTCCCGGGGACCGAGCGGACCACCCGCCGGGCGGTGGCGCAGGTGAAGGCTGCTTGGCGGGCCGGGCACCGGCGCACCTACCGGCCCTGGATCACCGAGCCGGGGCTGTGGTTGCAGTTCGACTGGGGCGAGGGCCCGAAGGTGCCCGGGGTGGACGGGACGCCGCGGCGCACCTGGTTGTTCTGCGCCTGGCTGGCGTGGTCGCGGTTCCGGGTGGTGATCCCGGTCTGGGACCAGACCCTCCCGACGCTGATCGGGTGCCTGGATGCGACTCTGGCCCGGATCGGCGGGGTGCCCACCTACGTGCTCACCGACAACCCCAGGACCGTCACCGTCGATCACGTGGCCGGGGCGCCGGTGCGCCACCCGCAGATCGTTCAAGCCGGCCGGCACTACGGCACCCAGGTGCACACCTGCGTGCCGTATGACCCGGAGTCCAAGGGCGGGTCGGAGTCCACGGTGCGCATCGCCAAGGCCGATCTGGTGCCCACTGACGCCAACCTGCGTGAGCACTACGCCTCCTTCGCCGCACTCGAGGCCGCCTGCACGGCGTTCTGCGCCAAGGTCAACGGGCGCACCCACCGGGAGACCGCCCGGGTTCCCGCCGAGGCGCTGGTCGAGGAGCAGCAACGCCTGCACGTGGCCCCGACCGCCCCGCACACCACCGCCCTGGGGGTGACCCGCACGGTGGGCACGGATCAGACCATCCGGTTCGGCTCGGTGCGCTACTCCACCCCGCCCGGGCTGGTCGGGGCCGAGGTGTGGGTGCGGGTCGCAGCCGAGGAGCTGGTGGTCGTCGCCGACCTCGACACCCTTCCGGTGGCCCCGGGGTGGGCGGCCGGGCGGGCTGGGCTCACCGAGGTCGCCCGCCACCGCCTCTCGACCCCGGGCAATCCACGGATCGACCTGGGCCACTACCCTGACCACCCGCAGGACCCCACCGGTGCGCCACGCCCGCCCCGGCCACGGCCCCGCAGCGCGGCGGAGAAGGACTTCCTGGCCCTGGGCGCCGGCGCGCAGGCCTGGCTGATCGAGGCCTCCGCCGCCGGAACGGTACGGATCCGGGCGAAGATGGCCGCCGCCGTTGAGCTCGCCGCCCTCATCGGGGACGGGCCCGTGGACGCAGCCCTCGGGGTAGCCGCGGCCGCCGGGCGCTTCGGCGAGGGTGATCTGACCGCGATCTGCGATCACCAGGCCACCGGGGCCACCGCCGCCGGACTCGTGGCCGCCGACGAGACCCACTCCGCCCAACCCGGCACCGCCTCCTGGGCCGACTTCGGCACCAGCACAACAACCAGCACAACCCCCACAACCAAGGAGACCGCTCAATGAACACGGCCACCGCCCCGGCAGCGCCGCCGTTGCCCGACGATCTCGCCGCAGTGCTCAAGCGGATGCGGATGCCCTACCTGCGCGCGGCCGCCCCCGAGGTGCTGGCCACCGCCCGCGCCCAGCGCTGGGACCCCACCGAGGTCCTCCGTGCGCTGCTGGCCGAAGAGGTGCGCGGGCGCGACGAGGCCACCCGCGCGGCCCGACGCAAGGCCGCGGGCCTGCCGGCCGGGAAGACCTTCGAGTCCTGGCGGTCAGGCGATTCTTCGATCCCGGCCCCGACACAGTCCGCCCTGGCCACCCTGGAATGGGTGGGCCGGGCGGAGAACCTCGCGATCTCGGGGCCTTCGGGCACGGGCAAGACCCACTTCCTCGAGGCCCTGGCCCATCAGGTCATCGACGCCGGGATGCGGGTCTCCTGGTTCACCCTCGAGTCGCTGACCGCCGCGATCGGCCGGGCCGGGGTGGACGGTTCGATCGGCAAGACCATCGCCCGGATCACCCGGGCCGAGCTCATCGTCGTGGACGACATCGGGATGCTGCCCTCGGGCCAGGCCGCCGCCGAGGCCTTCTACCGTCTCGTCGATGCGACCTATGAACGCCGCAGCCTCGCGGTGACCAGCAACATCCATCCGGCAGGGTTCGACACGATCATGCCCAAGACCCTGGCCACCGCAGCCGTGGACCGGCTTCTGCACCACGCCCACGTGATCATCACCGAGGGCACCTCGCTGCGGCTCACCGAGGCCACCGCCGGACGCGGGGTGGTCCCCTTGACCTGATACCGCCGGAGGGAGATTAACTGACCGCGGACAGGGAGATCAGCTGTCCGCAGACGGGGAGATCACCTGACCGCCCACAGGGAAGTCCCGCTGACCGTTGACACAGGGCCGAGGCACGGACCGGATTACCATCCAGCTCTCCCGGCTTGACCGAGCATGACGTTCCCGGGCACACAGAACGGGCAGGGCCTGCATGAGGCCCCGCCCGTTCCGCCGTGCGTCGGTCAGTTGCGCGCGCTGCCGGTGTTCGTGCCCTCGCCGGAGTCGTCGCGGTGGTAGAGGTACTCGTTGCCGTGCTGGTCCTTCTCCACGTAGAAGTGCTCCTGCACCTCCTGGTACCACCGCTCGGCGGCCTCGCTCATGTGCTGGCCCTCCTGGCTCTGGGCCAGGCGGTCCCCCGGCCCGTAGACCCGCATCGCGATGGCGTTGAGCCGGTCGAGAATGCGGTGCGGCTGCTCCCCGTCCCGCGCGGTGGCCTGCTTCTTCTTCACCATGGCGTCCCCCGATGCCGATGTGATGGTGCTCACCATTCTACTGCCGGGGCGAACCGGGAGAGGGCGGCCCACCGGTCCGTATCACGGGTGGGCCGCCCTTCGTCCGGGGCTGCAAGCGGGCTACTCGACCTCGCGGACCGTCCTGAGGGAGCCGGTCGCAGTGCGGTACTCCCGGACGTAGTCGGGCTGCTCCGGGTGCTCGATGTTCGGGGCGTTCTCCGGCTCCGAGCCGTGCACGTAGTCCGGTGCCACCACGACCTCCTCGTCCACCGCGCCGTCGCTGCTGCGGCGGTGGAACTCCTCGGGGGGCAGCACCCGCCGCCACTGGCGGGTGGGCAGGACGCCGACCTCCCCGGCGTCCTCGCGCAGGGCTCTGAGCAGCGAGTAGATCATCAGGTAGCCCAGCACGAAGAAGGGCAGGCCGATGAGGATGGCCACGTTCTGCAGGGCCGCCAGGCCCGTGGTCCCGGTCGCGGTCAGCAGGATCGCGGCGACGACGCCGATCGCCACGACCCAGAACACCCGCTGGTGGACCGGGGCCTCCTCCTCGTGGCCGCTGCCCATGGTGTCCATGACCAGGGCGGCGGAGTCGATCGAGGTGATGAAGAACAGCACCACGATCAGCACGCCCACCGCGGAGGTGACCGTGGAGAACGGGAAGTTCTCGAGGAAGACGAACATCGCCCCGGGGATGTCCCCCTCGTCGACGACGGCCTCGACCAGCCCGCCGCCCCCGTTGCGCTCGATGTCGAAGACGCCCATGCCGAAGATCCCGAACCAGATCACCGAGAACAGGGTGGGGAACGCGAGCACGCCGGAGACGAACTGGCGGATGGTGCGGCCGCGGGAGATGCGGGCGATGAAGATCCCCACGAACGGCGACCACGTGATGGTCCACGCCCAGTAGAAGACGGTCCAGCCGCTCTGCCACCCGGTGTCCGCGAGCGTGTCGTTCCAGAAGGCGAGCGCCGGGAGCATCGAGAGGTAGGTGCCGGCGGACTCGACCATGCCCCGGAGCATCATCACGGTGGGCCCGGAGACGAGGATGAAGACGAGCAGGGCGATCGCGATGAGGATGTTGGTGTTGGACAGCCGCTTGATGCCGCGGTCCAGGCCCAGCGCCACGGACACGGAGGCCACCAGGCTCACGGCGGCGATGATGAGGATCTGGGAGAGGGCGGACTCGGAGATGCCGAAGAGCCGGGCCAGGCCGCTGTTGATCTGCATGGTGCCCAGCCCGATGGAGACCGCGACGCCGAAGAGGGTGCCGACGATGGCGAGGATGTCGATGCCCCGGCCCACGGGGCCGTGGATGCGCTCGCCCAGCAGCGGCTGGAACATGGAGCTCACCCGCGGCGGCAGGTTGCGCTTGTACATGAAGTAGCCGAAGGCCAGGGCCGGGAGGGTGAAGATCGTCCAGGTGTGCAGCCCGAAGTGGTACAGCGTGAAGCCCATCGCCTCGGTCGCCGCCTCCATGGACTCGGGCTCCACGCCCTGCCGCGGCGGGTTCGCGAAGTGGTTCACCGGCTCGGCGACCGCCCAGAACATCAGGATCGTCCCGATCCCGGCGGCGAAGAGCATGGAGAACCAGGACAGGTTCGTGTGCTGGGGGCGTTCGTCGTCGGCGCCCAGGCGCACCTGGCCGAAGCGGCTGGCCATCAGGTACACGAGGAACAGCAGGAAGACGCTCACGCCGAGGATGTAGAACCAACCGAGCTGGTCCATGACCCAGCCGGAGCCCTGCGCGAAGACGGCGTCCATCGCGTCGGTGAAGACCAGGGTCAGCACCACGAAGGCGAGAATGATCAGGGCGGAGCCGAAGAAGATGGCAGGACTGGTCCGCAGCCGCAGGGCATCGTGCAGTGAGTTGAGCATCGGAGGGCTTCCCCGGCCGCCGGCCACGTCGAACGGACCGCCGCCGTGTCTTGACGACGTGCTTCGGTCACCCTCGACCCTACCCGGATGTTACGCAGGATTACAGGCGGTGGGGCTGCGCCGGGGACGGCAGGCGGGGCTCGACGTGCCACTCCCACCAGGCGTCCACCCGGTCGAGCAGCCGCTGGACGGAACCGTCGTTGACCAGCACGGTGTCCGAGACCGCGGCCCGTTCCTCGTCCGTGGCCTGGGCCGCGATCCGCGCCCGGGCGTCCGTCTCCGTCATCCCGCGGTCCTCGACCATCCGCCGCACCCGCTCCTCCACGGGGGCCTGCACGGTGAGCACGTGGTCGAAGCGCCCGTGCTGGCCGGTCTCCACCAGCAGGGGGATGTCCTCCACGAGCGCGGCGTCCTCACCGGCCGCGGCGGCGAGACGTTCGGCCTCCGCCCGCACCAGCGGGTGGACGATCGCGTTGAGCCGCTGCCGGACCTCCGGGTCGCCGAACACCAGGGCGCCCAGCGCTGCGCGGTCCAGCCGCCCGTCAGGGGTCAGCACCGAGGGACCGAACTCCTCGACGATCCCCTCCAGGCCGGGCTGCCCGGGCTCCTGCAGGGCCCGGGCGATGGCGTCGGCGTCGATCACCGTGGCGCCGAGCTCCATGAGCCGCCGGGAGACCGTCGACTTGCCCGAGGCGATCCCGCCCGTGAGTCCGATGGTCAGCATGCGGCCATGGTAGCCGCCGGGCGCGGACGGGGGCTCACGCCTCCCCGGCGCCCGCGACGGTGGTCATCACGTCCGGCAGCGTGCCGGGCCCGTGCGGGCGCTGCACCCGCAGCCAGCGGAACCCGTAGCCCTCCAGGGCGAGCTCCGCCGCCGAGTCGGCGTCGAGGGTGCACGTCCCGTCGGCGAGCAGGTCCACCAGCTCGGTGCCCTGCGCCTCGTCGGGCAGCCGCAGGGGCACCGTGGTGGGCTCGGCCGCCAGGTTGTGCAGGGCCACGACGGCCGACCCCTCCCAGGAGCAGCGGTGGGCCAGCACCCCGGGCCGGGGCTGGTCGAGGACCTCGGCCGGGCCCCAGGCCAGCTCCGCGCACTCCCGGTAGCGGCGGGCCAGCAGGGTGACGAAGGCCAGCAACGAGTCCGGGCCCCGGCGGGCGGCGGCCACGTTGACGGCGTCGGGCCCGTACTCCCCCTCGGCGACGGGTCCGGAGAGGTCCTCGGCCGCGGCGGAGGAGAAGCCGCCGTTGCGGCCCGCGGTCCACTGCATGGGCGTGCGCACGGCCATGCGGCCCTCCGCGGCGAGGTTCTCCCCCATGCCGATCTCCTCCCCGTAGTACAGCACCGGGGTGCCCGGCAGGGAGAACAGCAGGGAGTACACCATCCGGATCCGCTGCCGGTCGCCCCCGAGCATGGGCGGCAGCCGCCGCACCAGGCCCCGCCCGTAGACCTGCATCCGCTCCTCCGGGCCGAACGCGGCGAACACCTCCTGCCGCTCGGCCTCGGAGAGCTGGTCCAGGGTGAGCTCGTCGTGGTTGCGCACGAAGTTGGCCCACTGCGCCTCCCGCGGGATGGGCGGGCGGCTGCGCAGGGCCCCGGCCAGCGGACCGGCGTCCTGGCGGGCCAGGGAGAGGTAGAGGTTCTGCATGGCCACGAAGTCGAAGATCATGGTCAGCTCGCCGGCGTCCTCGGTGCCGAAGAGCTCGAGCTGCTGCGGATACGGCAGGTTGACCTCGCCCAGCAGGACCGCCCGGCCGTTGCGGCGGTTCAGGAACCGGCGCAGGGAGCGCAGGAAACCGTGCGGGTCCGTGAATCCGCCCTGGTTCTCCAGGTCGTCGCCCTGGCCCACGGTGAGCAGCTGGGGGATCCCGTCCACCCGGAAGCCGTCCAGGCCGAGGTGCAGCCAGAACCCGGCGATCTTGGCGATCTCGTCCCGCACCTTGGGGTGGGACAGGTTGAGGTCCGGCTGGTGGCGGTAGAAGCGGTGCAGGTACCAGTGCCCGGTGGCCTCGTCCCGAGACCAGATGCCGCCCTCCTTGTCGGGGAACACGGCCTTGCCGGAGGTGTCCGGCGGCTCCTCCGCGCGCCAGACGTAGTAGTCGCGGTAGGGGCTGTCCGTGCTGGAGCGGGCGGCCTGGAACCAGGGGTGCTGGTCGGAGGTGTGGTTGACCACGAGGTCGGCGATGACCCGCAGCCCGCGGTCCTGGGCGGTGCGGACCAGCTCCACGAGGTCGCCGAAGCTGCCCAGCCGCCGGTCGACCCCGTAGAAGTCCACGATGTCGTAGCCGTCGTCCCGGTTCGGCGTGGGATAGAACGGCATCAGCCACAGGCAGGTCACGCCCAGCTCGGCCAGGTAGTCCACGCGCTCGGCGAGCCCGGCGATGTCCCCGGATCCGTCGCCGTCCGTGTCCAGGAACCGCTCGATGTCCACGCAGTACACGACCGCCTGCTTCCACCAGAGGTCGGAGGTGTCGGCGATGCGCATGGCGGCTCCCTCGGTCGCGGATGCCTCCCTGTCTAGCAGGCCGCAGCGGACCCGTCGAGGGAGCGCCCGGCCGCCCTAGAGTGGGGAGCATGGACCCGGACCCCCTGCTCAGCCGCGCCACCGCCTACACCACGCTCGCCGCCGGCACGGAGGCGGTGGCGGAGCTGGAGATCAAGCGGTCCCGGTTCCTGGCCGTGCTCCGCCGGGCCGGCACCGAGGCCGAGGCGCGGGCCCTGGTGGAGGAGCTGCGCCGGAGCTTCCACGACGCCCGCCACCACTGCTCCGCGTTCGTGCTGGGCCCGGACCGGGACGTCCAGCGCTCCTCGGACGACGGGGAGCCGGCCGGCACCGCCGGCCTGCCCATGCTCGAGGCGCTGGTGCTGCGCCGCACCGGCACGGCCCCGGACGGCGCCGACGTCACCGACCTCTCCGACGTCAGCGCCGTGGTGGTGCGCTGGTTCGGCGGCACCCTGCTCGGCGCGGGCGGGCTGGTGCGCGCATACTCCGACGCGGTGTCCCAGGCCCTGGAGGAGGCGGCGCTGGTGCGGCGGCGGCGGCAGCGCCTCTACCGCCTGCCGGCCTCGCACGCGGAGGCCGGCCGGATCGAGAACGAGCTGCGGGCCACCGGCCTCACCGTGCTGGGCACCTCCTACGGGGCCGCGGGCGCCGAGCTCGGCCTCGCCCTGCCCGACGACGACGCCGCCCTCGCCGCGGCGCACTCCCGGGTGGCCGCGCTCACCGGCGGCGCCGGGGTCCTGCGCCCGGACGGCGTGGACTGGGTCGACTCCCCCGCCGCGCCCCCGGCCTGAGCGCACCGCCGCGGCCCGGGCCCTGGGATCGCAACGGTCGTGTCCGGGGCCGGCCCGACGGGCCGCCAGGGTCGCTCCGGGGGCCGGCCCGACGGGCGGCAACGGTCGCGCCCGGGCCGACGCGCCGCGGCAGGCGCTGCCGGAGTGCGACCGGGCCGACGGGCCGGGACGGTCGCGTCCGGACACGGGGACGGCCCCCGCCCTGGGAAGGGCGGGGGCCGTCGGGGCGCAGTGCGGGACTGCCTCCCGGTGCCGGTCGGCTCAGGCGCCGGTGAGCTTCTCGCGCAGCGCGGCCAGGGCCTCGTCGGAGGCCAGGGTGCCGGAGTCGGCGGGAGCCTCGGAGGAGTAGCTGGTCGGAGCCGGTGCGGAGGAGGAGGACGAGGACGAGGAGGAGGAGCTCGTCGTGCCGCCGGCGGCCGCCTCGGCGTCCTCGGCGATCGACTTGCGGACCTGCTCCTTGTGGGCCTCCCAGCGGGCCTGGGCGTCGGCGTACTGCTGCTCCCAGGCGGCGCGCTTGTCCTCGTAGCCCTCGATCCACTCGTTGGTCTCGGGATCGAAGCCCTCGGGGTACTTGTAGTTGCCCTGCTCGTCGTACTCGGCGGCCATGCCGTACTGGGCCGGGTCGAACTCGGTGGAGTCCGGGTCCACGCCCTCGTTGGCCTGCTTGAGCGACAGCGAGATGCGGCGGCGGTCCAGATCGATGTCGATGACCTTGACGAACAGCTCGTCGCCCACGGAGACGACCTGCTCGGCCATGTCCACGTGGCGCTGGGCCAGCTCGGAGATGTGCACCAGGCCCTCGATGCCGTCCTCGACGCGCACGAACGCACCGAAGGGAACGAGCTTGGTGACCTTGCCCGGCACGACCTGGCCGAGGGCGTGGGTGCGGGCGAACAGCTGCCACGGGTCCTCCTGGGTCGCCTTCAGCGACAGGGAGACACGCTCGCGGTCCATGTCCACGTCGAGGACCTCGACGGTGACCTCCTGGCCGACCTCGACGACCTCGGACGGGTGGTCGATGTGCTTCCAGGACAGCTCGGAGACGTGCACCAGGCCGTCGACGCCGCCCAGGTCCACGAAGGCACCGAAGTTGACGATCGAGGAGACCGTGCCCGTGCGGACCTGGCCCTTCTCGAGCTTGTGCAGGAAGTTGGAGCGGACCTCGGACTGGGTCTGCTCGAGCCAGGCACGGCGGGACAGGACCACGTTGTTGCGGTTCTTGTCCAGCTCGATGATCTTCGCCTCGATCTGCTGGCCGATGTACGGCGCGAGGTCGCGCACGCGGCGCATCTCGACGAGGGAGGCGGGCAGGAAGCCGCGGAGGCCGATGTCCAGGATGAGGCCGCCCTTGACGACCTCGATGACGGTGCCGGTGACGACGCCGTCCTCCTCCTTGACCTTCTCGATGTCGCCCCAGGCGCGCTCGTACTGAGCCCGCTTCTTGGACAGGATCAGGCGGCCTTCCTTGTCCTCCTTGGTGAGGACCAGAGCCTCGACCTCATCACCCACGGTCACGACCTCGTCGGGGTCGACATCGTGCTTGATGGACAGCTCGCGGGACGGGATGACGCCCTCGGTCTTGTAGCCGATGTCGAGAAGGACCTCGTCGCGGTCGACCTTGACGACGGTGCCCTCGACGAGGTCGCCGTCGTTGAAGTACTTGATGGTCGCGTCGACAGCGGCGAGGAAGTCCTCCTCGGACCCGATGTCGTTGACGGCAACCTGCGGGGTGGTGGTGGTCATGTAGTAGGGGCTCCGATGTGGATAGGTTCTGATCAGTCGGAACGGCACCTGCCGGCCGGCCGCGGCCGTTCCGAAGGACTGTTGGACAGGGTGCGTGCACAGCACGCACCGGCTCAGTCTACGGATGCGCCGAAAAGGAAGCAACACGCGCCCGCGCGGGCGGCGTCGTTCAGAACTGCGTGACCCCGTAGGGGGCGGTCGGCGTCTCCATGAAGTCCTGCAGGTCCCGCAGCGCGTCCTCGTCCCGGGCGACGATCAGCCCGGCCTGGGCCAGGGTGCTGGCCTTGACCGCCCCGAGGTACAGGGAGCCCAGCACGTCCACCCGCATCGCCACGTCGGCCCCGGCCGGCAGCTGCACCGCGGGCACGGACCGGCCGGCGTCGTCGTCGGCGGTGCGGGGCCGGTCGGCGACGCGCTCCACCACGGGGCGCCCGCTCGTGGTGTCCAGCGCCCACAGGCCGTCGGCGTAGCCCATGGAGTCCACCAGGGAGATCACGATCCGCCCGCGCACGGTGTACGGGCGGGCCTCGAGGGCCGCGGCCGGGTCCAGGACCCGGACCCAGATCTTGTCCGACTCCGAGGTGACCCGGTACTTCGCGCGGTCGGTCATCGCCCACACCAGCGGGTCCTCCACGGGGGCCCGGCCGAAGCGGACCTGGTCCACGAGGTCCAGGGAGGTCACGAAGTCCCACAGGGCGATCGACACGTCCGGGGAGGCGCCCACGAGGTCCAGCACGGTGAGGGTCAGCGGGTAGGAGGTGTTGGGCTCGAACCGGTAGGTGACGTAGCCGTCCGGGCGCATCGCGTCGTCGTAGTGCACGGCGCAGCGCACCTCCGGGTCGGCCTTCTGCGGGGTGATGGCGTACTCCCCCGTGTACTCCGGCCAGTGGTAGGCCACCCGGCTCACCGACCCGTGCGAGCTCTCGTGGAAGCGCTGGAAGAGCACGGGGGCCAGCTGGCGCACGGCCTCCCCGTCGGCCATCTCCACGGTGCCCACCGTGGGGGCCTTCAGCTGCAGCCGGGTGGTGGCGTCGACGCTGACCTCGCGGTTGAACGTGGCGGCGCCGAAGCCGAAGCGCCCGTAGATGGTCGCCTCCGTCGCGGTGAGCAGCGCCACGGGGTAGCCGTCCCGCTGCGCGCGGTCGAGGTCACCGGTCATCAGCCGGCGCAGCAGGCCCCGGCGGCTGTGGGTGGGGCGCACCGTGACCTCGGAGATCAGCCGGGCGCGCAGCAGCCGGCCGCGGCCCACGTTGAGGGAGCCCTCCCAGGAGGTGAACGTGGCCACGGGCCGCCGGGTGGGCAGCGCCGCCTCCGGCACCGCGTGCGGATAGGCCGCCCGCAGCCGGACCCGCTCGGCGTGCATCCAGGACAGGGTGCGCTCGAGGGTCTCGTGGGTGGGCTCCGCCTGGTGGAAGCCCTGGCGGATCGCCCGGACCCACTCCACCGCGGCGGGGTTCTCCGCCGTGCCGCCGGGACCCACCCCGAACTCCGCGAAGGTGTAGTCGTGCCCGCCGGCCGAGTAGGACTCGGTCACGGTGCCCGGGGTGGTCGGCGGCGTCGGTGCGTCGTGCGTCAGGTCCATGTCGTGTCCCTCGTTCGCGGTGCGGTGCGGGCGGTCGGGTGCGGGCCGGGCGAAGCGGTCAGTGGGCCGCCTCGTGCCAGGACCGCCCGGCGCCCACGTTGACCTCCAGCGGCACCGCCAGCTCGGCGGCCCCGCCCATCTCCTCGCGCAGCACCCGCTCCACGGCGGCCGTCTCCCCGCGCACGACCTCGACCACGAGTTCGTCGTGGACCTGCAGGAGCACCCGGGAGGACAGGCCCTCGGCGGTGAAGCGGCGGTCCACGCCGAGCATCGCCTTCTTGATGATGTCCGCGGCCGAGCCCTGGATCGGGGCGTTGAGGGCGGCGCGCTCGGCCATGGCCCGCAGCTGCCGGTTGTCGCTGGAGAGGTCCGGGAGGTAGCGGCGGCGGCCGTCGATCGTGGCGGTGTACCCGTCGGCGCGGGCCTGCTCCACGACCCCGCGCAGGTAGTCCCGCACGGCGCCGAACCGGGTGAAGTAGTCGCTCATCAGCGTCCGGGCCTCGTCCACCGGGATCCGCAGCTGCTTGGAGAGCCCGAAGGAGCTCAGCCCGTAGACCAGCCCGTAGCTCATGGCCTTGACCTTGGAGCGCATCGCCGCGGTGACCTCCTCCGGGGCCACGCCGAAGATCTTCGAGCCGACGAACCGGTGCAGGTCCTCCCCGTTGCGGAACGCCTCGATGAGCGCCTCGTCCCCGGACAGGTGCGCCATGATGCGCATCTCGATCTGCGAGTAGTCGGCGGTCAGCAGCTGCTCGTACTGCCGGCCGGCCTCGGGGCGCCCGACCACGAACAGGGCGCGGATGCGCCGGCCCTCCTCGGTGCGCACCGGGATGTTCTGCAGGTTGGGGTTGGTGGAGGACAGCCGGCCGGTGGCGGCGACGTTCTGCATGTAGGTGGTGTGCACCCGCCCGTCCTCGGCGATGGCCTTCTGCAGGCCCTCGACGGTCTGGCGCAGCTTGTTCGCGTCCCGGTAGGCCAGCAGGCTCGCCAGGAAGCGGTGGCCCCGGGAGTCGGGGTCGGTGCGGGTGAGCAGCTCCGCCACGGCGTCGGCGTCGGTGGTGAACCCGGACTTGATCTTCTTGGTCTTCGGCAGGCCCAGCTCCTCGAACATCACCTGCTGCAGCTGCTTGGTGGAGCCCAGGTTGACGGGCTCGGCGATCTGGGCGTGGGCCTCCTGCTTGGCCTGCTCGATCACCCGCGCGAAGTCGTCGAGCAGGACCTGCACGCCGTCGGGGTCCACCGCGATCCCGGCCAGCTCCATCCGGCCGAGCACGACCGCCAGGGGCAGCTCCAGGTCGGTGAGCAGGCCGGTCTGGTGGGTCTCCGCGAGCTTGTCCAGCAGGTGCTCGGAGAGCTGGGTGGTGGCCACGGCCAGCTCCGCCTCCCGGCGCAGCACGGCCGGCTCGGGCCAGGGCAGCTCGTCCAGGGCCAGCTCCTGCTGGCCCTGGGCGGCGGGTCCGGCGTCCTCCGCGGCGGCCACCGTCAGGCCGAGCCGCTCCTCGAGCAGCGCCGGCAGCTCGTAGCTGCGCCGCGCCGGCTGCAGGAGGTAGGCGGAGAGCTGCGGGTCGTCCACGACGCCCTCGAGCACCAGCCCGCGCACGGACAGGGACTTCCAGACGTCCTTGACCCCGTCCACGATCTTCGCCCGTCCCGCGTCGGCCAGCCACCCGGCCAGGGCGGACTCCAGGGCCGCGTCCGCGGCGGAGAGGTCGAGGAACACGGCGGAGGGCGCGTGCCCGCCCCGGGCCAGGACCACCCCGGAGAGCTCGCGGGCCCCGGGCAGCTCGGGGTCGTCCGCGCGGTGCAGGGCGCGCAGGACCACCGGTCCCTCCTCCGCGGTCAGCCAGTCCTGCAGCTCCTCCCCGGTGCCGGGCCGGGCCACCTCCCCGAGGCCGAGGTCGGCGGGCGGGGCGCTCTCGTCCTGCGGGCGGCCGAACGCGTCGAAGAGCCGGTTGCGCAGCCCCTCGCCGAACTCGAGGTCGTCGAAGGCCTCCCCCACGGCCTGGGCGTCGGGGACGGGCAGCGCGGCGTCGGCCAGGTCCACGTCGAGGCCGAGGTCGGTGACGAGCCGGTTGAGCCGGCGGTTGCGCTCCACGGCGGCCCGGTGCTCGCGCAGCGCCTCGCCCTTCTTGCCCTTGATCCGGTCCGCGTGCTCGAGCAGGGAGGGCACGTCCCCGTAGGCGAGGATCCACTTGGCCGCGAAGCCGGCCCCCACCCCGGGCACCCCGGGGAGGTTGTCGGCCTGCTCGCCGGTCAGCGCGGCGAGGTCGGGGTAGTGCCGCGGCGGGACCTTGTACTTCTCCACCACCGCGGCGGCGTCCATGTGCTTGAGGTCGGAGGGGGTGCGCCCGGGATAGACCACCGTGACGTGGTCGTCGATCATCTGGAAGGCGTCCCGGTCCCCCGAGAAGACGAGGACCTCGTAGTCCTGCTCCGCGCCGCGGCGGGCCAGGGTGGCCAGGACGTCGTCGGCCTCGTGGCCCTCCGCGGTGACCACGGGCACCCCCAGGGCGTCGAGGACGCGCTGGATCTGCGGGACCTGGCCGTGGAACTCCTCGGGCGTCTCGTCCCGCCCGCCCTTGTACTCCTCGTACTCCTGGGAGCGCAGCGTGGGGCCGTCGAGGTCGAAGGAGACCACCAGGTGGGTGGGCTTCTGCTCCCTGACCAGCTTCACCAGCGTGTTCACGAAGCCGTACACGGCCTCGGTGTGACGGCCGTCGGAGGTCACGAAAGCGGGCCCGCCGCCGTACTCGGCGGCGCGCGAGAGCGCGAAGAACGCCCGGAAGGCCAGGGAGTGGCCGTCGACCAGCAGCAGCTTCCGCTCCGGCCGGGAGACCGGCCGGGGGATCTCGACCTCGACCGGGTGGTCGGTCTCCGCCCCCACGGTCACCGTGCGCACGCCGGCCTCGGAGCTGCTGTCGGTCAGGATCTGCTGCGTCGTTTCACTCACGGACCCATCCTAGGGCCCGCGCCGGACGGGCCCCGTGCGCCGCCGCGTGCGGGTCAGGCGACCTGGTTGATGATCGCCTCGGCGACCTCGCGCATGGACAGCCGCCGGTCCATGGAGGTCTTCTGGATCCAGCGGAAGGCCTCGGGCTCGGTCAGCCCCATCTTGGTGGTCAGCAGGGACTTCGCGCGCTCCACGAGCTTGCGGGTGGCGAACTGCTCCTTCATGTCGGAGACCTCGCGCTCGAGCGCCGCGATCTCCTCGAAGCGCGAGATCGCGATCTCGATCGCCGGCACGACGTCGTCGACGGTGAACGGCTTCACCACGTAGGCCATCGCACCGGCCTCGCGGGCCCGTTCCACGAGCTCGCGCTGGCTGAAGGCGGTGAGCAGCACCACCGGGGCGATCCGCTCCGAGGCGATCTGCTCGGCGGCCGTGATCCCGTCCAGGACCGGCATCTTCACGTCCATCAGCACCAGGTCCGGGCGGTGCTCGCGGGCCAGCTCGACGGCGCGCTGGCCGTTGTCGGCCTCGGCCACCACGTCGTAGCCGGCCTCCCCGAGCATCTCCACGATGTCCAGGCGGATGAGGGTCTCGTCCTCGGCCACCACCACCCGGCGGGGCGGGCGCAGGGACGACCCGGCGTCCTCTCCGGGAAGGGCGCTGTCCCGGTCCTCGGGCTCCTCCGCCGGGGCGGGTTTCGGCTGCTCCGTCACGCTGACTCCTTGCCTGCTGGTGGGGCGGTCCCGCGGCGGGCGGAACCGCGGGCTCCGGGTGCACGGGTGGCTCGGGGCCGCCCGGCACGGCACGTGCCGTCCGATCGGTCCCAGCCTATAACTGTTGTACGCTGGTCGAGCGCAGGAGCGGCCCCTCGACGGGGCCGCGCGGACTGCGATCACGGGCCCAAGTGGCGGAACTGGCAGACGCGCCGCACTCAAAATGCGGTTCCTCGGAGTGTGGGTTCGAGTCCCACCTTGGGCACGAGCACCCCGGACCGGCGGTCCGGGGTTCTTTCGTGCCCCGGACCGCCGGTCCGGCACGGATCCCGCTCAGGCCCCGCTCAGGCCCCGGAGGGACGCTCGCGCAGCAGGTTGGTGATCCGGGCCGTGGACAGCCGCCGCCCCTGCTCGTCGGTCATCACGACCTCGTGCACGGTCATCGTGGCGCCCAGGTGCAGCGCCGTGCAGGTCCCGGTCACCGTCCCGGTGGCGATCCCGCGCTGGTGCGTCGCGTTGATGTCGACCCCCACCGCGAACCGCTCCGGGCCGGCGTGCACGCCGGCGGCCGAGGAGGCCAGGGTCTCGGCGAGGACGCAGTGCGCCCCGCCGTGCAGGATCCCGCCGGGCTGGGTGTTCGGCTCCACCGGCATCGTGGCGACCGCGCGCCCGGGCGTGAGCTCCGTGAACCGGATGCCCATCGCCCGGGCGAGACCGCCGATCCCGTGCCCGGGGAACGCCGCGTGCAGCTCCTCGGGCACCCCGTGCTCGCTGAGCTCCCGGGCGTGCTCCTCCGGGTCGAGGCGCCCGCTCAGGACTCCCGCCACGGCCCCACGTGCTCCCGCCGCCGCTGGCCGCTGAGCAGCTCGCCGGCGTCCTTGACGTCGCCCACCCGGTGGACCTTCACGAGGTTGGTGGTGCCGGCGACCCCGGGGGGCGAGCCGGCGCAGATCACCACGAGGTCGTCCTCCCCGGCCAGGCCCTGCTCCTGCAGGTGCAGGTCCACCTGCCGGGTCATGTCGTCGGTGTGGTCGACCTTCGCGACCTGGATCGGCTGCACGCCCCACAGCAGGGACATCAGGGCGGTCACCAGCGGCTCCGGGGTGAAGGCCAGGATCGGGTGGGCCGGGCGCAGCCGGGAGAGCCGGCGGGCGGAGTCCCCGGACTGGGTGAAGGTGCAGATGTAGCTCACGTCCAGCTGCCGGGCGATGGTCACGGCCGCCCGAGTCACCGCGCCGCCGCGGGTGCGCGGCTCCGTGCCCAGCGCCGGAACGCGCTCCAGCGCCTGGGACTCGGTGGCCTCGATGATCCTCGCCATGGTCTCGATGGTCTCGATCGGGTACTTGCCCACCGAGGTCTCCCCGGAGAGCATCACCGCGTCCGCGCCGTCGAGCACCGCGTTGGCGCAGTCGGAGGCCTCGGCGCGGGTGGGCCGGGGGCTGTCGATCATCGACTCGAGCACCTGGGTGGCGACGATCACCGGCTTCGCCCAGCGGCGGGCCAGCTCGATGGCGCGCTTCTGCACGATCGGCACCTGCTCCAGCGGCAGCTCCACGCCGAGGTCCCCGCGGGCGACCATGATGCCGTCGAAGGCGTCGATGATCTCGTGCAGGGAGTCCACCGCCTGGGGCTTCTCGATCTTGGCGATCACCGGCAGCCGGCGGCCCTCCTCGTCCATGATCTCGTGCACCCGCACGATGTCCTTGGCGTCGCGCACGAAGGACAGGGCGATCAAATCCACGCCGCGGCGCAGCGCCCAGCGCAGGTCGTCCTCGTCCTTGTCCGACAGCGCCGGGACGTTCACGGCCACCCCGGGCAGGTTGATGCCCTTGTTGTTGGACACCGGTCCGCCCAC
Source organism: Kocuria turfanensis (assembly GCF_001580365.1). NCBI lineage: Bacteria > Bacillati > Actinomycetota > Actinomycetes > Micrococcales > Micrococcaceae > Kocuria > Kocuria turfanensis. The sequence continues at coordinate 190,519 of NZ_CP014480.1, read as the reverse complement.
GACCACCTCGGCGGTCACGGTGGTGTCCGAGACGGCGGTGGCGCGCAGGGCGACCCGGCCGTCGTCGATGAGCAGCGGGTCGCCCACGTGCACGTCCCCGGGCAGGCCCTTGTGGGTGGTGGAGCACAGGCTCGCGGTGCCCTCGACGTCCTCGACCGTGATGGAGAACTCGTCGCCGGGGGCCAGCTCGTGGGGGCCGTCGGCGAAGCGGCCGAGCCGGATCTTGGGGCCCTGCAGGTCCGCGAGGATCGCGACCGTCGCCCCGGCGTCGTCCGCGGCGCGGCGCAGGTTCTCGTAGGAGGAGTCGTGGACGGAGTGGTCGCCGTGGCTCATGTTGAGCCGGGCCACGTTCATGCCGGACCGGATCGCCTGGGAGAGGTTCTCGTAGGAGGAGATGGCCGGGCCGATCGTGGCCACGATCTTTGCTCGTCGCATGTGTGCCGCCTTGGGTTGTGGGGTGCCACCGCGGGTGGACGCACAAGAAAGAACGACCGGGACGCCGCGCGGGCGCGGCGGAGCTCCCGGCCGCTCTGCCTGGTTGTCCTGCCCCGGAGCGGGGAGGTCTTCCCCAGCCTACCAACGCGGCACGTCGTGTCGAGGCCGCGGCTTCCCGGTGCGCGTCCGCCGACGACGACGGCGCGGCCCGCACCCCGGGTGTGGGGTGCGGGCCGCGCCGTGGTCCGTGCTGTGGTCCGTGCCGTGGTCCGGGACCCTACATGCTCAGGTCGATGGCCCGGTCCGTGGGGGCCACCGGCGCCGGCAGGCGGGTGGAGCCGGTGAGGAACCGCTCGACGGCGGCCGCGCAGGCCCGGCCCTCGGCGATCGCCCACACGACCAGGGACTGGCCCCGGCCCGCGTCGCCGCAGGAGAACACCCCGTCCACGTTGGTCATGTACTGGTCGTCGCGGGCCACGTTGGTCCGCCCGTCCAGCTCCGCGCCGATCTGCGCGGTGATGTCCTCGGACTCGTTGCCGGTGAAGCCCAGGGCCAGGAACACCAGGTCCGCGGGCAGGACCTTCTCCGTGCCCGGCTTCGGGGCGCGGCGGCCGTCGGGCAGGTACTCGGTCTCGGCGACCTTCAGCCCGGTCAGCTTCCCGTTCTCGCCCACGAACTCCACGGTCGAGGCCAGGTAGGTCCGCTCGCCGCCCTCCTCGTGGGAGGTGGAGACCTCGAAGACCTTCGGCATCATCGGCCACGGGTCGGCGTCGGAGCGGTCCGCGGCGGGCTTGCGCCCGATCGCCAGGGACGTGATCGACGCGGCGCCGTGGCGGTTGGCGGTGCCGATGCAGTCGGAGCCGGTGTCGCCGCCGCCGAGCACGATGACGTGCTTGCCCCGGGCGGAGATCTGCTCCTCGACCTCGTCGCCCGCCACCACGCGGTTCGCCTGCACCAGGTAGTCCATCGCGAAGTGCACGCCCTCGAGGTCGCGGCCCGGGATCGTCAGGTCGCGCGGGCGGGTGGCGCCGGTGGCGACCACGACCGCGTCGTAGCGGCGCTTGAGCTGGTCCCAGGTGATGTCCTTGCCGATCTCCACGCCCGGGCGGAAGCGGGTGCCCTCGGCGCGCATGACGTCCAGGCGGCGGTCGAGGACCTCCTTCTCCATCTTGAAGTCGGGGATGCCGTAGCGCAGCAGCCCGCCGATCCGGTCGTCGCGCTCGTAGACGGCGACCGTGAACCCGGCCTGGGTGAGCTGCTGGGCCGCGGCGAGCCCGCCGGGCCCGGAGCCGACGACCGCCACGGTCTTGCCGACCAGCCGCTGCGGGACGAACGGCTTGATGATGCCCTCGTCGAAGCCCATCTCGCCGATCGAGTACTCGATCTGCTTGATGGTCACCGCCGGCTGGTTGATCCCGAGCACGCACGAGGACTCGCACGGGGCCGGGCAGACCCGCCCGGTGAACTCCGGGAAGTTGTTGGTGGCGTGCATGCGCTCCACCGCCTCGGCGTCGAGCCCGCGCCACACGAGGTCGTTCCACTCCGGGATCAGGTTGCCCAGGGGGCAGCCCTCGTGGCAGAAGGGGATGCCGCAGTCCATGCACCGGCCGGCCTGCTTCTGCAGCACCCCCCGGTCCTGGGCCTCCTGGACCTCCTTCCAGTCCATGATCCGGACCGGCACCGGCCGCTTGGGGCGGTCGACGCGCTCGGTCACCTTCAGAAAACCGCGCGGATCAGCCACGGGTCGTCACCTCCAGGATCTTGTGCCAGGCCTCGTCGCCGTCGGGGTCCTGCCCCCGGGTCGCGGCCTCTTCGCGGATGCCCTGCACCGCGGCGTACTCCCGCGGCAGGACCTTGGTGAACCGGCCCAGCGTGGCCACCGGATCGGCCAGCAGCCGGTCCGAGAGCTCGGAGCCGGTCTCCTCGCCGTGCTTCGTGATCAGCGCGAGCACCACCTCGGCGTCGGCCTCGTCCAGCGGCAGGAGCTGGAGCTCCCCGCTGTCCCGGGCCTGCTTGTTGACGGAGGTCTCGGCCAGGTCGATGACGTAGGCGACGCCGCCGGACATGCCGGCGCCGAAGTTGCGCCCGGTGCGGCCCAGCACCAGGGCGGTGCCGCCGGTCATGTACTCGCAGCCGTGGTCCCCGATGCCCTCGACCACCGCGGTGGCCCCGGAGTTGCGCACCAGGAAGCGCTCGCCCACGGTGCCGCGCAGGAAGATCTCCCCGCTCGTGGCGCCGTAGCCGATCACGTTGCCGGCGATGACGTTCTCCGAGGCCTCGAACACGGCGTCCCGCTCGGGGCGCACGATGATCCGCCCGCCGGAGAGGCCCTTGCCGGTGTAGTCGTTGGCGTCGCCCTCCAGCCGCAGGGTGATGCCCTGCGGCAGGAACGCGCCGAGCGACTGCCCGGCCTGGCCGGTGAGCGTCACGTCGATGGTGTCGTGGGCGAGCAGGTCCGTGCCGAAGGTGCGGGTCACCACGTGCCCGAGCATCGTGCCGACCGCCCGGTCGGTGTTGATGATGTGCTGCTGGATCCGGACGGGCTCCCGCTTCTCCAGGGCGGCCCGGGACAGGCGGATGAGCTCGTTGTCGAAGTGCTTCTCCAGCTCGTGGTCCTGGCCGCGCATGTTGCGCACCGCGGCGCCGCGGTGCTCGAGCACCGTGGAGTGCAGGATCGGGGACAGGTCCAGCCCGTGGGCCTTCCAGTGGTCGATCGCGGCCTTGGTCTCCAGGACCTCGGCGTGCCCGACGGCCTCCTCGATCGAGCGGAACCCGAGCTGGGCCAGGTACTCCCGGACCTCCTCGGCGATGAACTCGAAGAAGTTCACCACGTGCTCGGCCTTGCCGGTGAAGCGCTTGCGCAGCTCCGGGTTCTGGGTGGCCACGCCCACCGGGCAGGTGTCCAGGTGGCACTTGCGCATCATGATGCAGCCCTCGACGATCAGCGGGGCCGTGGCGAAGCCGAACTCCTCCGCCCCGAGCAGCGCGGCGATCACCACGTCGCGGCCGGTCTTCATCTGCCCGTCCGCCTGGACGACCACCCGGTCCCGCAGCCCGTTGAGCATCAGCGTCTGCTGGGTCTCGGCGAGGCCCAGCTCCCAGGGGGCGCCGGCGTGCTTGAGCGAGTTCAGCGGGGCCGCGCCGGTGCCGCCGTCGTGCCCGGAGACGAGCACCACGTCGGCCTTGGCCTTGGTGACCCCGGAGGCCACCGTGCCGATGCCGATCTCCGAGACCAGCTTCACGTGCACCCGGGCCCGGGGGTTGGAGCGCTTGAGGTCGTAGATCAGCTGCGCCAGGTCCTCGATCGAGTAGATGTCGTGGTGCGGCGGCGGGGAGATCAGCGACACCCCGGGGGTGGAGTGGCGCGTCCGGGCGATCCAGGGGTAGAGCTTCTGGGCCATGAGCTGGCCGCCCTCCCCGGGCTTGGCGCCCTGGGCCATCTTGATCTGGATGTCGTCGGCGTTGGTGAGGTACAGGCTCGTGACGCCGAAGCGCCCGGAGGCCACCTGCTTGATCGCCGAGCGGCGCTCCGGGTCGAGCAGCCGCTCGACGTCCTCGCCGCCCTCACCGGTGTTGGACTTGGCGCCGAGCCGGTTCATGGCGATGGCCAGCGTCTCGTGCGCCTCCTGGGAGATGGAGCCGTAGCTCATCGCCCCGGTCTGGAAGCGCTTGACGATCGAGCTGACGGGCTCGACCTCCTCCAGCGGCACCGGACGGCGGTCGGAGGAGAAGCCGAGCAGCCCGCGCAGGGTCAGCAGCTTCTTGGTCTGGTCGTCCACGAGTTTCGTGTAGGACTTGAAGATGTCGTAGCGGCCGCTGCGGGTGGCGTGCTGCAGCCGGAAGACGGTCTGCGGGTTGAACAGGTGCGGCGGTCCGTCGCGGCGCCAGTCGTACTCCCCGCCGGTCTCGAGGTCGCGGTAGGGCTCGGTCACGCCGTCCGCGGGGTAGGCCCGGCGGTGGCGGGAGGCGGTCTCCTCGGCGATGACGCCGAGGCCGATGCCGCCGATCTGGGTGTGGGTGCCGGTGAAGTAGTCGTCCACCAGCTCCCGGGACAGGCCCAGGGCCTCGAAGACCTGGGCGCCGCAGTAGGAGGACACCGTGGAGATGCCCATCTTGGACATGATCTTCTGCACGCCCTTGCCCAGGGCCTTGATCAGGTTCTGCACGGCGTGCTCGGTGGTGATCCCGGTCAGGTCCCCCGAGCGCACGAGCTCCTCGGCGGACTCCATCGCCAGGTACGGGTTCACCGCGGAGGCGCCGTAGCCGATGAGCAGCGCCACGTGGTGGACCTCGCGGACGTCGCCGGCCTCCACGATCAGCGCCACCTTGGTGCGGGTGGCCGAGCGCAGCAGGTGGTGGTGCACCGCGGAGGTGAGCAGCAGCGAGGGGATGGGCGCCCACGCGCCGTTGGAGTCGCGGTCCGAGACGATGACGTACTCCACGCCGCGGGCCACGGCCGCGGAGACCTTCTCGCAGATCTCGGCGATCCGGGCGCGCAGGGACTCGGCCCCGCCGTCGGGCCGGTACAGGCCGCGCACCTTGAGCGCGGCGGGCATCCCGTCCTCGCCCTCGATGTGCAGGAACTGGTCCAGCTGGTCGTTGTCGATGACCGGGAAGTCCAGGGCGATCTGGCGGGTGCGCACCCGCTCGGTGGTCAGCAGGTTCCCGGACGGCCCGACGGAGCCGCGCAGGCTGGTGACCAGCTCCTCGCGGATCGCGTCCAGCGGCGGGTTGGTGACCTGCGCGAAGGACTGCACGAAGTAGTCGAACAGCGTCCGGGACTTCTCCGAGAGCACGGCGATCGGGGTGTCGGTGCCCATGGCGTAGATGGGCTCGGCGCCCTTGGCCGCCATCGGGCCCACGATCATCTTGAGCTCCTCCTGCGTGTACCCGAAGGTCTTCTGGCGCAGGGTGATCGAGGAGCGCGGGTGGACCATGTGCTCGCGCTCGGGCAGGTCGGCGATGTCGACGATGTTGCCGTCGGCCCACTCCTCCCACGGCGCCGCGGAGGCGATCTCGGCCTTGATCTCGGCGTCCTCGACGATCCGCCCGCGGGCGGTGTCGACGAGGAACATCGTGCCCGGGGACACCCGGCCCTTGCGCACGACCTTGCGGTCGCCGATGTCGACGACGCCGACCTCGGAGGCCAGCACGACGAGCCCGTCGTCGGTGACCCAGAACCGTCCCGGGCGCAGGCCGTTGCGGTCCAGCAGCGAGCCGACCTGCACGCCGTCGGTGAAGGCGACCGCGGCGGGACCGTCCCACGGCTCCATGAAGGAGGCGTGGTAGCGGTAGAACGCCTTGCGGGCCGGGTCCATGGTCTCGTGGTTCTCCCAGGCCTCCGGGATCATCATCATCATGGCCTGGGTGACGGGACGGCCGGAGAGCACCAGCAGCTCGGCCACCTCGTCGAGGGACTGCGAGTCGGAGGCGCCCTCGGAGCAGATCGGGAACAGCTCCTCGGGGCTGCGGCCCAGCAGCGGGGACTTCAGCTGCGACTGGCGGGCGCGCATCCAGTTGCGGTTGCCCTTCACGGTGTTGATCTCGCCGTTGTGCGCCAGGGTGCGCATGGGCTGGGCCAGCGGCCAGGAGGGGAACGTGTTGGTGGAGAAGCGCGAGTGCACGATCGCCAGCTCCGTGGCGAACCGCTCGTCGGCCAGGTCCGGGTAGAACGGCTCCAGCTGCTGGGTGGTCAGCATGCCCTTGTAGACGATGGTCCGCGAGGACAGGGAGGGGAAGTACACGCCGGCCTTGTTCTGGGCGCGCTTGCGCAGCCGGAAGGCCTTCTGGTCCAGGCGGCGGCGGGCGGCCTCGTCCTCGGGTGCGGGGGCGGGCTCGGCCACGAAGAGCTGGACGAACCAGGGCATGACCTCGCGCGCCGAGCGGCCCACCACGGACTCGGCCACCGGGACCGGGCGCCAGCCCAGGACCTGCAGCTCCTCAGAGGCGGCGATCTCCTCGAGCGCGGCCTGGATCTGCTCCGCGTTCACCCCGCCGTGCGGCAGGAACGCGGTGCCCACGGCGTAGCCGCCCAGGGGCGGCAGCTCGAAGTCCACGACCGCCCGGAAGAACGCGTCGGGCAGCTGGGTGAGCAGCCCGGCGCCGTCCCCGGTGCCCTCGTCCCCGCCCACGGCACCGCGGTGCTCCAGGTTGCGCAGGGCGGTCAGGGCCGCGTCGACGATCTCGTGGGTGGGGGCGCCGTTGAGGGTCGCGACCACGGCGAGGCCGCACGCGTCCTTCTCCTCGTCCGGGTGGTAGAGGCCCTGCTGCTCGGGCGCGTTCGAGAACTGCTCGAACGGCGACGTCGCCTGGTCCTCGGCGATCTCGGCCGGGTCGGCCGGACGCGGGTCCGTGCCGTGCTGGTCGGAATTGTCACCGGGGGTGCCGGCGGGGGTAGAAGTCATGACAGACGTCTCCTCACCATGAGATGTGGTCAGCAGGAGCGGCCCCCGCGGCAGAGCTCCGGTCGGGAGGTGCCGCCGGTTCGTGAGCTGCCGTCGGCGTCCTCGAGCGGTGGTCGAGGGGTGCCGGGCGGCGGAAGGGCCCTGTTCCAGGACGGTCCGACGTTGGACGCTCTGGCGTGCGCAGGAGCGGAAGGCGTGGTTGGCCCGTCCCCGGTCGTGCGCCAGGAAAATCTAGCACTCCGATGTTACAGGTCTGAAAACTCCCGGACCCGCCGTGGTATCACGGGGCCGATCCGCGGTATCAGGTCCGCGCGTCCTGCGCGGCGCCGTCCCGGGCCCGCCGGCGGCGCACGGTGACCGCCGCGAACAGCGCCAGTCCCAGCAGCACCAGGCCCAGCGAGGTCCACACGTGCACCCGCAGCCCGAGCACCATCAGGGAGGGGTCGATCCGCAGGAACAGCTCGATCAGCATCCGGCCCAGCCCGTAGTGGACCAGGTACAGGGCGAACAGCCGCCCGCCGTCCAGGCGGAACCGCCGGTCCAGGGCCAGCAGCAGCACCACGCCCGCCAGGTTCCACAGGGACTCGTAGAGGAACGTGGGGTGGAACAGGGTGTCGGCGGGCAGCCCGGCGGGGAAGTTGGCACTGGCCGGGTCGATCTCCAGCCCCCACGGCAGGGTCGTGGGGCGGCCGAAGAGCTCCTGGTTGAACCAGTTGCCCCAGCGCCCGATGGCCTGGGCCAGCAGCAGTCCCGGGGCCGCGGCGTCGGCGAACACGGCCAGGGAGACCCCGTGCCGGCGGCACACCCACCACGCGGCCGCCGCGCCGAAGGCCACCGCGCCCATGATGCCGAGCCCTCCCTCCCAGATCCGCAGCGCGTCCACGGGGTCCGCCCCCGGGCCGAAGTAGCCGACCGGGTCGGTGATCAGCACGTGGTACGCCCGGGCGCCGACGATCCCCGCGGGCACCGCCCACATCACGACGTCCCACACGATCTCCGGGTCCAGGCCGAGGCCCTTCCAGCGGCGGAGGGTCAGCCACAGCGCCGCGGCGATCCCGGCGAGGATGCACAGGGCGTAGGCGTGCACGGTCAGCGGGCCGAGCGAGAAGCCCGACCAGTCCGGGGAGGGGATGCCGGCCCGGACGGGGACGCTCAGCAGGACGGGGGAAGCGGCGCTCAGCAGCATGGGGTGGGGCCTCGGCTCGTCGGGACGTGGGGAGGGGCGGGGACCCGGTCCGGGCCGCTCCGCCCCGTCACGCTATCAGGCCAGACCGGCCAGCTCCCGGGTCAGGGCGCCGACGGCCTCGGGGCCGCCGTCGGCCAGGGCCTTCACGAGGGCGGTGCCCACGATGACCCCGTCCGCGTAGGCCCCGATCTCCTCCACGTGGGCCCGGCGGGAGACCCCCAGCCCCACGCACACGTGCTGGGCGCCGGCCGCGCGGGTGTCGGCCACCAGCTGCTCGGCGACGTCGGAGACCGCGTCCCGGGCCCCGGTCACGCCCATCACCGAGACGGCGTAGACGAAACCGCTGGAGGCCTTGGCCACCAGGTCCAGCCGCTCGCGGGAGGAGGAGGGGGCGGCCAGGAAGATCCGGTCCAGACCGTGCGTCTGGGAGGCGGCGAACCACTCGGCGGCCTCGTCGGGGATGAGGTCCGGGGTGATGATCCCCGCTCCCCCGGCCTCGGCCAGGCGCTCGGCGAAGGTGTCCACGCCCATCTGCAGGACGGGGTTCCAGTAGGTCATCACCACGGGCACCGCGTCGGTGCGCTCGGCGACCGCCCGGACCACGCGGAAGACGTCGGCCACCCGGAAGCCGTTGGCCAGGGCCGTCGTCGTCGCGTGCTGGATGACGGGCCCGTCCATGACGGGGTCCGAGTAGGGGATGCCGATCTCGATGACGTCGGCGCCGTTGCGGCCCAGGGCCACCGCCGCCTCCACGGACTCCTCGACCGTGGGGAAGCCCGCGGGCAGGTAGCCCACGAGCGCGGGCCGGCCCTGGTCCCGGCAGGCGGCGATGCGCGCGGCGAGCCGGGAGTCGGGGTTGCTGCCGAGGTCGGCGGGCAGGATGCGGGAGGCCAGGTCGGCGCCGGCGCCGGGGTGGGTGGTGCTCACAGTCGCTCGCCCTTCTCGCCGAGCTCCGCCTCGGCACTGTCGTCCGGGAGCATCCCGAACCATTCCGCGGCCGTGGCCACGTCCTTGTCGCCTCGCCCGGAGAGGGAGACGACGATGATCTTCTCGGCGGCGGCCTCCGCGCCGAGCTCCTCGACCCAGCGCCGGCCGATCTTCCGCGCCCCGGCCAGGGCGTGGGACGTCTCGATGGCGGGGATGATGCCCTCCGTGCGGCACAGCAGCCGGAACGCGTCCATCGCCTCGGTGTCGGTGATCGCCTCGTAGCGGGCCCGCCCGATGTCGTGCAGGTAGGAGTGCTCCGGGCCGACGGCCGGGTAGTCGAGCCCGGCGGAGATGGAGTGGGACTCCAGGGTCTGGCCGTCCTCGTCCTGCATCAGGTACGTCCTGGCGCCGTGCAGCACCCCGGGCCGGCCCAGCGAGATGGTGGCCGCGTGCCGGCCGGTCTCGACGCCGTCCCCGCCGGCCTCGAGGCCGTAGAGCTCCACCGAGGGGTCGTCCAGGAAGCCGTGGAAGATGCCGATGGCGTTGGAGCCGCCGCCCACGCAGGCCGCCACCGCGTCCGGCAGGCGCCCGGCCTGCTCCAGGACCTGGGCGCGGGCCTCCTCCCCGATCTGCTCGTGGAAGTAGCGCACCATCGCGGGGAACGGGTACGGGCCGGCCGCGGTACCGAGCAGGTAGTGGGTGTGCTCGACGGAGGCCACCCAGTCCCGCAGGGCCTCGTTGATGGCGTCCTTGAGCGTGCGGGAGCCGTTGGTCACGGGCACGACGGTGGCGCCCAGCAGCTCCATCCGGGCCACGTTGAGGGCCTGCCGGCGGGTGTCCTCCTCCCCCATGTAGACCACGCACTCCATGCCGAACAGCGCGGCCGCGGTCGCGGAGGCGACCCCGTGCTGGCCGGCGCCGGTCTCGGCGATCAGCCGGGTCTTGCCCATCCGGCGGGCGAGCAGGGCCTGGCCGAGCACGTTGTTGATCTTGTGCGAGCCCGTGTGGTTGAGGTCCTCGCGCTTGAGGAAGACCCGGCAGCCGGCCTCGGCGCCGAAGCGGTGGGCCTCGGTGAGCAGGGAGGGGCGCCCGGAGTAGTCGCGGGAGAGCCGCTGGAACTGCGCGGTGAACTCGGGGTCCGCCTTGGCCTTGTCGAAGGTGTCCGTCAGCTCGTCGAGGGCGGCGACCAGCGACTCGGGCATCCAGCGCCCGCCGAAGTCCCCGAAGTAGGGGCCCGGGGCCTCGCGCAGCGACGCGGCCCGCGCGGCGACGGACTCCGCCTCGGCGTCCGGGGCGTGCCGGCGGGCACGGGCCGCGGCGCCGGCGGCGCGGAAGCCGGCGATGGTGGCCGCGGCGTCGGCGCTGCGCACGAGCGCCTCGCCGACCAGCACGGCCTTCGCCCCGTGGGAGGCGTACAGCTCGATCTGCTCCTCGCCCTCCACCCCGGACTCGGCCACGAGCACCCCGTCCTGCGGCAGCAGGCCGGCCAGCCGGCCGAAGGTCTCCACGTCGGTGTCGAGGGTCTTGAGGTTGCGCACGTTGACGCCCACGATGCGGGCGCCCACCGCCACGGCGCGCTCGATCTCCTCGGGGGTGTGCGTCTCCACGAGGGCGTGCATGCCCAGCTCGTGGGTGAGGTCCAGGAAGCGGCGCAGCTGCTCGTCGGTGAGGGCGGCCACGATCAGCAGCACCAGGTCCGCGCCGTGCGCCCGCGCCTCCCAGATCTGGTACTCGTCGACCGTGAAGTCCTTGCGCAGCACCGGCACCCCCACGGCCGCGCGCACGGCGTCGAGGTCGGCCAGGGAGCCGTTGAAGCGGCGCTGCTCGGTGAGCACGGAGATCACGGAGGCCCCGCCGCGCTCGTAGCCGGCGGCGAGCAGGGCGGGGTCGGCGATCGGGGCCAGGGCGCCCTTGGACGGGCTGGAGCGCTTGACCTCGGCGATGATCTGCACCGCGTCCGGGCTCGGCCCGCGCAGCGCGGACTCGGCGTCCAGCGCCGGGGGCCGCTGGGCGGCGGCGGCGCGGAGCTCGTCGAGGCCGACCCGCTCCCGGCGCTCGGCCAGGTCGGCGCGGACGCCCTCGATGATGGCGTCCAGGACCGTCCCGGTGCTCTGTTGCGACATGGATTCCTGACCTCTCGGCGGCGGCGGCCGCCTCTCTGCGTGCTGCGGGGACCGTGCAGGGGACCCGGCCGTGCCGGGACGCCGGGCGCGGGCCCCGCGGGACCGCCCGGCCGTGACCGGTGCTGCCCGGCGCCGGGCGGTGCCGGCTCAGCCCTGGTGGTTGCGGGCCTCGTGCTTGCGCTGCTCGGAGCCGGCTCCGTGGCCCATGGAGCGGAGCACGGCACCGGCGACCAGGCCGACGACGACGAGGCCGATGCCGACGATCAGCAGGGGGGTGCTGCCCACGGTGAAGCCCACGACGCCGACGATGACGCCCACGGACATGATGCCGATGGTCACCCAGGCGGCCAGGGTGTTGCCGTGCCCCACGAAGCCCGTGTGGTCGAGGACGATCTCGTTGCCGTTTGCCATGTTCCTGCACTCCCGATTTCCCTGCCGGGGCCGGCCGGCCCCGCTCGCCGGGCCCCGGCGGGGCCCGGCGGTTGCTGACAGTCTGTCTTGCTCCATTGTGCCACCCCGCGGCGGGGGACGCGCACGCGCCGCGGGCCCGGGCGCGGTGCCCGGCGCGCCCGGGCGGCGGCCCCGGTCCCGTGACCGGGCCGCGGCGTCGCTGCCCGCGCCCGCTCGGGGCTGGGGCCGGGGCAGGAGCTCAGGCGGTGGGGTCGCGCCCCTCCGTGAGGGCGTCCCAGGAGTCGATCTCGTCCCCGCGGCCGGCGGTCGCGCCCGGGGCCGCCTCCGTGCCGGTGCGCTCGTAGCGCCGGGCCGTGGTCCAGGACCGTCCGGCCACGAGGGCCCACGCCCCGCACAGGGTGACCAGCACGGCCGCGGCCGCGGCCAGCAACGGCCAGAGGGTCAGGGCGAACTCGCCGCCGGCGTTGACCATGCCCGTGGACTCCCCCACCGTGGTCTGCGCGGCGCCGGCCGGGTCCGCCAGCACGGCCACGGACGCGGCCAGGGCACCCAGGCCGGCCAGGACGACCACCACGGAGACCACCGAGCGCAGCACGCGCCCGGAGATAGCCGTGGTGAGGGCTCCGGCGGCCGCGACCAGTCCCAGGGCGGTGACCGCCGGGGCGGCGTCGGAGCCGGCGACGTCCACGGTCACGGGTTCGAGGGTGGTCTGCACCGTCGCGGAGACCCACGTGGCCGCCGAGCAGGCGAAGACCGCGAGCGCGGCGACCAGGGTGGCCAGCACCACCGTGGACCGGCGGGAGAGCCGCGCGCGCCGGGACGCCGTGGCCTCAGGCACGCCCGGCACCGGTGCCCGGGACGGCCGTGCGCTCGAGGTCGAGCTCGTGCAGCCGCTCGGCGAGCAGGACCGCCCGCAGCGGGGCGGTGGCCTTGTTCAGGGACTCGAGGGCCTCGGCCTCGGGGTCGGAGTCGGCGACGATGCCGCCGCCGGCCTGCACGTAGGCCTTGCCGTCCACGAGCAGGGCGGTGCGGATGGCGATGGCCATGTCCATGTCCCCGGCGAAGTCCAGGTAGCCGACCACCCCGCCGTAGACGGCCCGGCGCAGCGGCTCGTACTCGTCGAGCAGGCGCAGGGCGCGCGGCTTGGGCGCGCCGGAGAGGGTGCCGGCCGGGAAGGTCGCGGCGAGGACGTCGTAGGCGGTGGCGTCCGGGCGCATCCGCCCGACGACGTTGGAGCACAGGTGCATGATGTGGCTGAAGCGCTCGACCTCCATGAACTCGGTGACCTCCACGGAGCCCGGGACGGCGATCTTGGAGATGTCGTTGCGGGCGAGGTCCACGAGCATGAGGTGCTCGGAGCGCTCCTTCTCGTCCTGGAGCAGGTCCCGCTCGAGGGCGAGGTCCTCCTCCACGGTGCGTCCGCGGGGGCGGGACCCGGCGATGGGGTGGGTGACGGCCTGGTCCCCGGTCACGGTCACGAGCGCCTCCGGTGAGGAGCCCACGATCGAGAAGGGGCGCCCGTCGGCGTCCTCGAAGCTGTACAGGTACATGTAGGGGCTGGGGTTGATCGCCCGCAGCATGCGGTAGACGTCGAGGGAGTCGGCCGTGCACTCCGTCTCGAAGCGGCGGGAGACCACGACCTGGAAGATGTCCCCGTCCACGATCGCCTTCTTGCCCTCCACGATGGAGTTCATGAACAGCGTGCGGTCCCAGCTCTGGGCGACCTTGGCCTCGAGGTCGCCGCGGATCTCGTCGGCGCCGGTGAGCGTGGAGGCGGTGACGTGGTCCAGGGGCCGGGCGAGCTTCTCGAGCATCGTGTGCACCCGCTCCACGGCGTCCGCCCACGCTTCGTCGACGCGCTCGTCGGTGTCGTCGAAGTTGATGGCGTTGGCCACGAGCATGACGGTGCCGTCGGTGTTGTCGTGCACGGCGATGTCGGAGACGAGGTTCATGGCCAGCTCGGGCAGGCGCAGGTCGTCCTCGGGCGGGTGCGGGAGCTTCTCCCAGCGGCGCACGGCCTCCCAGCCCACGAACCCGACGAGCCCGGAGGTCAGCGGGGGGACGTCCTCGAAGCGCTCCGTGTGCAGCAGCGCCATGGTGTCCCGCAGCGCCTCCACCGGGCTGCCCCCGGTGGGGGCACCGGCGGGGGCCCGGCCGATCCAGTGGGCCTGCCCGTCCTTGGCGGTCAGGGTGGCCCGGGAGTTCGCGCCGACGAACGAGTAGCGGGACCAGACCCCGCCCTCGGCGGCGGACTCCATGAGGAACGTGCCGGGTCGGGCGGCGCCGTCCTCGAGCGCGAGGGCGCGGTAGAGACCGATCGGGGTCACGGCGTCCGCGAGGATCTTGACGCGCACGGGGATGACGCGGCGCTGCGCGGCGAGCGCGCGGAACTCTTCGAGCGTGGGGCTGATGGTGCCCAGGTCCTGCATGGGTGTCGACCTGACTTCCTGGTGGCGGCGGAGGTGAGCGGGGGGTGCGGCTCAGACGGCGGCGGCGGCGCCGAGGTCGCGGCCGTCGAAGCAGCTGCGCGTGCCGGTGTGGCAGGCGGCGCCGGTCTGGTCGACCTGCACGAGCAGGGCGTCGCCGTCGCAGTCCAGGCTCACGCGGTGCACGCGCTGGACGTGGCCGGAGGTGTCGCCCTTGCGCCAGTACTCCTGGCGGGAGCGGGACCAGAACGTCACGCGGCCCTCCGTGAGGGTGCGGCGCAGGGCCTCGTCGTCCATCCAGCCCAGCATCAGCACCTCCTTGGTGTCGTGCTGCTGGACCACGGCGGCCACGAGGCCGGCCGGGTCCCGCTTGAGGCGCGCCGCCACGGCGGGATCGAGGACGGCGGTTCCGGGTGCGGGGCTCTGCTGGTTCATCGCCCCCATCCTATCGACCCGTCCCGGGGGACGGTTCCCCGGCCTCGGAGGCCAGGGGCTCGGGAGCCGGGGACCCGGGCGCCACGACCCCGGCTCCCCCGGGTCCGGGTGCCGCCGCCGACAGGCCGCGCACCACGGGCGCCGCGGGCCCGGCGTCCTCGGCGGGCGGGGCGCCGGGTCGTCGCCGGCCGGCCCTCCGCGGTCCCTCCGCCGGCCGGTCGCGCCGGGGACGGTCGGGTCCCGGCCCGGCGGGGACGACCGGCAGCCGGGTCGCGGCGACGCTGAGGAAGGCCACGGCGAGGATGAGCACCGACAGCCCGAGGGCGTAGGTGCCCACCGCCCCGTAGCCCCCCACGAGGGCGGGGTCCAGGAAGAAGTAGGGGTACCAGCCGACCATCCGGCCCCGGACGAGGGTGTACACCGCCCACAGCGCCGGGAAGACGGTGGCCACCCAGGTGGTGGCCCAGCGCAGCCGGTTGCGGCCCGGGGCCAGCAGGAAGTCGAGCAGGGCGTAGACGGGGAGCACGAAGTGCAGCACCTTGGAGGACAGCGGGACGAGGAAGAGGTGCCCGAACAGCTCGGCGTTGGCGAGCAGCACCGCGAACACCGCGCCCGAGACCGTCGTGTACGTGGTGGCCAGGGCGCGCAGGCCCGTCAGCCAGCCCGGTTCCGGGCGCCCGGTGGCGGTGTGCAGCACCGCCAGCAGCAGCGCCACGATCAGCAGGAACGCGCTGTGCACGGTGAAGTAGCTGAACAGGTTGGAGCCGAGGCAGGTGCGGGTCACGAAGGCGCAGTCGGCCCGCGAGACCAGGGCCCAGACGGCGACCACCAGGGCCGCGACCCGGGCCGCGACGACGACGGCTCGCACGTGCCCCTCCTCCCGGTCGCCCGCCCCCCAGGATATGGGGTGCGCGCCGCCGTGTCCTCCGTCTCCCACGACCGGGGGCCAGGGCCTATCGTGGGGCGGAGAACCGGTTGGGCACGACGGGCAGGACACCGACGACGATGGATGCCAGGACAGCGCGGCGCGGCGCGGCGGCGGCCCTCACCGGCCTGCTCCTGACCGGGTGCACGGGGCCCGGTCCGGCCGCGGACCCGCCCGGGAGCCCGGAGCCGTCCGCCGCGGCGCCCTCGGCCACGGCGTCCCCGTCGGCTCCCGGCACCGCGGCCGCCTCCGGGCCGTGGGGCGCCTACCCCGGCCGGGCCGAGGCGTGCGCCGCGGTGGCCGAGGACCTCCTGGCGCTGGCCCTGCTGCCGGCCAGTCTCTCCGGCGGACCGACCACCGAGCAGGTGCAGGCCGTGGAGGACGAGGTCGCCGGCATGCTGGAGGCGGCTCCCCCGGAGCTCGCGGCGGACCACGCCCGGGTGCAGCTGCTCGTGGACTCCTACGGCGAGGAGCTGGCGGAGGACCCCGGCGCCCGGTTCGACGGCGAGGCCATCGACGAGGCGCTCGCACCGGTGCGCGACTGGCTCGACGAGACCTGCCGGGACACGCGCTGAGCCGGGCACCCGCAGGGGTGCCCGGCTCGGTCGGCGCGGCGGTCGGCGGTGACCGGCCGCGCCCGGCGGCGGTCAGCGGCGGTTGAGCAGCCCCCGCAGCCGGCCCCCGAGGCTGCGCCCGGTAGTGCGGCCGGCGCCGGCCTGCCCGGCGGCGTTCATGCCGCGGGTGGCCCGGCGGCCTCCGGCGGTCCGGCCGGTGGTGCCCCCGGCTCCCCGTCCGGTGAAGCTCCTGATGATGCTGTTCAGTCCCACAGTGGACTCCTTCGCGGTCGGCCTGTCGAGCGACTGTCGTCAGCTCACTGCCGACTGTACGCCCGGCACCGGCCCACGGCTACGGGCGCCCCGGCTCCCCGCGAGGTTGCGGCCGACGGCGACGAGCCCCGCGCCGGTGGCCGACGGCTGCGACCTCGGCGCGGGCGGGGAGGGCGGAGCCGGTCAGCGGACCTCGTGGCCCGCCGCGCGCAGGGCGTCCTTGACCTCGGCGATGGCGTGCACCGGCCCGAAGTGGAAGATCGAGGCCGCCAGCACGGCGTCGGCCCCGGCCTCCACGGCCGGCGGGAAGTGCTCCGGGGCGCCGGCCCCGCCGGAGGCGATGAGCGGCACGTGCACCCGGGCGCGCACGGCGCGGATCATCTCCAGGTCGAAGCCCTCCTGGGTGCCGTCCGCGTCCATGGAGTTGAGCAGGATCTCGCCCACTCCGCGGTCCTCGGCCTCCCGCGCCCACGCGAGGGCGTCGAGGCCCGTGAGGGTGCGCCCGCCGTGGGTGGTGACCTCGAAGCCGGAGGGGGTGTTGCCCGTGCGGCGGGCGTCGAGGGAGAGCACCAGCACCTGGCTGCCGAAGTGCCCGGTGATCTCGTCGATCACCTCGGGCCGGGCGACCGCCGCGGTGTTGATCGACGCCTTGTCCGCCCCGCAGCGCAGCAGCCGGTCGACGTCGGCGACCGCGCGCACGCCGCCGCCCACCGTGAGCGGGATGAAGACCTCCTCGGCGGTGCGGGAGACCACGTCGAAGGTCGTGGCGCGGGCGGCCGAGGACGCCGTGACGTCGAGGAACGTCAGCTCGTCGGCGCCGGCCTGGTTGTAGCGCTTGGCCAGCTCGACCGGGTCCCCGGCGTCGCGCAGGTTCTCGAAGTTCACGCCCTTGACGACGCGACCGGCGTCGACGTCCAGGCACGGGATGACACGTACGGCAACGCCCACGGGCGGGACCTCCTCGGCTGCGGTGGGGGACGGGGGGGGACGGTCAGATGCGGGCGGCCTGGATCGGGGAGACCAGGATGGCGCGGGCGCCGACGTCGTAGAGGGCGTCCATCACCTTGTTGGTCTCCGACTTCGGGACCATGGCGCGCACCGCCCACGCGTTGCCGCGGCCCAGCCGGGAGATGGTGGGGCCCTCCATGCCGGGGGTGATCTTGGTGGCGGCCTCGACGAGCTCCTCGGCGACGTCGTAGTCCATCATCACGTACTGCCGGGCCACGAGCACGCCCTGCAGTCGGCGGCGCAGCACGGACAGGCCCTCGGGCTCCTCCGCCCGGCGGCTGCGGATCAGCAGGGCCTCGGAGGTCATGATGGGCTCCCCGAACACCTGCAGCCCTGCGGCGCGGAGGGTGTTGCCGGTCTCCACCACGTCGGCGATCGCGTCGGCGACGCCCAGCCGGATGGAGGACTCCACGGCCCCGTCGAGGCGCACCACCGAGGCGTCCACGCCGCGCTCGGCCAGGTAGTCCCGCAGCAGCCCGTCGTAGCTGGTGGCGATGCGCCTGCCGGCGAGCTCGGCGATCGAGGAGTACCGGCCGGCGGGTCCGGCGAAGCGGAAGGTGGAGCGGGCGAAGTCCAGGGCCAGGTCCTCGTCGGCGTGCGCGCCGGAGTCCAGCAGCAGGTCGCGGCCGGTGATCCCGACGTCGAGGGTTCCCCCGCCCACGTACACCGCGATGTCGCGCGGGCGCAGGTAGAAGAACTCGATGTTGGCCTCGGGGTCAACGAGCACCAGCTCGCGGGAGTCGCGGCGCTGCCGGTACCCGGCCTCCTTGAGCATGGTGACGGCGGCTTCGGACAGGGCGCCCTTGTTGGGCACTGCGACACGCAGCATGGGGGATCCTTCTCGGCTTCGGTGGGACGGGGGCGGGGGCGCTCAGAGGTGGCGGTAGACGTCCTCGAGCGTCAGGCCCTTGGCGACCATCATGACCTGCAGGTGGTAGAGCAGCTGGGAGATCTCCTCCGCGGCCTGCTCGGAGGTCTCGTACTCGCACGCCATCCAGACCTCGGCGGCCTCCTCGACGACCTTCTTGCCGATCCCGTGCACCCCGGTGTCCAGCTCCCGGACCGTGCCGGAGCCTTCCGGTCGGGTCACGGCTTTGTCGCTGATCTCGGCGAAGAGGGTCTCGAAGGTTTTCACGACTACCAGGGTAATGGGTCCGCGGGCTCCCCCCGGACCGGCCGCCGCACGGCCGGCCCGGGGGCACGGGGGCTCAGACGCCGAGCGAGCGCAGCAGCAGGGCGGTCTGCACCGCGGCGGCCGTCGCCTCGTAGCCCTTGTCCTCCTGGGAGCCCTCCAGGCCGGCGCGGTCGAGTCCCTGTTCCTCGGTGTCGCAGGTCAGCACGCCGAAGCCGACGGGCACGCCGGTGCGCACCGAGACGTCCGTGAGGCCCTGGGTGGCGGCGGAGCAGACGTAGTCGAAGTGCGGGGTGCCCCCGCGGACGACCACGCCCAGTGCCACCACGGCGTCCAGTCCGGGCGCCAGACGGGCGGCGGCGACCGGCAGCTCGAAGCTGCCGGGCACGCGCACGACCGCCGCGTCGGTCACGCCGGCGTCGGCGAGCGCGCGGCGGGCGCCGTCGAGCAGCCCGTCCATGATCACCGTGTGCCAGCTGGAGGCGACGACGGCGACGCGCAGTCCGCTCGCGTCGGCGGCGCTCAGGTCGATGTCGGGGGCTCCGTGTCCGCTCATGGGGTGAGGTCTCCTGTGCTGTTCGTGCGGTCGCCGGCGTGCGCCGGTCCGCCGGGGTGTGCGGTGGTGTCGTCGACGTGGCGCAGACGGTGGTGCATGCGGTCCCGCTTGGTCGCGAGGTAGTCGTGGTTCTCGGGGCGGGCCGGGACCTCGTTGGGCACCATCGCGACGACGTCGATGCCCAGCTCGGCCAGCCGCTCGGCCTTGGCGGGGTTGTTGCTGAGCAGCCGGATCCGGGTCAGGCCCAGGCGGTGCAGGATGGCCGCGGCGGCGGTGTAGTCCCGGGCGTCGGCGGGCAGGCCGAGCAGCTCGTTGGCCTCCACGGTGTCCGCCCCGCCGTCCTGGAGCTTGTAGGCCCGCAGCTTGTTCACCAGGCCGATCCCGCGGCCCTCGTGGTTGCGCAGGTACAGCAGGGTGCCGCCGTCGTCGGCGATCCGGCGCAGGGCCAGGTGCAGCTGCGGGCCGCAGTCGCACCGGTAGGAGCCGAAGACGTCCCCGGTGAGGCACTCGGAGTGCAGCCGCACGAGCGGGGGCTGGCCCACGGGCACCCGCTCCGAGGACGGGGCGGTGAGGCTGAGGTGCTCGGCGGCCGGGTCCCCGGGCCGGCCGGGCACCTGCCAGCCCACGACCTCGAACCGCCCCTCGGGGGTGGGCACGACCACGGGCTCGGAGCTCACCAGCGGGGCGTCCGGCGTCATCGGCGGTCCCCGCGCAGCTGCTCCGCCAGGTCCTCGATGCTCACCAGCGGGATGCCGTGCCGGTCGGCGAAGGCCCGCAGGGCCGGCAGCCGCATCATCTCCCCCTCGTCGTGGACGAGCTCCGCGATCACCCCCACCGGTTCCAGGCCGGCGAGGACGCACAGCTCGACGGCGGCCTCGGTGTGCCCGCGGCGGGCCGCGACGCCTCCGCCGGCGGCGCGCAGGGGCAGGACGTGCCCGGGCCGGGTCAGGTCTGCCTCCCCGGCGGACGGGTCGGCGAGGACCCGGGCGGTGAGCGCCCGGTCCGCGGCGCTGATGCCGGTGCTCACGCCGTGGCGGGCGTCGCAGGTGACCGTGTAGGCGGTCCCTTTGGAGTCCTCGTTGACGGCGACCATCGGCGGCAGGCGCAGCGCGTCCGCCCGCTCCCCCGTCATCGGCACGCACACGACGCCGGAGGTGTGCCGGATGGTGAAGCCCATGAGCTCGGCGGTGGCGTGCTGGGCCGCGAAGACGATGTCGCCCTCGTTCTCCCGGTCGGCGTCGTCCACGACGACCACCGGCCGGCCCTGCGCCAGTGCCTCGACCGCCGTGCGCACGGGGTCCAGGCGGATCTCCTCCTCGGTCCCGCCCGCGCCGGGGTCCGTGTCCGTCCGGGTGCTGTCGGTGCGCATCATGCTCCTTCTCCTGCGGTGGGCCCGGCCTCGGGCGCCGGGGTGCTGTCGGTCCGGGCGAAGGCCAGCAGCCGCTGGGCGTACTTCGCGAGGACGTCGACCTCGAGGTTGACGGACGCGCCGACGGGGCGCCGTCCCAGGGTGGTCTCGGCCAGGGTGGCGGGGATGAGCCCGATCTCGAACCAGGGCTCGGCGGCGCCGGGGGCGCTGACCGCCGTGACGGTCAGGGACACCCCGTCCACGGCGACCGAGCCCTTCTCCGCGACGAAGGGGGCGAGCTCGCCGGGCACCGCGATCCGCACCCGTTCCCACTCCCCCAGGTCCTCCCGGGCGACGACGGTGCCGGTGCCGTCGACGTGGCCCTGGACCACGTGGCCGTCCAGGCGCCCGCCGGCGGGCACGCACCGCTCCAGGTTCACGGTGTCGCCGGGGGCCAGCGCCCCGAGGGTGGTGCGCACCAGCGTCTCGCCGATGACGTCGGCCAGGAACTGCCCGGCACCGATCTCCTCGGTGCGCGTGGCCGTGAGGCACACGCCGTTCACGGCGAGCGAGCCGCCGTGCGGCAGATCGGCGACGAGCGGGCCCGCGTCCACGAGGAGGCGGGCGCTCCTGCCGTCCGGGCGGGTCTCGACCGAGCGCACGGTGCCCTGCCCGGCGACGATTCCTGTGAACATGCGGCTTGTCCTCTGTCTCTCTCGGTGCGGTCGGTCGGTGTTGTCGGTCGGTGTTGAAGGTCGGTGTTGAAGGTCGGTGTTGAAGGTCGGTGTTGAAGGTCGGTGCGGTCTGTTTCGGTGCGGCCCGTGGTCCCGGTCAGTCCGCGGGGGCCGGCCGCAGGTGGATCCACAGGTCCGGGCCCAGCTGCTGCACCGGCCCCCCGCCGGTGGGGTCCAGCCGCCAGCGGGAGGCGTCGGCGAGGGTGCCGATGCCCTGCTCGGCGAAGGCGGGCCGGCCGGCACCCAGCAGCAGCGGCGCCTGGTAGAGGCTGATCTCGTCGACGAGACCGGCGCGCAGGAACCCCGCGGCGACCGTGGCGCCGCCCTCGATGAGGACGTGCCGGACCCCGGCGTCGTAGAGCTCGGCCAGGGCGGCGTGGGGGTCGTGGGTGACCAGGTGCCGGAACCGGCCGTCGCTGCCGCGGATCGCGGCGCCGGCCGGGACGGCGCGCAGCCCCATGGCGGCGCGCAGCGGCTGCCGCAGGACGGCGGCGCCGTCGCCGGTCCGGGCGGTGAGCCGCGGGTCGTCGGCCAGGACCGTCCCGGTGCCCACGAGCACGGCGTCGGCGCGGGCGCGGAGGTCGTGGCCGTGCTCGCGCGCCGAGGCGGAGGTGATCCACTGGCTGGTCCCGTCCGCCGCGGCGATCCGGGCGTCGAGGGTCTGGGCGACCTTGAGGGTGACGAACGGCCGCTGGGCGCGCATCGTCTCGCCCCAGCGGTCGTTGAGCCGTTCGGCCTCCTCGGCGAGCACCCCGGAGCGCACCTCCAGCCCGGCCGCGCGCAGGGTGGCGGCCCCGCCGGCGGCGGCGGAGGTCCGGTCGGGGGCCCCGAAGACCACCCGGGGCACCCCCGCCTCCACGATGGCCTCGGCGCACGGGCCGGTGCGGCCCCAGTGGTTGCAGGGCTCGAGGGTGACGTACATGGTGGTGCCGCGCAGGTCCGTGCCGGCGGAGGCGGCGCGCTGCAGGACGTCGACCTCGGCGTGGACGGTGCCCGCCCCGCGGTGGTGGCCGACGTGCAGGATCCGGCCCGCGGCGTCGGCGAGGACGGCTCCCACGAGGGGGTTGGCCCCGCGCGGGCCGCGCGCCGCCGCGTGCAGGGCGGTCCGCATGATCGACCGTTCGGCGTCTCCGCCGGGCCGGTGCTGCGGGTCCATTCGCGTCGTCCTTTCCCGGGTCGGCTCCGGGGGCAGGACGACGGTGCCGTCGGACGGGCCCGTGCGGCCGCGACCGGCGACGCGGCGGGCCGGCAGGGCGCGCCGCGAGGGCCGTCGAACGTGTTGCCTTCCATCCAGACTGTGACTGTCGGTACCGGAGTTCCACCGGTTCGGCCGTGCCCGCCCCGCTGGGGCGCCGCACGGTTCGCGGACTGTGACCGCCGGTTCGGACTTGCACCGACCCCGGAACACGTTGTTCTTGAGCCCGATTATGGCACAGCCCCGCCGGGCCGGGCGCACGGCGGACACCGGGCACGTGGGCGAGCGCCCGGAGGCCCGGCCGCACCGGGCGGCGGGGCTGCGCTCAGGACCCGGCGTCGTGCGCGGCCCTCCGCAGCGCCGTGATCGCCGCCTCGGGGTCCCCCGCCCCGTAGACGGCGGAGCCGGCCACGAAGGTGTCGGCCCCCGCCTCGGCGGCGCGCACGATCGTCTCCTCGGTGATCCCGCCGTCCACCTGCAGGGCCACCCGGCCGCCGCCGGCACGGATCGCCTCGGCCGCCCGGCGGATCTTCGGCAGCATGACGTCCAGGAAGGCCTGCCCGCCGAAGCCGGGCTCCACCGTCATGATCAGGAGCATGTCCAGCTCCGGGAGCAGGTCGAGGTAGGGCTCCACGGGGGTCGCCGGGCGCAGGGCCATCCCGGCCCGCGCGCCGTGGGCGTGCAGCTCGCGGGCCAGCTTCAGCGGGGCCCGCGCGGCCTCCGCGTGGAAGGTGACCGACTCGCAGCCGAGCTCGGCGTAGCCGGCGGCCCAGCGGTCGGCGTCCTCGATCATCAGGTGCACGTCCAGCGGGACCGGGCTGACGGCCAGCAGCCGCTCGACCACGGGCAGCCCGAGGGTGAGGTTGGGGACGAAGTGGTTGTCCATGACGTCCACGTGCACGGCGTCGGCGGTGGCGATCCGCGCCAGCTCGGCCTCGAGGTTGACGAAGTCGGCGGAGAGGATCGAGGGGTGGATGCAGGGCTGGGGCACGGAGGACTCCTGGGTGCTCGGGGGTTCGGGGGGTCAGCGCTTGCGCAGCAGGGCCAGGAACATGGCGTCGGTGCCGTGCACGTGCGGCCACAGCTGGACGGTCGCCGGTCCCGCGGCGTCCTCCCAGGGGCGGGACGGGTCCCGGTCCCCGTCGAGGGCCCCGGGCAGGGCGGCGTCGCGGGCCGGGCCGAGGGCGTCCAGGAGCTCCACGTCCTCCCGGCGGCCCAGCACGTCCTGGACCACCGCGAGGGTCTCGGCCGCGTGCGGGGAGCACGTGGCGTAGGCGACCGTACCCCCGGGGCGGGCGACGTCGAGGGCGGCCTCCAGCAGCTCCCGCTGCAGCGGCCCCAGCTCGGCAAGGTCCCGCGGGGTGCGGCGCCAGCGCGACTCCGGCCGCCGGCGAAGCGCCCCGAGCCCGGTGCACGGGGCGTCGACGAGCACCCGGTCGTAGCCGGCCTCCTCCGCGGGGCGGCCCCCGAGCAGCTCGTCGGTGGCCCGGCCGTCCCCGGTGCGCACCGACCACGCGTGCGCGGGCACGGGCCGCAGGGCCTGGCGGACCAGCTCGGCCCGGTGCGGGGCCACCTCGTTGGCCGTCAGGTGCGCGCCGCGCTGGGCGGCGAGGGCGGCCAGCAGCGCGGCCTTGCCGCCGGGCCCGGCGCACAGGTCGAGCCAGCGCTCGCCCCGGGCGTGCCCGGGTGCCGCGTTCCCGCCGCCGGCCGCGGCGAGGGCCCGGGCGACCAGCTGGGAGCCGGCGTCCTGGACCCGCACCCCGCCCGCGCGCACGGAGGACAGCCGGTGCAGGTCGCCGCCGCTGCTGAGCGCGGAGCCGGGCACGAGGGCGCCCTTCTCCGCGCCGGCGTCGAGGGCCTCGGTCAGCTCGCCGAGGCCGGGCAGGGCCACGAGGTTGACCACGGGGGCCTCGTTGTCCGCCGCGAGCAGGGCCTCCAGCTCGGCGCCGGACCGGCCGTGGGCCACCAGGGCCTGGCGCAGGGCGCGGACCTGCCACGCCGGGTGGGCGTGGGCCAGGCCGAGCCGGGCGGTCTCGTCGGCCGCGTCCGCGCTCAGCTCGGCGATCCACCCGGGGAGGTCGCGGGCGGCGACCTTGCGCAGCACCGCGTTGACGAGGGACCCGGGCCCGGCGCCCACCACGGCCCGCACCAGCCCGACCGTCTGGTCGAGGGCGGCGTGGTCGGGCACCCGCATCGCCAGCAGCTGGTGCACGCCCAGGCGCAGGGCGTCGAGCACCGCGCCGTCGAGGTCGGCCAGCGGCCGGTCCACGCACCGGCTCAGCACCGCGTCCCAGGTCCCCTGCCAGCGCAGCGCCCCGTAGGCCAGCTCGGTGGCGAAGCCGGCGTCGCGCCGGTCGAGCCGGTGGGCCCGCACGGCCTTCGGGAGCACGAGGTTGCCGTAGGCGCCCTCCTCGGAGACCGCGCGCAGCGTCTCGAACGCGGCCAGCCGGGCCGGGTCGGCCCGCCGCGTCCGGGCCGCGGGCGCGGCCGAGGTGAACGTCCGCTCCGACCGGGCGCGCCGGTTGCGCTCGTGGCCCCGGGCGTTGCGCCGCTCGCCCCCGGGGCGCCGCTCCCGGCCGCCCCGGCGGTCGTCCTGGCGGTCGTCGCGGCGGTCGTCGCGCCCCCGGCTCTCGCGCTCGCTCACTCGAACACCACCCTGCCCTCCGTGTTGTGGCCCCGCGCCCAGGCGGCGGCGTCCATGGTCTTCTTCCCGGCGGGCTGCACCGTGCCCAGCTGCACCGCGCCCGAGCCGGTGCCCACGAGCACGGCCCCGCCGCGCAGCTCGCACTCCCCCGGCGCGAGGTCCCGCACGTCGGGGCGGGCGGTGACGCCCTCGAGCTTGATCCTGCGGCCGTCGAGCTGGGTCCAGGCCCCGGGCTCCGGCGTCGTCCCGCGGACCCGGCGGACCACGGCCAGGGCGGGGTCCGCCCAGCGGACCCGCCCGTCCTGCGCGGTGAGCTTGGGGGCCAGCGTGACGTCGCCCTGCTGGGCGGCGGGCCGGGCCGTGCCCTCGACCACCGCGCGCAGCGAGTCGGCCAGCAGGGGCGCGGCCGTGCGGGAGAGCCGCTCCAGGACCGTGCCGGCGGTGTCCTCGGGGCGGACCTCGTCGGTCATCGTCCCCACGACGGGGCCGGTGTCCAGCCCCGCCTCCAGCAGGAAGGTGCTGGCGCCCAGCACCGTGTCCCCGGCCATCAGCGCCCGCTGCACGGGGGCGGCGCCCCGCCACTGCGGGAGCAGGGAGAAGTGCAGGTTGATCCAGCCGTGCGGCACGGCGTCCAGCGCGGCCTGCGGCACCAGCGCGCCGTAGGCGACCACCGCGGCCACGTCGGCGCCCAGGTCCCGGATCCGCGCGGTCAGCTCCGCGTCGATCCGGTTGGCCTTGAGCACGGGCAGGCCCCGCCGCTGCGCCTCCTGCGCCACGGGCGAGGGCGTGAGCACCTTCTTGCGGCCCACGGGGGCGTCGGTGCGGGTCAGGACGGCGAGGATCTCGACGTCGGGCCGGTCGGCCAGGTGGACCAGGGGCGGCACGGCGACGGACGGCGTGCCGGCGTAGAGGATCTTCACTGCTCTCCAGACGGGTGGGGACGGGGGTGGGCTCAGCCGCGGGCGGAGCCGAAAGCGCTGCCGGTGCCGGTTCCGGTGCCGAAGGAGGATCCCACGGTCGCGGCCCGCTGCCCGGCCACGCCGTGGACCACCCCGTCGTAGTCGGCGGCGCGGATCGCCCGCAGCGCCTCCTTCCGGGCGGCGCCCACGAGGCGGTCGACGTACAGCCGCCCGTCCAGGTGGTCGGTCTCGTGCTGCAGGCAGCGCGCGAGCAGGCCGGTGCCCTCGACGGTGACGGGCCGGCCGTCCTGGTCCGTGCCGGTGACCCGGGCCCAGTCGCGGCGCGGGGTGTCGAAGCCGAGACCCGGCACGGAGAGGCAGCCCTCGCCGCCCTCCTGCGGTTCGTCGCCCACCTCCAGCACCGGGTTGACCACGTGTCCCGCGCTGCCCTCGACCGCCCAGGTGAACAGGCGCAGCCCGATCCCCACCTGGGGAGCGGCGAGGCCGACGCCGCCGACGTCGAGCATCGTCTCGGTCATGTCGGCGACGAGCCGGCGCAGGGCGTCGTCGTACTGCGTGACCTCCGACGCGCGGGTGCGCAGGACGGGATCGCCGATGGTGCGGATGGGCAGGATGGGCATGGGGCAACCTCGCTCTCGACCCGACAAGTCTACGGGCCGCCCGCGGGGCGCGGGACGCGGGCCCGCGCCCGGGGTCCTAGGGCTGCTCGCGCGGCGGGGGCGGCGGGACGGGGCGCAGGGCGGGACCGGCCGCGGCCAGGGCGGTCTCCTGGGTCCACAGCCGGTGCAGGGCGCAGAACTTGTACCAGTGCTGCTCGAGCACCGCCGGCACGGCCTGCACGGGCACGACCTCGGTCTCCCCGACCGCGACCCCCAGCAGCAGGTCCGCGCCGCCGTAGGCCCAGGGCTCCCAGGTGCCGGCCTCGGCGTCCACCAGGGACTCCTCGGCCTTGAGCCCGGCCACGAGCTGGGTGACGACCTTGGCGTCCAGGGACTTCACGCGCCCGTCCCGGTCCGTGCCCTTCGTCTTGTAGTCGATCAGGCAGACCTTGCCCGCGATCCGGGCGACGAGGTCGAGGGTGCCGGCGTAGCCGACCGTCGAGTTCCAGACGGTGACCTCCACGGCGAGGGGCTCGGGGGCGTAGAGGTCCCACCACTCGTCGAAGCGGGAGGCGAAGCGCTCCTCCCCGTGCTCGGCCAGGGTGGCCCGCGCCTCCGCGGCCCGGTGCGGCCTCCCGAGGGCGCGCAGGGCGATCTGCTCGGCGTAGGTGTGCACCCGGTCCCCGCGGGCCGCGGCGTCGTCCCGGTGCCGCTGGGCGGCCTTGGCGGCGTCCCGCACGACGGCGCGCAGCTGGGCGGGCGAGCCGAGGGCCGCGCGCAGCCGGTCGTCCTGTACGGCCGCCTGCGCGGCGGAGTAGCCGTACCAGCCGTCCAGGTCGGTGGCGGCGCGGGAGAGCACGGTGGTGATGGAGGGGACGGTGGCCTGCTCCGAGGTGGACCTCGCGTACATCCGTCCGTACTCGGTCTGTTCCGCCAGCCTGGGCTGTGTCACGCTGCTCGTCGCCTCTCCGTCGGGTCCCCGGCTCGCCCGGGCGGGTCCCCGGTGCTCCGGGTCCTGGGCCGCAGGCTACCGACCGCCTCGGACACGGGAGGCCCGGGGCCCGCCGGGCACGACGAAGGCCCCGGCTCGTGGAGCCGGGGCCTTCGGGTGGTGCGCGATACTGGGATCGAACCAGTGACCTCTTCCGTGTCAGGGAAGCGCGCTACCGCTGCGCCAATCGCGCTTGACCGGCGACCTCCGGGGAGGCCGTCAAGCATGGTGGGTCGTGCACCGAGGTGGAGACGGGATTCGAACCCGCGTAGACGGCTTTGCAGGCCGCTGCCTAACCACTCGGCCACCCCACCGGGGCCTCGTCCTCGCGGACAGGGCCGTCGGTCACGGCATGGGACATGCCGATTCCTGCGAGCGGACGACGGGAGTCGAACCCGCGACATCCACCATGGCAAGGTGGTGCTCTACCAGCTGAGCTACGTCCGCATGTCTTTCCGGCGGATCTCTCGATCTTCCGGTGTGGAACTCTATCACAGCCCCGCCCGGCGTTCCCGTCGGTCGGGTCCTGCGACATCCGGCGGAATCCTGGAGCGCCCCGTGCCTCGCGGCCGGTCCGTTCGCCGGAACCCGTCGGTGTTCCTGACAGGCAGAGACTGTACGGGACGGATTTCCGGATCGCCAAATCGACGCCCGGCGGCGCGGCCGGGCCGGCGAATTGGCCGACGGCCCGGTTGTGGGTTATGGTTTTCGAGCAGTGAGCGCGATTGGCGCAGTGGTAGCGCGCTTCGTTCACACCGAAGAGGTCACTGGTTCGAACCCAGTATCGCGCACGAGCACCGACGAGGGCCCCGGCTGAGATCATCTCAGCCGGGGCCCTCGTCGTCGTGCCGCCCCCGGGCGGGGCCGCTCCGGGCCCGGGACGACGACGCCCGCCCCGCCGGCCCGTCCCGGGGACGGCGGCGGAGCGGGCGGGCGCGGGAGGCGGGGTCGGGCAGTGCGCCCGGGCGGCGGCCTCAGACCGTGGAGACGTCTCCCAGGATCCCCTCCCGGGCCAGCGCGGTGAGCCGCGAGACCGCCCGGTAGTACTTCTTCTGGTAGCCCCCGGCCATCATCTCGGCCGTGAAGACCTCGTCGAAGGGGCGGCCGGAGGCGATGATCGGCAGGTTCTTGTCGTAGAGCCGGTCGGCGAGCACGACGAAGCGCAGAGCCACGGCCTGCTGCTCGATCGTGTGCACGTCCTGCCACACGATCGCGTCGATCCCCTCCAGGAGCTTGCGGTACCGGGAGGGGTGCACGCCGGAGAGGTGCTCGATCAGGTCGGCGAACGCGTCCGCGGCCACCACCTGGCCCGGGAACCGGTCCTCGACGGCGCGCTCGAGCTCGTCGCCGGACAGCGGCGCCGGGGCCTGCGGCAGGCCGCGGTGGCGGAAGTCCTCGCCGTCGATGCGCACGACCTCGAACTGGTCGGCCAGCACCTGGATCTCCCGCTGGAAGTCCTGGGCGGCGAAGCGGCCCTCGCCGAGGGAGCCGGGCAGGGTGTTGGACGTCGCCGCGATCCGGACCCCGGCGTCGGCGAGCTCGCGCATCAGGCGGGACATCAGCACAGTGTCCCCGGGGTCGTCGAGCTCGAACTCGTCGATGCACACCAGCTGGTAGGTGCTCAGGGCGTCCACGGCCTTGCGGAAGGTCAGCGCGCCCACCAGGTTGGTGTACTCCACGAAGGTGCCGAAGGCCTTGGGGCCGGGCACGGCGTGCCACAAGGAGGCGAGCAGGTGGGTCTTGCCCACACCGAAGCCGCCGTCGAGGTAGATCCCCGTGCGGACGTCGGCGGAGCGGGGCCCGCCGCCGAAGAGCTTGGCGAAGAACCCGCCGCCGGAGCCGGCCCGTCCCACGGAGTCCGCGAAGGCGCGCAGCTCCCGCACGGCCTCCGCCTGGGACGGCTGCTGGGGATCGGGGCGGTAGGTGTCGAACGAGACCTCGCCGAAGCGCTCGGACGGGCGGAACCCCGCCAGCAGTTCATCGGCCGACACGTGCGGCCGGCGGTCGGTGAGGTGTTCGATGCGGATGCTCACGGGGAGACCTCTCTGTCCGCCGGGCACGACGGCTCGCTGGTTCGGCACGCCGAAGGGACGCGCGCGGGTGCTCCGGCGATTTTAGCCCGCGCCCCGCGGCCGCCGGTGCGCCGACCGCGAAATCCGGACCGACCCGGGTCCGCCGCCCCCCGCGCGGGGGGCGGCGCCCGGCCGGGAGCACTACGCTGGAGGGGAATCCGATCCCCACCCCGGAAGGAGCCCCCATGGGCGTTGCCGTGGAGAACAACGAAGAGTTCGCGCAGTACGCGCACCCCGAGCGGCTGGTGTCCACGCAGTGGGTCGCCGAGCACCTCGACGACCCGGGCCTGGTGGTCGTCGAGTCCGACGAGGACGTGCTGCTCTACGAGACCGGGCACGTCCCCGGCGCCGTGAAGGTGGACTGGCACACCGACCTGAACCGCCCCGACACCCGCGACTACGTCGACGGCGCGCAGTTCGCGGAGCTGATGTCCCGCAAGGGCATCTCCCGCGACACCACCGTGGTCGTCTACGGGGACAAGTCGAACTGGTGGGCCGCCTACGCCCTGTGGGTGTTCGAGCTGTTCGGCCACCCGGACGTGCGGCTCATGAACGGCGGGCGGGACAAGTGGATCGCCGAGGGCCGCGAGCTGTCCACCGACAAGGTCGTGCCCGAGCGCGCCGAGTACCCGGTGGTGGAGCGCGACGACTCCCGGGCCCGTGCCTACCAGGAGGACGTGCTCGGCCACCTCGGCGAGCGGCCGCTGATCGACGTCCGGTCCCTGCCGGAGTACACCGGCGAGCGCACGCACATGGCCGAGTACCCCCAGGAGGGCACCCTGCGCGGCGGGCACATCCCCACCGCGGCCTCCGTGCCGTGGGCCCGGGCCGCCGCCGAGGACGGCCGGTTCCGCTCCCGCCAGGAGCTCGAGGCGGTCTACCGCGACGAGGTCGGCCTGGCCGAGGACGACGACATCATCGCCTACTGCCGCATCGGCGAGCGCTCCAGCCACACCTGGTTCGTGCTGAAGTACCTGCTCGGCTTCGAGAAGGTGCGCAACTACGACGGCTCGTGGACCGAGTGGGGCAACTCCGTGCGCGTGCCCATCGTCCTCGGCGAGGAGCGCGGCGAGGCCCCGGGGTCGGCCCGATGAGCGCTCCGCTGCCCGCCCAGCTCGAGGAGCTCGTCGAGGACTTCACGGCCGTCCCGGAGGAGGACAAGCTCCAGCTGCTGCTGGAGTTCTCCCGCTCCCTGCCGGCCCTGCCCGCCCGGCTCGGCGAGCACCCGGAGGAGCTGGAGCAGGTCGTGGAGTGCCAGTCGCCGCTGTTCCTGACCGTGGAGTGGGACGAGGGCACCGAGCCGGGCCCCGAGACCCCGGTGCGGCTGTTCTTCTCCGCCCCGGCGGAGGCGCCGACCACCCGCGGCTTCGCGTCCATCCTGCACGAGGGGCTCGACGGCCTGCCCGCCCGGCAGGTCCTCGAGGTCCCGGACGACCTGCCCGAGCGCTTCGGCCTGACCCAGCTCGTCTCCCCGCTGCGGATGCGCGGGATGTCGGCGATGCTCGGGCGGGTCAAGCGGCGCGTGCGCGAACTCCAGGGCGCCTGAGCGCCGGGGCGCCCGTCATGGCCAGGACCGCCCGCCGCGCCGGGCCCACGGCCGCCGTCGCGCTCCTGGAGCGGGAGCGCGTGACCTACGCCCGGCACGAGTACGAGCACGACCCCGCGGCGGCGTCCTTCGGCCTGGAGGCCGCCGCCGCGCTGGGCCGCGACCCCGGCCAGGTGTTCAAGACGCTCATGCTCGTCCACGAGCGCGACTGGGCGGTGGCGGTGCTGCCCGTCTCCGCCCGGCTGTCCGTGCGCGCGGCCGCGGCCGCGCTGGGCTGGAAGAGGGCCGCCCTGGCCGAGCCCCGGCTGGCGGAGCGGCGCACCGGCTACGTGGTCGGGGGCATCTCCCCGCTGGGGCAGAAGACGCCCTCCCCCACTCTGCTGGACGACTCCGCGCTCGCGTGGGCCACGGTGCTCGTCTCCGGCGGGCGCCGGGGCCTGGACGTGGAGCTGGCCCCGGCCGAGCTGCTGCGGCTCACGGGCGGGTGCACGGCGGCGCTGCGGACCTGACCGGGTCAGCGCCGCACGGCCGCGGCTCCCCCGGCGGACCGGGCGTCCTGCGCCAGCCGCTCCGGCAGCCAGCGCCGCACCGCGTCCTCCCACCGCCGCGGGTCCACGTTCCACTCCTTGGTGTGCCGGGCGCGGGTGAACGGCACGAACTCCACGAGCCGGTTCAGCTCCGCGAGCCGGCGGGAGCTGGCGGCGGGGACGAACTCGTCGTCCACGGAGTGCAGCACCAGGGTGGGCGTGCGCAGCTGCTCGCTGCGGGACAGCCAGTCGAGGGCCTTGAGGTCCACCGGCGCGGCGAGACCGGTCAGCATCCGCCCCGCCGGGTGCGAGATGAGGTTGGTGGCCAGCCTGCCGATCCCGGAGGGGATGCGCCGGGTGCGGGAGTGGTGGGCGATCAGCTCGAACCAGTCCACGACCGGGCCGGTCAGCACCAGGGCCGCGATGTCGTCGCGGTAGAAGGAGAGGTCGGCCGTCTGCAGGGAGATGGCCCCGCCCATCGACCAGCCGAAGAGCACGATCTGGGTGGCGCCGCGGGACTTGGCGTAGCTGATCGCCGTCTGCACGTCCTTCCACTCCGTGAACCCCAGCCCGTACCGGAAGTCGTGGGTGGGCGGCGCCTCGCGGTCGTTGCGGTAGGAGATCAGCAGGGAGGTCAGCCCGAGCTCCCGGGCGACGGGCACCGCGCGCACCGTCTCCATCCGGTTGGCCCCGCGCCCGTGCACCATGATCGCCCACGGCCCCGGCAGCTCCCGCGGCCGCTCGCCCTCCGGGGTGGGCCCGCCCTCGGCGGGCACGACCCAGCAGGGCGCGGGGCCGACCTCGATGGGGATCTCGACCTCCTCGAACGGCAGTCCGGCGGCGCCGGGGTCCGGGTAGACGGTCCCGGACCAGAAGCCGCGGGAGGCCTTCGCGAGGTCCCCCGCGTAGACCTCCTCCACCACCCGGGTCACGGTGCCCTCCTGCGGGGAGTAGGAGCGGATCGCGCCGATCCGGGCGTGGCCGCGGCCGGCGTCGAAGCGCAGGCTGTAGGTGCCGGCCACGGTCGTGTCCACCGTGGTCGGCAGCTTCACGAGGGTCGTCGCCGCAGGGTCCCCGTCCTCGCCGGTGCGGGTCAGCCCGAGGATGGGCAGGTCCTCGGAACGGTACTTCGGCGGCACCACGACCTGCCGGGCGAAGTAGGCCGCGGCGGCGCTGGAGAGCCCGAAGGACAGCGAGGCCGCGCCCACGGTGGCGGCGGCGCCGACCACGGCGCCGCGCGCCCACGCCGTCGCGGGGGCGGACGGCACCGCGGGGGGCGCGGCGGGGGCCGGGAGGAAGCGTCGAGGCATGTCACCAGTCTTCCACGGGGCCGCGGGCATAACCCGGAGGGGCACGTCGTTGTCCCTGCCGGGTGCTCCGGGTCCCGGGCCGCCGGCCGGGCCACCCGCCGGAGCATCCGTCAGACCACCCGCCCGACCCCGGAGGACGACACCATGAGCGAGACCACCAGGCACGACGACCGTCCCGAGCCCGCCGACCGTCCCGAGCCCGCCGACCGTCCCGGACCCGCCGACCGGACCGAGCAGGACTGGCGCTCGATCCTGTCCCCCGAGGAGTACCACGTGCTGCGGGAGGCCGGGACGGAACGGCCCTTCACGGGCGAGTACTGGAACACCGAGACCGAGGGCGTGTACACCTGCCGCGCGTGCGGCGCCGAGCTGTTCCGCTCGGAGACGAAGTTCGACGCCCACTGCGGGTGGCCCTCCTTCTACGCCCCGCTCGCGGAGGACCGGGTCCGCTACATCAAGGACACCACCCTGGGCATGGAGCGCGTGGAGGTCCGGTGCGCCGCCTGCGACTCGCACATGGGCCACGTCTTCGGCGGCGAGGGCTTCCCCACCCCGACCGACCTGCGGTACTGCATCAACTCCGTCTCCGTCCGGCTGGTCCCCGCCTCCTCGTGACCGGCGGGCCCGCGCGCGGCGTGGCACCGGCCGCGCCGGCGCCCGGACGGCCTACCCTTCCAGTGTGAGCACCGTGAACGACCTGTCAGGGGTGTCCCAGGGCTTCCAGGAGGCCCTGGAGCACCTGCTCCGCACCCCGTACCGGGACGGCATCGAGCTCACCGAGATCCCCGCGCCCACGCACCTGGCCCCCTTCGCCGCCGCGGTGCGCGCGGAGGTGCGGCAGCCGCCGGACCCACCCGCCGGCCCCGCGTTGGAGCCCCGCACGGCGCTCCCGGCCCTGCCGCGCGCGGCGTCCCCGCGGGACGAGCTCGGCGGCCGGGGCCCGGCGGACGAGCTGGCCGCGGGCCGCTTCGTGCTCCTGTTCGACCCCTCCGAGCCCGAGGCCTGGGGCGGGCCCCTCCGCATCGTCACCTGGGCGCGGGCGGCCGTGGGCCGGGAGGTCGGGTGCGACGACACCGCCGGGCTGCTCGCCTGGACCCGGCTGCTCGAGTCCCTGCAACGCCACCGGGCCGGATATTCTCGGGAGGGCGGCACGGCGTCCCGGGTCCTCGCCGAGGGCTTCGGGACCCTCGGCGACCAGGTCGAGGGGGCCGACGTCGAGCTGCGGGCGTCCTGGACGCCCGACGGGTCCGACGTGGAGCCGCACCTCGCCGCCTGGGCGGACACGGTCTGCGCGTTCGCGGGCCTGCCGCCCTACCCGCGCGGGGTGACCGTGCTGCACCCGCGCCGCTGACCACCGAACCGACCGCGCCCCCACGGGGCCGACACAGAATCGAAGACGCTCCTTGACCAGCCCAGCCGACCGCCGATCCGCGCCCGACGAGCCCTCGACCCCGGTGGTCGCCGGCTTCGAGGACTACGAGATCCCCGACAGCGTCCACCTCGCGGCCCCGTTCGACGGCGTCCCGCCCGTCATCGAGACCGTGGCCGGGCTCGAGCGGGCCGCCGCCGCCGTCGCCGGGGGGTCGGGCCCGGCCGCGATCGACACCGAACGCGCCTCCGGCTTCCGCTACGGCCAGCGCGCCTTCCTCGTCCAGCTGCGCCGCGAGGGCGTGGGCACCGTGCTGATCGACCCCGAGGCCACCGGGTCGCTGGCCGTGCTGAACGAAGCCCTCGCCGGCGTGGAGTGGGTGCTGCACGCCGCCACCCAGGACCTGCCCTCGCTGCGGGCGCTGGACATGGAGCCGGACCTGCTCTTCGACACCGAGCTGGGCGGGCGCATCGCCGGGCTCCGGCGGGTGGGCCTGGCCGCCGAGACGGAGGAGCTGCTCGGATACACGCTGGCGAAGGAGCACTCCGCCGTCGACTGGTCCAAGCGGCCCCTGCCGCAGGACTGGCTCAACTACGCCGCCCTCGACGTGGAGATGCTCATCCCGCTGCGCTGGGCGATGGAGGACCTGCTCCGGGAGCAGGGCAAGCTCGAGTGGGCGCTGGAGGAGTTCGAGGCCGTGCGCACGGCTCCGCCCGCCCCGCCGCGCCAGGACCCGTGGCGCAGGACCTCCGGGATCAACAAGGTCAAGGGCCGCCGTCAGCTCACCGCGCTGCGCCTGCTGTGGGAGGAGCGCGAACGGCTGGCCCAGCACAAGGACCTCTCCCCCAGCCGGCTGCTGCCGGACGCGGCCCTGGTGGCGGCCGCCTCCGCCATGCCCCGGACCGTGCCCCAGCTGCTGGCCACCCCCGGCTTCCACGGCCGGCAGGCCTCGCGGGAGGCCCCTCGGTGGCTGCGGGCGATCGCCGAGGCCCGCAACGCCGCCGAGCTCGTCCCCGTGACCGTGCGCTCCGACGCCCTGCCGCCCGTGAAGGCCTGGGAGGTCAAGCGTCCCGAGGCCGCCGCCCGACTGAAGGTCCTCAAGCCGGTCGTGACCGAGCTGGCGGAGGAGCACGGGCTGCCGACCGAGAACCTGCTCACCCCGGAGCACCTGCGCCGCTTCTGCTGGCAGCCGCCCAAGAGCACCGGTGACCAGGCGGTGGCCGACCCGGGAGCTGCGGGCGCGCAAGCGCGCCGCCCGCCACGCCGAGCAGCCCCAGGCCGAACAGCCACCGGCCGAGCAGCCCCAGGCCGAGCAGTCCCAGACGCAGCACCCCGGGACCGAGCACTCCCCGGCCGGCGACGAGGGAGCCCCCGCGGCCTGAACCGTCCGGGCCCGCAGCGGCCGTTGAGTGCTGGCTGCGGCCGGGCTTCCGCGCCGGGCGGGGACGACGACGGGCCCCGGCCGTCGGCCGGGGCCCGTCAGGGGGCTGCGGGGATCAGCGCTGGGTGTCGCCGGGGGCCGGGTGCGGCTCGGCCGGCTCCAGCGGCGTCTCCGGGGTGACCGGCTTCGCGGTCTGCAGGTCCGCGTAGCCGGGGGTGGAGGTGCCGGTCGCCGCGTCGGTGCCGCCCGAGGAGCCGGAGACCTTGTCCTTGACCGTCGAGGACGCGTCCGAGGCCTTGGTGCCCACCGTGTCGGCGGCCTTCTTGGCGGAGTCGGCGAGCTTGCCGCCGACCACGGGCGCCTCCGACTTGACCCAGTCGGTGCCCTCGGAGACCTTCGCCTGCACCTTGGGGTCCTGCCAGGTCTTCAGGGCGTTCTGCTTCAGGGTCTCGTAGCTCTGGCGGCCCGAGGCCGAGCCGACCACGAAGCCGACGCCGAAACCGGTCACGAAGATGAGTCGCTTGATCATGGTGCTGTCCTTCCGTCCGTCCCGGCGCTGCCGCCGGGAACGGGTCGGAGCCTCTGGTGCACGGCTCGTCCCCGGTGTCTGTTGTCATCATCATCCTACTGATCACATGGTGCGGCCGACACTGCTCCCGCCGCTCTCCGCTGAGAGCGATCACCCGCCGCCCTCGGGCGCACCCCCGGGCGCACGTCCCCGCCGTCCCGCTCGACCGCACCCCACGACGCACCCTTCGGGCGCACCGGTGCAGCCCCGGCCGGGCCCGTCGGCGGCGGCACCTAGACTGGCGGTGCACCCGCAGGACCGCCGACGAGAGGACCACCATGGCCGCGCCCGACTCCTCCACCGCCCCCTCCGCGCTGCCCCGGCGCACGGTCCTGGGCGTGGCCTGCGCAGGCCTCGGCGCCGCCGCGGCACTGAGCGCGTGCGGCGGACAGGACGGGTCGTCGGACGGACCCGCCGAGCCCGTGGACGCCGGCGCGGTCGAGGACGTGCCCGTGGGCTCGGGCGTCAAGGTGGACCGGGACGGGGTGCAGGCGGTGGTGGCCCGGCCCGCCGAGGACACCGTTGTGGCGTTCTCCCCCGTGTGCCCGCACCAGGGCTGCATGGTCGTGCCCGAGGCGCAGCAGTACGTCTGCCCCTGCCACGCCTCGCAGTTCGACCTCGCCACCGGGGAGGTCCGGGGCGGGCCCGCCCGGACCGGGCTCACACCGTACCCGGTGGCCGTCCGGGAGGGCCGGATCGTCCTGGGCTGAGCCGCTCAGCCCCGGCCCGGCAGCGACGTGCCGTCCCGGGCCGTGTCCGGGAGGACCTCGGCGTCCTGCGCCTCGACCGGGCGGGCGTAGGGCACCCGGGTCCCGAGCACGGAGGCCAGCGTGTCCTGGGCGACGCGCTGGGCGGTCAGCCCGACTCGCTCCAGGACCTGGGAGCGCGAGCCGTGCGCGAGGAACCGGGTCGGCAGGCCGACCTCGTTCAGGGCGGTGTCGACGCCGGCGGCGCGCATCTCCTGCCGGATCCGCGAGCCGATCCCGCCGGCGCGCACGCCGTCCTCCACGACGACCACGATCCGGTGCTGGGCGGCGAGCTCGATGACCGACCCGGGCACCGGGAGCACCCACCGGGGGTCGACCACCGTGGAGGACACCCCGTGGGCCTCCAGCCGGTCGGCGACGTCCAGGGACAGCCCGCTCATGGCGCCGACGGAGACGATCAGGACGTCGCGGCGGGCGCCCTCGGTGCCGCTCTCCCCGCCGCGGCGGGCGAGGACGTCCACGCCGTCGGAGAGCCGCTCGACCGCCGGGACGGGCGTGCCCACGGATCCCTTGGGGTAGCGGATGACCGTGGGGGCGTCACCGACGGCCACCGCCTCGCGCAGCTCCTCGACCAGGGTCGGCTCGTCGCGGGGGGCGGCGAGGTGCAGTCCGGGGACGATCTGGAGCAGCGCCAGGTCCCACATGCCGTGGTGGCTCGGCCCGTCCGGCCCGGTGACCCCGGCCCGGTCCAGGACCAGGGTGACCCCGGCCCGGTGCAGGGCCACGTCCATGAGCAGCTGGTCGAAGCCGCGGTTGAGGAACGTGGCGTACAGGGCGACCACGGGGTGGAGCCCGCCGTAGGCCATGCCCGCGGCCATCGCCACGGCGTGCTGCTCGGCGATCCCCACGTCCACGACGCGGTCGGGGTGGGCGGCCTGCATCTTCTGCAGCCCCACCGGGATGAGCATGGCCCCGGTGATGCCCACGACGTCCTCGCGTTCGTCGGCGATCCGGGCGATCTCGTCGCGGAACACGGCCGTCCAGCTGCGCTCGGAGCTCGTCGCGGTGGAGCGTCCCGTGACGGGGTCGATGACGCCCACGGCGTGGAACTGGTCGTCCTCGTGGGCGATCGCGGGCGCGTACCCGTGGCCCTTCTCCGTGATGGCGTGCACGATGACGGGCCCGCCGTAGTTCTTGGCGTTGCTCAGCGCCTGCTCGACCGCCTCGAGGTCGTGGCCGTCCACCGGGCCCAGGTACTTCATGCCGAGGTCCTCGAAGATGCCCTGCGGGACCACGACGTCCTTCAGGCCCTGCTTCATGCCGTGCAGGCCCCGGTAGAGCATCTCCCCCACCGGCCCGGAGTGCTTCAGCAGGTTCTTCACCGACTCGAGGGTCTGCTCGTAGCGCCGGTCGGTGCGCACGGCGTCCACGCCCTGCTGCACGCTCGCCTGCAGCTCGGCCAGGTGGTTCGCGAACCCGCCCACCGTGGGGGCGTAGGAGCGGCCGTTGTCGTTGACCACGATCACGACCTTGCGGTCGCGGTCGGAGGCGATGTTGTTGACGGCCTCCCACGCCATGCCGCCGGTGAGCGCCCCGTCCCCGACGAGCACCACGGTGTGCCGGTCGGTCCGGCCCGTCATGGCGTAGCCGCGGGAGATGCCGTCCGCCCAGGACAGGGACGAGGACGCGTGCGAGGACTCGACGATGTCGTGCACCGACTCCGCCCGGTCGGGGTAGCCGGCGAGGCCGCCCTCCTGGCGCAGGGTGCGGAAGTCCTGGCGGCCGGTGAGCAGCTTGTGCACGTAGGACTGGTGCCCGGTGTCGAAGACCACGGAGTCCTTGGGCGAGTCGAAGACGCGGTGGACCGCCATGGTCAGCTCCACGACCCCCAGGTTCGGGCCCAGGTGACCCCCGGTCGCGGAGACGTGGGTGACGAGGAACTCACGGATCTCGGCGGCCAGCTCGGTCAGCTCCGCGCGGGTCAGCCCCGCGAGGTCCTCGGGCCCGGACACCCGTTCCAGCACGCTCATGCTTCCTCCCGCACTCCTCGGCGTCGTGGTCGGCCGCTCCGGGGTCGCCGGGGCGGCGCGTTCCCCCGATCCTACTCGCTCGCCCCGACACCCCCGGGCAGCACGAGGGGCCCGGTCCGTCGCCGGACCGGGCCCCTCGTGCGTCCTGGATCAGGACCGGGCGAGCGTTCGCCCGTGCTCCCCCGGCGCGCCGCGGCGCGCCCGGGGACCTACTTGGCGATCTGCCGCAGCACGTACTGCAGGATCCCGCCGTTGCGGTAGTAGTCCGCCTCGCCCGGCGTGTCGATGCGCAGGACCGCGTCGAACTCGACCGTGGAGCCGTCCTCCTTCGTGGCGGTGACCTTCAGCGTCTTCGGGGTGGTGCCCTCGTTGAGCGCGGTCACCCCCTGGATGGCGAAGGTCTCGGTGCCGTCCAGGCCGAGGGAGTCGGCGGACTCCCCGGCCGGGAACTGCAGCGGCAGCACGCCCATGCCGATGAGGTTCGAGCGGTGGATGCGCTCGTAGCTCTGGGCGATGACGGCCTTGACGCCCAGCAGCGAGGTGCCCTTCGCGGCCCAGTCGCGCGAGGACCCGGAGCCGTACTCCTTGCCGCCCAGCACGACCAGCGGGACGCCGGCCTGCTGGTAGTTCATCGCGGCGTCGTACACGGCGGCCTGGGGGCCGCCCTCCTGGGTGAAGTCGCGGGTGAAGCCGCCCTCCACGCCGTCCAGCAGCTGGTTCTTGATCCGGATGTTGGCGAAGGTGCCGCGGATCATGACCTCGTGGTTGCCGCGCCGGGAGCCGTAGGAGTTGAAGTCCTTGCGCTCCACGCCGTTGGCGATGAGGTACTTGCCGGCCGGGGTGTCGGACTTGAAGGAGCCCGCCGGGGAGATGTGGTCGGTGGTGACCGAGTCGCCCAGCTTCAGCAGCACCCGGGCGCCGGAGATGTCCTCGACCGGGGTCGTCTCCATCGTCATGCCCTCGAAGTACGGGGGCTTGCGCACGTAGGTGGACTGCGGGTTCCACTCGAAGGTCTTGCCGGTGGGGGTGTCCAGGTTCTGCCAGCGCTCGTCACCGTCGAAGATGGTGCCGTACTCGCGGGTGAACATCTCCGTGTCGATGGACGCGTCGATGATCTTCTGCACCTCGGCCGGGTCCGGCCAGATGTCCTTGAGGTACACCTCGTTGCCGTCGGCGTCCTGGCCCAGGGACTCGTTCTCGAAGTCGAAGTCCATGTTGCCGGCCAGGGCGTAGGCGATCACCAGTGGCGGGGACGCCAGGTAGTTCATCTTCACGTCCGGGTTGATCCGGCCCTCGAAGTTGCGGTTGCCCGAGAGCACCGAGGTCACGGCCAGGTCGTTGTCCTGGATGGCCTGGGAGATCTCGTCCTCGAGGGGACCGGAGTTGCCGATGCAGGTGGTGCAGCCGTAGCCCACGATGAAGAAGCCGAGCTCCTCCAGGGCCGGGACCAGACCGGACTTCTCGTAGTAGTCGGTGACGACCTTCGAGCCCGGGGCGATCGAGGTCTTGACCCACGGCTTCGCCTTCAGGCCCTTCTCGACGGCGTTGCGCGCCAGCACCGCCGCGGCCATCATGACCGAGGGGTTGGAGGTGTTGGTGCACGAGGTGATCGAGGCGATCGAGACCGCGCCGTGGTCGAGCTCGAACTCGCGGCCGTCGGGCATGGTCACGGGGACCCGCTTGGTCGGGCGGCCGTCCTCCGCGTAGGCGTGGTGCTCGCGCGGGCGGTCCTTCTCCGGCTGCGGGTGCTCCGGCGTGTAGGCCGGGGCGTCGGAGGCCGGGAAGGACTGCGCCGAGGCGTCGTCGATGGTGTTGCCGGCGGTGACGTCCTCGTCCACGTGCGTCGCGTAGTTGCCCAGGTCCTCGTGGAACTGCGCCTTCGCGTCGGTGAGCGAGATGCGGTCCTGGGGGCGCTTCGGCCCGGAGATCGAGGGGACCACGGTGGAGAGGTCCAGCTCGAGGTACTCCGAGAAGGCGATCTCCTCGGCCGGGTCGTGCCACATGCCCTGTTCCTTCACGTACGCCTCGACGAGCGCGACCTGCTCGTCGGAGCGCCCGGTCAGGCGCAGGTAGTCCAGGGTGACCTCGTCGATCGGGAAGATCGCGGCGGTCGAGCCGAACTCGGGGCTCATGTTGCCGATCGTGGCGCGGTTGGCCAGGGGCACCGCGCCCACGCCCTCGCCGTAGAACTCGACGAACTTGCCGACCACGCCGTGGTCGCGGAGCATCTCGGTGATGGTGAGCACCACGTCGGTGGCCGTGGCGCCCGCCGGGATCTCGCCGGTGAGCTTGAAGCCCACCACGCGCGGGATGAGCATCGAGATGGGCTGGCCGAGCATCGCGGCCTCGGCCTCGATGCCGCCCACGCCCCAGCCCAGCACGCCCAGGCCGTTCTCCATGGTCGTGTGCGAGTCGGTGCCCACGCAGGTGTCCGGGTAGGCGCGCAGGACGCCGTCGACCTCGCGGGTCATCACGACGCGGGCCAGGTTCTCGATGTTGACCTGGTGGACGATGCCCATGCCCGGGGGGACGACCTTGAAGTCGTCGAAGGCGGTCTGGCCCCAGCGCAGGAACTGGTACCGCTCGCCGTTGCGCTGGTACTCGATGTCCATGTTGCGCTCGATCGACTCCCGGCTGCCGAACGAGTCGATCTGCACGGAGTGGTCGATCACGAGCTCGGCCGGGGCGAGCGGGTTCACCCGGGTGGGGTCGCCGCCGAGGTCCGCGACGGCCTCGCGCATGGTGGCGAGGTCGACGATGCAGGGCACGCCGGTGAAGTCCTGCATGATGACGCGGCCCGGGGTGAACTGGATCTCGATGCTGGGCTCGGCCTCCGGGTCCCAGTTGGCCAGGGCCTCGATGTGCTCGGAGGTGATGTTGGCGCCGTCCTCGGTGCGCAACAGGTTCTCGAGCAGAACCTTGAGGCTGTACGGGAGCTTCTGCGCCCCCTCCAGCGTGTTCAGTCGGAAAATCTCGTATTCGGTGCCGTCGACGTCGAGAACGCCCTTGGCTCCGAAGCTGTCCACCGTGCTCATATGCGTGGAACTCCTCTCGCCACCGTCATGGAAACGCCCGCGGGAGGACCCCGGCGAAGTGCCGGGTGTTCTCCCGTGAACAGTCACCTGTCAGTGTAGCCCGATCGGGCACGGTGGCCCCCGAGCCGCCGTCGCGCCGACGACACATCCGGGCGCGGATCAGGGCTCCAGGACCGCCAGGGTCTCGACGTGGTGGGTGTTGGGGTACATGTCGAAGGCCCGCACCGACCGCACCCGCCACCCGGCCCGGCGGAACCGGCCGAGGTCCCGTGCCAGGGTGGCCGGGTCGCAGGCGAGGTAGGCGATCCGGCGCGGGGCCAGGGCCACCAGCTGGTCCACGACGACCCGCCCGGCGCCCGCCCGGGGCGGGTCCAGGACCACGACGTCCGGCCGGGCCGCCGCCCGGGCCCGTCCGGGGGACCTCCGCCCCCGGGGCCCGGCGGTGCCCGGCCAGAGCCGGGCCGCGACCTTGTCCACGCTGCCGCGCTCCACCCGGACCTGCGGTCGGTCCGCGAAGGTGCGCCGCGCGTCGGCGCTGGTGACCGGCGACCCCTCGACGGCGAGCACGGACCCGGCGGGGCCGACCGCGTCCGCGAGCGCGGCCGTGAACAGGCCCGCGCCGGCGTAGAGGTCGAGGGCGTGCTCCCCCGGGCGGGCCCCGGCCGCGGAGGGCACCGCCTCGAGCAGCAGGCCGGGGGCGCTGCGGTGGATCTGCCAGAAGCCCTCGGCCGAGACCTCCCAGCGGTGGGCGCCGGCGTGCTCGACGACGGCGGGCCGCCCCGACCACGTCTCGAGCTCGCGGGAGTCCTCGGCGCGGGCGGTGACGGAGACCTCCCGGCCGGCGGCGAGGCGGTCCAGTTCCCGGCGCAGCCGCTGCCGGTCGGCCCCGGCGGCCAGGGCGAGGTGGACCAGCGGCGTCCCGCCGCCGGCCGGGGCCGCGACGTCCACGCGCGCCGCGCCCCGCAGGTCGAGCGCGGCCAGCCGCAGGTCGTCGATCGCCGGGACGACGAGCGGGAAGCTCTCGACCGGGACGACGGCGGCGCCGCGGTGGGGGTGCATCCCGATCCGCCCGGCGGCGTCCACGGCGAAGTGCGCCCGGGTGCGCCAGCCCAGGCCCAGGGGGTCCTCCCCGGGCATGGCCTCGACCTCCACCGCGGTCTCCAGGCCCGCCAGGCGGGAGAGCTGCTCGGCGACCACGGCGGCCTTCAGCCGGCGCTGGGCCGGGAGCTCGGCGTGGCCGAACTCCGCCCCGCCCACGGGCGGCTCGCCGCGCCGCCAGGTCAGGAGGGCGTCGGCCGGCGCCCAGACGTGCCGGTCGCGGCGGCCGGGGTCGGCCTCCAGGACCGCCACCACGTCGCCGCGCCAGAAGCGCGCCTCGGGCCCGGCCTCCGTGAGCCGGACGCGGACCAGCTCCCCGGGCAGGCCGTGGCGGACGAACACGACCCGGCCCTCGCCGGTGCGGGCCACGGTGTGGCCGCCGTGGGCGATCGGGCCGAGGCGCAGCTCGAGCTCGTCGTGCTCGTCGGGGGTGGCCGGGGGGTGCGGGGAGGTCACGGGCGGGCGGCTCTCTGCTGGGGGGCGGGGGCGGACTCGGGGCCGACGTCCTGGCCGGCGGCCGAGGACAGGTGCCAGGGCACGGAGGCCGTCATGACCCCGCGCTCCTGGTGCAGGCGGGCGCGCAGCGGGCGGATCGCCTGGTTGTGCAGCAGCCGTTCCCAGCGGTGGCGCACCACGTACTCGGGCAGGTAGACCACGACCAGGTCCCGCGGGGACTTCCGGCGGACCCCGCGCACGTGGTCGACCACCGGGCCGATGGTGTCCCGGTAGGGGGCGTCGAGCACGGTGACGGGCACCGGGATCTCGAGCCGCTGCCACTCGTCGAGGATCCGCCGGGTGGCGGCGGCGTTGGTGTCCACCACCACCGCCTCGAGGGTCGAGGGCCGGGACGCCCGGGCGTAGGCGAGGGCGCGCATGAGGGGCTTGCGCACGGAGGAGACGTAGATGATGGCGTGCACCCGGGAGGGCAGCGCCCGCACCGGGGAGTCGGGCTGCAGGGCCAGCTCGGCGTCCACGGCGTCGTAGTGCCGGCGGACGCCGGCCATCACGGCGCTGAGCAGCACGATGGCCACCAGGGTGATCCACGCGCCCTGGGTCAGCTTGGTCACGAGCACGACCACGAGCACGGCCGCGCACAGCACGAAGGCGACCAGCGCCACCGCCCGACGGCCGAACAGCTCCCGGCGCACCCCGGGGTGGGGCCGCATCCGCCGGACCCGCCCCCAGTGCCGGACCATGCCCGCCTGGGTGAGGGTGAAGGAGACGAACACGCCCACGATGTAGAGCTGGATGAGGCTGTTGACGTTGGCCCCGAACGCCACGGTGAGGACCACGGCCACGAGCAGCAGCAGCAGGATGCCGTTGGTGAAGGCGAACCGGTCCCCGCGCGCCTGCAGCTGCCGCGGCAGGAAGGCGTCGCGCGCCAGGCGGGACGCCAGTGTGGGGAACCCGGAGAAGGCCGTGTTGGCGGCGAGCACCAGGACCCCGACGGTGGCGGCCACGAGCACGTAGAACCACAGCGACTCGGTGCCGAAGACCGTCTTGGCGAGCTGGCCCAGGACCGGGTCCTGGAAGAAGTCGGGGGCCGGGAGCCGGCCGTCCACGAGCAGCTGCTCCTCGGGGTTGCCGACGACGACGACGTCCGTGCGGTCCGCGAGGTACATGACCCCGGCGAGCATGGCCGCCGAGACCGCGCCCAGCACGCCGAGGGTGGCCGCGGCGTTGGCGGCGCGCGGCTTGCGGAAGTAGGGCACGGAGTTGGTGATGGTCTCCACGCCGGTCAGGGCCACGGCCCCGGAGGAGAAGGCCCGGAGCACCAGCAGCGCCCCCGCCAGGCCGGTCAGCCCGGCGTCGAAGCCGGCGGCCGGGAGGACCTCCCGGTCCGCGCTCGGGGCCTGCCCCAGGGAGCCGGTGAGGTCCTGGCCCACGCCCACGAGCAGCAGCGCGGCCAGCACGGCCAGGAAGAAGTAGGTGGGCACCGCGGCGGCCCGGCCGATGAAGGCCAGCCCGCGCAGGTTGAGCAGCCCGACGAGCAGCACCCCCGCCACCGCGAGCTCCACCCGCCGGTCGGCCAGCCCGGGCAGGGCCGCCGTGACGTACTGCGCGGCGGTGGC
Source organism: Kocuria turfanensis (assembly GCF_001580365.1). Classification (NCBI taxonomy): domain Bacteria; kingdom Bacillati; phylum Actinomycetota; class Actinomycetes; order Micrococcales; family Micrococcaceae; genus Kocuria; species Kocuria turfanensis. Next base: position 145,578 of record NZ_CP014480.1, on the reverse strand, counting down.
CATGGACACCGCCACGACCAGCGCGTAGTCGGCCATCAGGGCCGCCCCGACCCCCACGCCGGCGGTGCGCCCGAGGTTCTTGGAGACGATCTCGTAGTCGCCGCCGCCGGAGGGATAGGCGCGCACGTTCTGCCGGTAGGCGGCGATGACCACGGCGAGCACCACGAGCACGGCCAGGCCCACCCACGGGGAGATCGCGACCGCCGTGGTCCCCGCCAGGGCGAGCGTGAGGATGATCTCGTCCGGCGCGTAGGCCACCGAGGACAGCGCGTCCGCCGAGAACACCGGCAGCGCCGTGCGCTTGGGCAGCACGGCGTCGCGGAACCGCTCGTTGTGGATGGGCTTGCCGACGAGTGCGCGGCGCAGCGCCCGGGGAATGCTCTGCACGGCTCCCCACGGTAGTCCGTCCGGCACCGATTGTCCGCCGGGGCGGGCGTGAGGTGCGCCGCCCCGCGTGGCCTAGGCTGAGGACATGGCGCATTTCGTGATCATGGGTGTGGGGCGCGTCGGCGTGATGGTCGCGCACACCCTGGAGGACTCCGGGCACACCGTGGCGGTGATCGACCAGGACGACCGCGCCTTCCGCCGGCTGCGCAAGTCCTTCGAGGGCAGGAAGGTCACCGGGCTGGGCTTCGACCGCGAGGTGCTGCGCCGGGCCGGGATCGAGGAGGCCTACGCGTTCGCGGCCGTCTCCAGCGGGGACAACTCCAACATCATCGCCGCGCGGGTGGCGCGCGAGACCTTCAAGGTCCGCCACGTGGTCGCCCGCATCTACGACCCCTCCCGCGCGGAGTTCTACCAGCGCCTGGGCATCCCCACGGTCGCCGCCGTGCGCTGGAGCGCGGACCAGGCGCTGCGCCGGATCCTGCCCGAGCAGTCGATCACCGCCGACTTCCGGGAGGCCTCGGGCCGGCTGCAGCTGGGCGAGCTGTCCCTCGACGACTCGTGGTCGGGCCTGCACCTGGAGGCGATCGAGGAGGCCGCCGGCGTGCGCGTGGCCTTCGTGACCCGCTTCGGGGAGGGCATCCTGCCCGGCCCGGACACCAGCTACCAGCAGGGGGACGTGGTGCACGCGATGATGCGCACGGGTGAGGTGGAGGCGATCTCGCGCATCCTGTCCCGCCCGCCGGACCCGGACGTCCTGGACTTCGCCAACTCCCTGCGCCGCGACGCCGAGGACGCGTCCGGCTCCGACCGCACCTACCCGGGAGGCAACTGATGCGCGTGGTCGTCGTGGGCGCGGGCGCCGTGGGGGCCTCGATCGCCCGGGAGCTGCTCTCCCACCACCACGAGGTGGTGATCTTCGACGAGAAGCCCGAGGTGATCGGGCGCTCGGACCTGCGCGGCGCCCAGTGGATCATCGGGGACGCCTGCGAGCTGTCCACGCTGCGGGAGGGCGGGCTGGAGGAGACCGACGTCGTCGTCGCCGCCACGGGCGACGACAAGGCGAACCTGGTGGTCTCCCTGCTGGCGCGCAGCGAGTTCGGCGTGCCCCGCACGGTGGGCCGGGTGAACAACCCCAAGAACGAGTGGCTCTTCGACGACGCGTGGGGCGTGGACGTGGCCGTGTCCACGCCGCGGCTGATGACGGCGCTCGTGGAGGAGGCCGTGGAGGTGGGGGACGTGGTGCGGCTGCTGACCCTGCAGACGGGCGGGGCGACCCTCTCCGCCTACACCGTCCCGCACGAGCACCCGGTCATCGCCTCGATGGTCTCCCAGGTGCCGTGGCCCCCGGACGTGACGCTCGTGGCGATCCTGCGCGACGGCGTGCCGATCACGCCCTCCGGCGACGACGTGCTCGAGGGCGCCGACCAGCTCTTCTTCGTCTCCACCGCCGAGGGCGAGGGGCAGCTGCGCGCGATGTTCACGACCGCCGACCAGCACGAGCTGCCCGAGGGCTGAGCCCGGCCGGGCGGCTCAGCCGGCGCTGTCCCTCTCGGTGCCGTGCTGCTCGGCGCCGTCCTGTTCCGTGTCGTCCTGTTCTGTGACGTCCTGCTCGGTGCCGTCCTGCTCGGCGGCGATCTGCTCCGGCGGCCGGGAGACCAGCCACGCCAGCCACAGGGTCAGCGCGTACAGGGGCACGCCCATGACCAGCCGGGCCACGCCCAGCCCGGTGAGGTTCCCCGCGAAGTACAGCGGCACCTGCACCAGGAGCCGGGCCGCGAACATGGCCATGAGCATCACCGTGGCCACCCGGTACGCGCGCAGGCGCACCGGGACGTCGCGCCACTGGGTGCCCTCCCCGCGGATGTAGCCGTAGAACACCCCGAGCAGCGGCCAGCCCGCGAGCAGCGAGATCCCCAGGCCCACGAAGGAGACCGTGTTGATCCAGAACCCGGGGACGTAGTAGTCCAGGGCCTCACCGGTGGCCCGGGCGAACAGCGCGCACACGCCCACGCCCACCACGCCGGAGACCGCCTGGACGAGGCTCTGGCGCTGGGCCAGGCGCAGCACCGTGAACGCGGCCGCGGTCCCGAGGGACGCGAGCAGGGCCGTGCCCAGGGTGTTGCCCACCAGGAGCACGGCCAGGAACACGAAGCCCGGCAGGATCGTCTCGGCCAGGCCCCGCCAGCCCCCGACGGCGTGCAGCACGTCGAGCTGCCCGTTGTCCTTGCGCCGCATGCCGGAGCGGGCCGCGTAGGCGGCCATCGAGTCCTCCATCCCGGCGCGGCGCGGGGCGGGGCCCGCCGTCTCGTCGGGCTCCCCGGGACGTGTCATCCGTCGACCTGCCACATGTGCTGTTCCGTCCTATCTGCTGACCTGCTTGGCGATGATCTCGTAGCGCGGGTTGAACATGGTGGCGCGGCCGTCGCGGAAGCTCACGACCCCCACGCAGCGCAGCCGCGTCCCGGCGCTCACACCCGGCACGCTGCGCTGTCCCTGCCACACGAGCAGCAGCGCCCGGGGCTCGGCGCCCCCCGGCTCCCGCGCGCACTCCGGCACCAGCAGCGCCGTGTAGTTCTGCACCCCGGTCACCGGGGGCACCGTCACCTCGACCACCTGGCCGGTGGCCATCACCCGGTGCCGGCCGCCGGCGGCCGCCGGGTCGAGGTCCCCGGCGCACACGGGGGCCTCGGTGACCACGTCGATGGCCCCCGTCGCCGATCCCGCCCGGGGCGAGCCGATCTGCCCGTGTGCCACGGCTCAGCCGATCTCGGTGATCTCGGGACCGCGCCGCGGCGGGGCCACGGGCCCGGCCTCCGGCTGCGGGGCCGGCGCCCGCACGGAGCCCTCCGGCACGGTCAGCGGGAGCAGCTCCCGCGGGGGCATGGGGCGGTCCCCGCGCACCACGACGAGCTCGCGCACGACCTCCTCGAGGGCGGCGGACTCGGCCGCCACCGCGGCGGTGCCCGTGAACACCGCACGCACGAACCAGCGGGGCCCGTCGATGCCGACGAAGCGCGCGAGGCGGAAGCCGCGGGTCCCGTCCGAGGCGGTGGCCGGGAAGCGGGTCAGCACCTGGAGCCCGAAGGGTCCCTCCTCCACCGTGGGCTCCCCGTTGCCCTCGCGCAGGGACTGGACGAGCTCACGGCGGACCTCGTCCCACAGCCCCTCGGACCGGGGCGCGGCGAACGCCTGGACCTGCACGGAGCCGCCGGCGAGGTCGAGCGCCACGGCGCGCGGACGCTGGGTCCGCTCGTCGACCTCCAGGCGCACCCCCAGCCCCGGCCGGGGTCGCACGAGCAGCGCCCCCAGGTCGAGGTAGCCGTCCCGGTCCTCGAGCTGGGCCACGTCCAGCGGGCCCTGCGGCTCCTGGGACGGTGCCGGATGCTCCTCCGGGGCGGCCTGCGGCTGCTCCGGGGCGGCCTGCGCCGCCGGCTTCTTCTTCTTGCGACCGAACATGTTCTCGTTCTCCTCCGCCGGCACGCGTGCCGGCTCGTGGCGTCAGCTCTCGGGTCAGCTCGTGGTCAGGCGGTGCCGCTGGAGCCGAAGCCCGTCCCGCCGCGCTCGGACACCGGCAGGGCGTCGACGACCTCGAAGACGGCCTGCTCCACGCGCTGCACCACGAGCTGGGCGATGCGGTCCCCGCGGCTGACCCGGAAGGGCTCGTCCCGGTCCGTGTTGAGCAGCGTCACCATGATCTCCCCGCGGTAGCCGGCGTCCACCGTCCCGGGGGCGTTGACCACCGTGATGCCGTGGCGGGCGGCGAGGCCCGAGCGCGGGTGGACGAACCCGGCGTAGCCCTCGGGCAGCGCGATGGCCACGCCCGTGGGCACCAGGGCGCGCTCACCGGGGCCGAGGGTCAGGTCCGCGCGCGAGCGCAGGTCCGCGCCGGCGTCGCCGGACTTCGCGTACACGGGCAGGGGGAGGTCCGGGTCGAGGGCCTGCAGCGCGATGCTGAGCGGGCGCCCGGGGCCCGGGGAAGGCCGGTGGCCTGTCGACTGGTCGTTCACAGTGCCCCACTCTAACGCGCCGGACCACGCCCGCGGTCGTGAGAACCTTGACTCATGTCCCACCCTGCTTCCTCCAGCGCGTCCCCGTCCGACGACCCCCGCCGCGCCCGCCGGTCCCCGGCCGGCTCCGGGGCCCGGGTCCTCTACGAGGAGAAGCTCACCGCCGCGTGGTGGATGTGGCTCCTCGTCCTCTTCACCGGCCTGGTCGCCCTCGTGGCGCTCGCGCCCATCAACCTCTGGGTGGCCGGGCTCGCCGCCCTCGTGGCCGCGGGCGGCACCGCCGTGGCGCTGCTCGCCTCCACCAGCTCCATCGTGATCACCGACGAGTCGCTGCAGGTCGGCCGGGCCCGGATCGAGCGCCGCTTCGTCGGCGCCGCCGAGGCCTTCCGCGGCGACGAGGTGCGCCGCGTGCGCGGCCCCGAACTCGACGGCCGGGCGTTCATGAACTTCCGGGCGTCCGTGGGCCCGGTGGTGCGGATCCGCATCACCGATCCCGTGGACCCGACCCCGTACTGGCTGACGTCGACGCGGCACCCCGAGCGGATCGTGGAGGTGCTGTCCCAGCCGGTGTGAGCCCCGCGTCCGCGACCGGACGGAGGAACCCCGCCGCGACGTGCGTCGCGGCGGGGTTCCTCCGGTTCCCGGCCGGTCTCTCGGCGGGTTTCTCGGCCGGTACCTCGGGCGGTTCGGCGGGTGCGGGGCTCAGCCCACGCACTCGATGCAGTACTTGACGCCGTTCTTCTCCTCGGCGACCTGGGACCGGTGCCGCACCAGGAAGCACGAGCCGCAGGTGAACTCGTCCTCCTGGGCCGGCAGCACCACCACGGAGAGCTCCTCGTTGGAGAGGTCCGCACCCGGCAGCTCGAAGCTCTCCGCCGCCGCCGCCTCGTCCTCGTCGACGCTGCCCGACTGCGAGTCGCTGCGGCGCGTCTGCAGCTCCTCGATCGAGTCCTCCTTGAGCTCCTCGTCCTGCTTGCGCGGCGCGTCGTAATCAGTGGCCATAGTCGGTCTTCGCTCCAAGATGGGTTCAGGCGAGCTCCGGGGCGGCTCCCGCGCCGCCCACCGGGCTCTGTATCGCGTAGATTGTTCACCATGTGAGGGCAAAAATCCAACCGTGCTCCGGCCCGCGAACACGCGGTCGGAGCGGTTCGCGGACGGCGTCCGGCGACCCCCGTGCGGCGGCCAGTAGGATTGGGGCGCAGGGCCGCACCGGCACCACGCCTGCGGCCGCCGGCCCCGCCGCGCAGTCCCCGCTCGACGACCGCGAGCGCACCCGAGAACCACCCGGAGGAATGACAGCATGGAGCAGTTGCGCCTGGCAGGTGTGCACGACGACGGTGAGCACCTGGTCGTCGAGGACGAGACGGGCACCCGCCGCCTGCTCCGGATCGACCAGGAGCTGCGCCTGGCCGTCCAGCGCGCCCGGCGCCTCGCCGGCGCCCGCCCCCGGGGCACGGGCCAGTTCGGTCCGCGCGAGATCCAGGCCCGGTTCCGCGCCGGGGCCACGGTCGAGGAGATCGTGGCCGAGAGCGGCTGGGAGGCCGCCCGGGTCCGCCGCTACGAGTGGCCGATCCTCGCCGAGCGCGCCCACATCGCCGCCGAGGCGCAGAAGGTCGAGATCGAGGACCGCTCCGCGCACCGCGGCTACCACTCCGTCTTCGAGGGCGAGCCGCTGACCCTCGGCCGGGCCGTGGCCCACCGGGCCGGGGACCTGGGCGTGGACCCCTCCTCGCTCGAGTGGGACTCCTGGCAGCGCGAGGACCACCTGTGGACCGTGGTCGCCCGGTTCTCCGTGACCGACGCCGGGTCCGCCCCCACCGAGGACGAGCCGCAGGCCGAGTGGCTCTACAACCCGGCGAACCAGAGCGTGCGCCCGGCCAATCCCTGGGCCGAGGCCCTCACCGAGACGGGGGCCCCGGACACGCCGCTGGGCGCCGGCCTGGGCGTCCTGGACGGCGGGCTCGACCCGGAGCTCACGCAGCTGCGCCGCTCCGCCGTGGAGGCCGACGACCTGCTCGACGTCCTGCAGGCCCGGCGCGGTCAGCGCATCGGCGAGGACGTGGAGGGCGACGACGCCCTGGCCGAGCTGCTGGGCCGGGGCATGGGCCACGTCGAGCGGCGGCCCCGCCCGCTGGCCGCGCCGGAGGACACCCCGGTGTTCGACCGGCCCTTCCAGCCCGCCACCCGGTTCCCCGACACCGCCCCGGCACCACAGGACACGGCACCGCAGGACACGGCACCGCAGGACACGGCACCGCAGGACACGGTCGAGGACCGCGGCGCATCCGAGGACGGTCCCGGCACGGCACCGGCCGCGCCAGAGGGCACCACCGCGCCCCGCGCCGCGGAGCAGGACGCCGCGGAGCACGATGCCGCGGTCCAGGACCCCGCCGTTCAGGACGCGCCCCCGCAGGACGCCACCGCGCAGGACCGGCCGGCGCAGGGCCGCCCGGCGCAGGCCGGGCCGGGGTCGGTCGCCGCGCTCCGGCCGTCCGCCCCCGCCCCGGAGGCGCCGTCCGGCCGTCCCGCGCCCGGCGGTGCCGATGCCGCGGACGCCGCCGGCGAGGGCTCCGAGCGCGCGGGCACCCGCGACGAGGCCGGGCCCGAGGACGCGGACACCGATCCGGCCGGCGGCGAGAGCGCCGCGCCCGAGCGGCCCCGGCCGCGCAACCGCACCGCGAAGGCCCGCCGCTCGGCGCGCTCCTCCGTGCCCAGCTGGGACGAGATCGTCTTCGGCAGCTCCTCCGACTGAGCTGCCGGCCCCGGCACGCGCCAGCCTCCGGTGCTCCGGGACGACCACGGGATAGAGTGCACGCATCAGGGGCCGGTCCGCGCCGCTCCCGCGGGCTCGGGCGCTCCCCCGTCCTGCGCGCGGCCCGGACGCACGGAACCACGTCAGGGGTCAGCAGGTCATGGGCAATTCGATCGAGGACGATCTGTTCGGTGAGGACGAGCGCGACGGCCTCGCCGGGCCGCCGGCCGGCTCCGCCGACCGCACCGGCAGCGAGTCGCCGGCCGACCTGGTCCGGGGCTCCGGGCCCGGCCGGGTCGTGGCGGGGCTCGTGCTCGGCGCGGTGGTGCTCGTGGTGCTGGCCGGCGCCGGCGCCCTCTATCTCGGCGGGGTGGGGCGCGACCTGTTCGGGGCCGGCCGGGAGGCGCAGTTCGTCCCGGCTCCCTCCGTGAGCCGCACACCCACCACCACGCCCACACCGTCCCGCACGCCCTCCCCCACGCCCACCCGGTCGCCGGCCCGGACGGCCACGCCCACGCCGTCCGCGGAACCGGCGCCGGAGCCCGTCGCGCCCGCCCCCGTGGCCCCCGCCCCGGTCGCCCCTGCCGTGCCGGAGCCCGTCGCCCCCGTGCCCGTCGCTCCCGCCCCGGTGGCGCCGGCCCCGGTGGCGCCCGTGCCGGTGGCTCCCGCGCCGGTCGTGCCCGCGCCCGCTCCCCCGGCACCGAGCCCGGCCGGGACCCCACCGCCGGGCACCGTCAGCCCCGTGCCCGAGGACGCCGAGGAGGAGGCACCCGACGAGGAGGCCGACGCGGAACCGCTCGCGAGGCAGGCAGCCGCCGGCGAGGAGGGGGCTGCGGAGGACACCCCGGGGCCCGCTGTCGAGGAGTCCGCGGAGGGCTCCGAGGAGGAGCCCGCGGACACCCCCTGAGCGCGGCCGCGTCCGCGCTCTCAGCTCAGCCGCAGCAGCGGCACCTCGCGCTCGGCCCGGGTGAGCGAGCCGTGCTGGCCCACCATCGAGAGCACACTGGGACGGGCCCGGCCGAGGTCGAACAGCGCCAGCGGGTCCTTGGCCGCGACCAGGAGGTCGCCGATGCGGGCGCGCACGGCCTCGCGCACCAGCTCGGGGGGCCCGAAGTAGCCGGCGTCGAGGGCGGCCTCGCGGGAGAACAGCCAGACCCGGGAGCCGAAGCGCTCCCGCCAGGCCGCCACGAGCGCCCGCACGTCCCCCGCCGTCGCGTCCGGTTCGAGGTGCAGCTGCACCATCCGCGGCTCCCCGGCCGTGTGACGGACGCCGTCGAGCAGCCCGGGCACGCGGGAGACGTCGACCCGGGCGTCCGGGGGCACGTCGACCATGCCGTGGTCGCCGGTCACCAGGACGGTGGTCCCGGCCGGCACCCGGGCGACGAGGCGGCGCAGGGACGAGTCGAGCTCCTCGAGCTGGGCCGTCCACTCCCAGGACTCCCAGCCCTTGGCGTGCCCGGTGCGGTCCAGCTCGTCCCAGTAGAAGTACATGAGGGCGTCCCGGCCGGCGCTCAGCTGGTCCAGCGCGGCGCTCACGCGCGCCGCGGGGCCCTCGGCCGCCACGAACCGGCCCCCGCGCAGGGCTGCGTTGGTGAGCCCCGAGTCGGCGAACTTGTGCCGGCTGACGGTCACCACGTCGACGTGCTCGGCGGCGCGCTCCAGCACCGTGGGCAGGGGCTGCCAGGCCCGCGGGTCCACGGCGGCGTCCCAGCCGCCGAGCTGGTTGACGACCGTGTCCCGGTCCGGGTCCAGCACGTCGTAGCCCACGAGCCCGTGCGCCCCGGGGGCAGCGCCGGTGCCCAGGGAAGCGAGGGAGGACGCGGTGGTCGTGGGGAACGCGGCGTCCAGGGTGGCCAGGTTCCTGGCCCCGGCGAGCGTGGGGGCGTGGCCGGCGCGGGCCCGCAGCTGGGCGCGCCCGAGCCCGTCCGCGAGGACGACGACGACGCGGCGGGCGGCGGGCAGCCCCAGCACGTCCTCGAAGCCCGGCACGCCCAGGGAGGCGGCGGCCGAGGACAGGACCTCCGCGACCGTGCGCCGCCCGTAGCGGGGCGGCTGCGGCAGGTCCCCGGGCAGGCCGGGCAGGATCTCCTCGACCGCCCTCATCGGGCGGGGCCGCCGTCCCGGCCGGTGAACCGGTCGGTGAACCGTGTGCGCGGGGTCGCGGTGGGGCCGCGCCGCGGGGCGGGCACGCGCCCGTGCGCCGGCTGGGCGATCTGGGCGCCGTCGGTGAGCGGGGAGAGGTTGGCCCGGCGCAGCGTGCGCGCGAACTCGCGCGCGCCCTCGACCGCGGCGGGGCCGTCCGCCTCGGCGCTGATCCGCAGCACGATGTCCTCCCGCGCGGCCGTGCCGGTGTAGCCGTGGTCGGCCTGGCACTGCGGGTCGTCGCACAGGGCGGGCGCCAGGTCCACGTGCAGCGTCCCGGTCCACGCGATCGCGAGGGTCACCTCGGAGATGGGGCTGTCCGGCCGGTAGTTGGCCGGCTGGTAGTACGAGTAGCTGAGCGTGACGGAGCGGATCTGGGAGATGCCCACCGTCTCGGTCGAGACCCGGGCCACCACGTCGCGGCCGCTCTCGTCGAACTCCTCGTCGTCCACGTGCGTGACGTGCAGGACGTCCTCGGCCAGGACCAGCACGGTGATGTGCCGGTGCACCTCGGTCCGGTCGATGTGCGTCTCGAGCTGCACGAGGTGGGAGACCGGGGACCGGCCGTCCAGAGAGTCCTGGACCACGTCGATCACCAGTTGCGGATAGAAGCCGGCCTTGTTGATGTCCTCGACCAGCCGCTGGCCGCGCTCACCTGAATACGTCATGGGGGCCATTTTCCCCCACGCCCGCGCCCGCGCCCAACACGGCCGTCAGGGCACCCGGAAGTAGCACTCCTGCCGCCCCCCGCCGATGTCCTCGCAGACCTGCTCGAGCTGGACCGGGCCCGACGCCGTCGGCTCCGGGCTCGAGGTCGGCGCCGGGCTCGGGGTGGGCGAGGTGGTGGCCCCGGGGCCGGGGGCCTGCCGGGCGGAGCCCAGGGGGTCCAGCAGCAGGTATCCGACGAGCAGCGCCGTCAGGCCGACGAGGCCCAGGAGCAGCCCGGTGAGCGCGCCGCCGCGCCGGCGCCGGGGCGGGGCCGGGTCCGGCGGGGCCTGCGGGGCCGCCAGGGTCTCCGTCGTCGTCGCGGCCGCACCGGCCGGACCGGTGGGGCGCGGGTGGCTCTCCCTGCCGGTCGCCGCGCCCGGGGCCCCGGGGACGTGGCTCTGCGGGGTCGCGGCGCCGCGGCCGCCCGGGGTCACGGCGCCCGACGCGACGGTGTCGGGCCCGCCGTCCTCGGCGCCGCCCGCCGCGGCCCATGCCGCGCCGCCGGTGGCGGGCGCTGCGCCGCCGCTCCCGTCCGGTCCCTCCCAGCCCTCGCGCACCCGGGTGGCCCAGGGCTCCGGAAGCGGGTCGAGGACGTCGAAGATCTCGAAGGGCTCCCCGTCGCGGGTGAGCGCCGGGTCGAACGTGCGGGCGGCCGAGCCCACGGTGAGCGCGTCCAGCACGGCCACCGCGGCGTTGCGGCGCAGCGCCGGGTCGGGGGTGAGCAGGGCCGCGAGGTGCTCCGCCAGGTCGCCCTGCTCCCCCACGACCGCGCGCGCGTCGGCGGGCCCGAGGCTGCCCTCCGGTTCGAGGGCGGGGTCCAGCATCCGCAGCGCGGTGATCCCCGCCGCGTAGAGGTCCAGGGCGGGGGCCGGGTCGGCGAGCCCGTAGGCCTCCGGCGGCAGGTAGCCGGGCGTGCCCACCACGGTGCCCGTCCGGGTGAGGCGGGCGTCCTGCACGCGCACCGCGATGCCGAAGTCCGAGAGGAACACGTGGGGCCGTCCGGTGCCGGTGCTCTCCAGCATGAGGTTGCCCGGCTTCACGTCCCGGTGGACCCACCCCTGGGCGTGCACGAACTGCAGGGCCCGCAGCAGCTGGGCGAGGACCTCCTCGGTGAGCTCCGCGGAGGCGGCGCCGTTGTCCAGCAGGGCGGACTCCAGGGTCCCGCCGTGGACCAGGGGCATCGCGATGACCACGTGCTCGTCCTCCGCGGCCCAGCCGTACGGGGCGAGCACGTGCGGGTGGTCCAGTTTCACGGACTGCTCACGGGCGAACCGGAGCAGGTCCGCGGAGTCCCGCTGGCGCAGCACCTTGGCGGCGCACAGCTGCTGGAGCCGGCCGTCCCACGCCCGCCACACGGAACCGCTGCCGCCGCGCGCGATGGGGTCGATGAGGGTGTACCGACCGGCTATGGTGTCCGCCACGAGGTCCGGGACCGCCTAGCTGCGCATCGCCCGGCGAGCGCTGTCCGTCCGCTGCCGCGGGTTGCCGATCCCCACCGACGCGCCGAGCACCGTGAGGGAGCCGCTGGAGACCAGCACCGGATTGAGCTCCACGCGGGCGATCTCCGGGTGCCGGTCCTTGAGCAGCGCGACCCGGGCCACGAGGTCCTCGAGCCGGTCCACGTCGGCGGCCGGGACGCCCTGGTGGCCGAAGAGCTTGCGGGAGGCCTTGGGCTCCCGGACCATCCGCCGCACGTCCATGTCGGTGAGCGGCGGCACCCGGTGGGCCCAGTCCTCCAGGAGGTTCACCGCGTCCCCGGCCATCCCGAAGGAGACCACGGGGCCGATGAGCGGGTCCTCGATGGCGCGCACGACCACGGCCTGGCCCGTGGGCGCCATGGACTGCACCTCGAGGTCGAAGGAGCCGAAGGGGGCCAGGGCCCGGTGCATCGTCGAGATCGCCGCCCGCAGCTGCTCGCCGTCCTGGATGTTCAGCTGCACCCCGCCGAGGTCCAGGCGGTGGCGGAGGTTCGGGTCGGTGGTCTTCAGCGCCACCGGGTAGCCCAGCCGCTCGGCGGCGGCGGGCGCGTCCGCCGGGTCGGTGAACCGGGCGCTGGGCAGCAGCCCGATCCCGTAGGTCGCCAGCAGCGTGCGCGACCGGTCGGCGTCCAGCTCCAGCAGGCCGTCGCCGGGGACGCGGGGCAGCACCGTCTCCACGAAGGTCTCGGCGGCCTCCGCGTCGATCCCCAGCGGCTCGGCGAAGCGGCCCTGGTCCTGGGCGCGCCACCGGGTGTAGTCCACGACCTTGGCCAGCGCCCGCAGGGCGGCCCCGGGCGAGTCGAAGCACGGCACGTCCAGGCCGTCCTCGGCGTGGTGCAGCACGGACGCGGCGCCCGGCTCGGTGCTGCCGGTGAAGGCGACGACCACCGGCTTGCCGTGCTCCCGGCCCACCCGTCCCACGGTCTCGGCGACCTGCTGCGGCGCGGTGCCGGGGATCGGCATGAGCGTGACCACGGCGGCGTCGACGCCCTCGGCGCCGAGGCTGCGACCCACGGCGGCCCGCAGCGCCTCGAGGGCCCGCTCCCCGCCGTCGGCGGTGGGCACCGACGCCTGGGTCACGGCGGTCTCCAGGCCCAGCTGGGTGCACCGGTCCTCCATGAGCTGGCCCAGCGCGAGCGCGTTGGACACCAGTGCCGTGCGGGGTCCCGCCGGCAGCGGCTGGCCGGCCAGGATGCCGGCCACGTCCATGAGGTGCTCGCTGGTGTCGGCGCGGATCACCCCGGCCTGGCGGAACATCGCGTCGAGGGCGCCGGGCGGGGCCTGGGTGGTGCGCCCGGTGTGGCCCGGCGGCAGCCGCAGCCCGGTCACCTCGCTCTTGGCCACGATGACGGGCTTGGTCAGGGACAGCCGGCGGGCGATGCGGGAGAACTTGCGGGGGTTGCCCACGGACTGCAGGTAGAGCCCGCAGGCGCTGGTCGCGTTGTCGTCCTCCCAGTACTGCATCATGTCGTTGCCGGAGACGTCCGCGCGGTTGCCGGCCGAGAGGTACGAGGACACGCCCACGTTGTGCCGCAGCGCCGCGGCGTTGAGCATCATCCCGATGGCCCCGGACTGGCTGAACAGCCCCAGCGGTCCCTGCCGGGGGGTCGTGGGCAGCACGGAGGCGTTGAAGCGGCACTCCGGGTCCGTGCGGTACAGCCCCAGGCTCGCCGGCCCGACCAGGCGCATGCCGTGGGAGCGGGCGCGGCGCACGAGCTCGGTCTGCCGGGCGCGGCCCTCCGCCCCCGCCTCCGCGTAGCCCCCGGTGACCACGACGACGGCGCGGACCCCGGCCGCGCCGCACTGGTCCACGACGTCGGCCACCTGGTCCACCGGCACCGCGATCAGGGCCAGGTCCACGCGCTGCTCGACCTCGCCGATCGAGGTGGCGTGGGTCATGCCCTCCCGCTCGAACGGCGTGGGGCTCACACCGCTCAGCCGGCCCGCGAACCCGGAGGCGAGCAGGTGCTCCACCAGGGCGTGCCCGGCGTGGCCGGGGTCCCGGGACGCGCCGATGACCGCGATCGAGGAGGGGGTGACCAGATCGGCGATCGAGCGGGCCTCCGCCCGGTGCTCGCGGGCGGCCATCACGGCCAGCGACTTCTCCGTGGGGTCGATGTCGAAGCCCACCACGACCACGCCGTCGTCGAAGCGGCGGGTCAGCTCGTAGCCGGCCTCCGCGAACACGCGCAGCATCTTCCGGTTCTCGGGCAGCACCTCGGCGGAGAAGTGGTCGATCCCGTTCTCCCGCGCCGCGGCGGCGAGGTGCTCCAGGAGGATCGAGCCGATCCCCCGCCCCTGGTGGGCGTCGGAGATCATGAACGCGACCTCGGCGTCGTGCGGGTCCTCCGTGCGGTCGTAGCGGCCCACCCCGACGATCCGCTCTCCCAGCAGCAGCACGAAGCAGACGCGGTCCTTGTGGTCCACCCGGGTGAACCGGTCCAGCTCGCGCGCCGAGAGGGTGGGCTTGTAGGAGAAGAACCGCAGGTAGATGCTGTCCTCGGACTGCGACTGGTGGAACGCCAGCAGCGCGTCGCGGTCCTGCGGGGAGATGGGGCGCAGGTGTGCCGTCGCGCCGTCGCGTAGCATCACGTCCGCCTCCCAGTACTCGGGGTACCGGGCGGCCTCTTCCGTGTCCGCGGTCTCTGGAACCATAGACTTCAGGCTAGTAGACAAACCCGCACCGTCAACGGTGCGTCCCGGTGCGTCCCCGCACGATCTCGCCCGCCGAGTCCCCGGGGCCGCCCGGGCCCATCCCCGACCGAAGGACCCCCCGCTTTGATGGCTCGCCGCCGTGCGTCCTCCCGCCCGTCCGCCGAGGACGAGCTGCCCGCCGACTTCCGGGAGAACATCGTCGACATCGACGTGACCTCCGAGATGGAGACGAGCTTCCTCGAGTACTCGTACTCCGTGATCTACTCCCGGGCCCTCCCCGACGCCCGGGACGGGCTCAAGCCCGTCCAGCGCCGGATCATGTTCATGATGAACCAGATGGGGCTGCGCCCGGACCGCGGCCACGTCAAGAGCGCCCGCGTGGTGGGCGAGGTCATGGGCAAGCTGCACCCGCACGGCGACTCCGCGATCTACGACGCGATGGTCCGCCTGGCCCAGCCCTTCGCGATGCGCCTGCCCCTCGTGGACGGGCACGGCAACTTCGGCTCCCTCGACGACGGCCCGGCCGCCTCCCGCTACACCGAGGCCCGCATGGCCCCCGCGGCGCTGGCCCTGACGGCCGACCTCGACGAGGACGTCGTGGACTTCGTGCCCAACTACGACAACCAGTTCTTCCAGCCCGGCGTGCTGCCGGCCGCGTACCCGAGCCTGCTGGTCAACGGGTCCTCCGGCATCGCGGTGGGCATGGCCACGAACATGGCCCCGCACAACCTGCGCGAGGTCGTGGCCGGGGCCCGGCACCTCGTGGAGCACCCCGAGGCCACCCTCGAGGAGCTGATGCGCTTCGTCCCCGGACCGGACCTGCCCTCGGGCGGGCGGATCGTGGGCCTGGACGGCATCCGGGACGCGTACCGGACCGGGCGGGGGTCCTTCAAGACCCGGGCGAAGGTCTCGATCGAGCAGGTCTCCCCGCGCAAGCAGGGCATCGTGGTCACCGAGCTGCCCTACATGGTGGGACCGGAGAAGGTCACCGAGAAGATCAAGGAGGCCGCGCAGGCGAAGAAGCTGCAGGGCGTCTCCGACGTCGTGGACCTCACCGACCGCAAGAACGGCATGCGCCTGGTGATCGAGGTCAAGAACGGCTTCAACCCGCAGGCGGTGCTCCAGCAGCTGTACAAGTACACGCCGATGGAGGACTCCTTCGGGATCAACAACGTGGCCCTGGTGGACGGGCGGCCCCGCACCATGGGCCTGCTCGAGCTGCTGCGGGTCTACGTGGAGCACCGGCTCTCCGTGGTCCGGCGGCGCACGGGCTTCCGCCTGGCCAAGCGGCGCGACCGGCTGCACCTGGTCGAGGGGCTGCTCGTGGCGATCGTCGACATCGACGAGGTCATCCAGATCATCCGCTCCTCCGACGAGACCGCCGTGGCCCGCGAGCGGCTGATGGGCGTGTACGACCTCACCCGGGTCCAGGCCGACCACATCCTGGAGCTGCGCCTGCGCCAGCTCACCAAGTACTCCCGGATCGAGCTGGAGAAGGAGCAGGAGGAGCTGCGCGGGGAGATCGCCGAGCTGGAGGAGGTCCTCGCCTCGGACGCCCGGCTGCGGGCCCTGGTCTCCGCCGAGCTCGCCGAGGTCGCCGCGGTGCACGGCGACGACCGGCGCACCGAGCTGCTCGAGTCCGAGGCGCTGCCCGGTCCCGCCGCCGCCGCGGCCGCCCCGGCCCCGGGCCGCGGCGGCGGCGGGGGGCTCGCCCTGGAGATCGCCGACGACCCGTGCTGGGTCTTCCTGTCCACCTCCGGCCAGCTCGCCCGCACCTCCTCCCAGGACCCGCTGGTGGACCCGCCGCGGCGGCTCAAGCACGACGCCCTGGCCTCCGTGGTGCGCGCCACCGCGCGCTCGGAGATCGGGGCCGTCACCTCGGCCGGGCGGATGGTGCGCGTGCAGGTGATGGACGTGCCCGTGCTCACGGCCTTCGAGGGCACCCCCAAGCTCGGCGACGGCGTGCCGGTCAAGGAGTTCCTCACCCTGGGCCGCGGCGAGCGGCTCGTGGGCCTCGCCCCGCTGGGGTCGGTGCTCGCCCTGGGCACCCGCAACGGCGTGGTGAAGCGGGTGAACCCGGAGTACCCCCTCAACCGGGAGGAGTGGGAGGTCATCACGCTCAAGGACGGCGACGAGGTCGTCGGCCTCGCCGAGTCCGCGGCCGAGGACGACGAGCTGGTGTTCGTGACCCGGGAGGGCAAGCTCCTGCACTTCGAGGCGGCCGCGGTGCGCCCCCAGGGCCGCACCGCCGGCGGCGTGGCGGGGATCAAGCTGACCCCGGGCGACGCCGTATTGTTCTTCGGGGCGGTGCGCGCCGCCGACGAGACGCCGGTGGTCGTGACGCTGGCCCGGGCGGAGGAGGTGCTGCCGGGGATGTCCAAGTACTCGGTGAAGGTCACGCCCTTCGCCGAGTACCCGCCCAAGGGCCGGGCCACGGGCGGGGTGCGCGCCCACCGGTTCCTCAAGGGCGAGACGGGGCTGGTCCTGGCCTGGGCGGGGCACGGCCCGGCCAAGGCCGTCTCGGCCACGGGCGTGGCGCGGGCCCTGCCCACCGAGCACGGGCGCCGCGACGGCTCCGGGGTGCCCACCGACCAGGTGATCGACGCGGTGGGCCCGGCCTACTCCTGAGCCGGGGCGGGGGTCAGCGCCGGGGCCCGAGCAGCCCGAGCCGCTGCACGGCCTCCCGCTCCTCCTCCAGCTCCCGCACGGAGCGCTCGAGCCGGGTCCGGGAGAACTCGTCGAGCGCCAGGTCCGGGACGATCCCGGCGCGCCCGTCCCGGCAGACCACGGGGAAGGAGCTGACCAGGCCCTCCGGCACCCCGTAGGAGCCGTCGGAGGGCACCGCCATGGACGTCCACGTGTCCGCCGGGGTGCCGAGCACCCAGTCGCGCACGTGGCTCAGGGCGGCGTGGGCGGCCGAGGCCACGGAGGACCCGCCGCGCACGTCGATGATCTCCGCGCCGCGGCCGGCCACGCGCGGGATGAAGGTGCCGTCCACCCAGTCCAGGCCGAGACCCCTCTCGGCCAGCACCTCGAGGGCCGGCCGGCCGGCGACCGTGGCGTGGGTCAGGTCCGGGTACTGGCTCGCGGAGTGGTTGCCCCAGATCGCCACCCCCCGGATCTCCGCCACCCGGGCG
This sequence comes from Kocuria turfanensis, assembly GCF_001580365.1. Taxonomy (NCBI): domain Bacteria; kingdom Bacillati; phylum Actinomycetota; class Actinomycetes; order Micrococcales; family Micrococcaceae; genus Kocuria; species Kocuria turfanensis. Next base: position 128,312 of record NZ_CP014480.1, on the reverse strand, counting down.
CCCGTGGCCTCGGCCAGCTGCGCGACCGCCCGGTGGTGGTCCAGCCGGGTGAGCGCGGTGAAGCGCTCCCGGGGGACGTCCGGGGCGTGCGAGGCGGCGATGTAGGCGTTGGTGTTCGCGGGGTTGCCGACCACGACCGCCCGGAAGTCCTCCGCCGCGCCCCGGTTGACGGCCCGGCCCTGCACCGAGAAGATCCCGGCGTTGGCCTGGAGCAGGTCCGCCCGCTCCATGCCCTGGGAGCGGGGCCGGGCCCCGATGAGCAGGCCGACCGAGGACCCGTCGAAGGCCGCGTCGGCGTCGTCGAAGACCTCCACGCCCTCGAGCAGCGGGAACGCGCCGTCCTGGAGCTCCAGGGCCGTGCCCTCCGCCGCCCGCCGCGCCTGCGGCAGCTCGAGCAGGTGCAGGCGGATCGGCGTGTCGGGCCCGAGGAGGTCGCCCGCCGCGGCCCGGAAGACCGTGGCGTAGCCGATCTGCCCGGCGGCCCCGGTGACGGTGACCGTCGCGGGGCGGGACCGGCGGGGGGCGTCGGGACGGGAGTGCGGGTCGGAGGCGGTCATGCGGGGTCCTTCCTCGGGGACGGTCGGTCGTCCCTGCCCAGGGTAGTGCTCCGGCCCGCGCCGCGCCCGGGATCCCGCCGGGGCTCAGGCGTCGATGCGCTCCTGGTCCAGCTGGGTGGCGCCCTCGATGATGAAGTCCTTGCGCGGCGCCACCTCGGAGCCCATGAGCAGCGAGAACGCGTGCTCGGCCGCCTCCGCGTCCTCGACCCGGATCCGGCGCAGCATCCGCTGCCCGACGTCCATGGTGGTCTCCGCGAGCTGGTCGGCGTCCATCTCGCCCAGGCCCTTGTAGCGCTGGATGGGCTCCTTGTACCGGCGGCCCTCCGTCTCGAGCCGCCCGAGCAGGTCCGCGAGCTCCCGCTCGGAGTAGGTGTAGACCATTTCGTTGGGCTTGCCGCCCGCGTTGACGACCTCCACCCGGTGCAGCGGGGGCACGGCGGCGTAGACCCGGCCGGCCTCCACGAGCGGGCGCATGTAGCGGTAGAACAGCGTGAGCAGCAGGGTGCGGATGTGCGCGCCGTCGACGTCGGCGTCCGTCATCATGATGACCTTGCCGTAGCGGGCGGCGGAGAGGTCGAAGGTCCGGCCCGACCCGGCGCCGATCACCTGGATCAGGGCCGCGCACTCGGCGTTGGCGAGCATGTCCGTGATGGACGCCTTCTGGACGTTGAGGATCTTGCCGCGGATCGGCAGCAGGGCCTGGTGGTTCGAGGACCGGGCCAGCCGGGCGGTGCCCAGGGCGGAGTCGCCCTCCACGATGAACAGCTCCGAGCGCTCGACGTCGTTGGAGCGGCACTCCACGAGCTTGGCCGGCATGGAGGAGGTCTCCAGGGCGTTCTTGCGCCGCTGCGTCTCCTTGTGCACCCGGGCGGAGATGCGCGACTTCATCTCGGCCACGACCTTCTCCAGCAGCTGCCCGGCCTGCTGCTTGTCGTGGCGGGCGGTCGCGGTGAGCTTGGCCGTCAGCTCCTTCTCCACCACCCGGGTCACGATCTGGCGCACGGCCGGGGTGCCGAGGATCTCCTTGGTCTGGCCCTCGAACTGCGGCTCGGCCAGCCGCACGGTGAGCACCGCGGTGAGCCCGGCCAGGACGTCGTCCTTCTCCACCTTGTCGCTGCCGGCCTTGAGCTTGCGGGCGTTGGCCTCGATCTGCTTGCGGAAGGTCTTGAGCAGGGCGGCCTCGAAGCCGGCCTGGTGCGTGCCGCCCTTGGGGGTGGCGATGATGTTCACGAAGGAGCGCAGGGAGGTGTCGTAGCCGATCCCCCAGCGCAGGGCGACGTCGACCTCGCACGTGCGGTCGACCTCGGTGAGCTTGGAGCGGCCGCTCTCGTCCAGGACGGGGACCGTCTCCTTGAACCGGCCCTCGCCGTGGAAGCGCCACACGTCGGTGACGGAGCTGTCGGCGGCGAGGTACTCCACGAACTCGGAGATCCCGCCGTCGTGCTGGAACACCTCCTCGTGGGTGCCGAACTCCCCCGGGGTGCCGGGCAGGCCCCGCTGGTCGCGCACCGTGATGCGCAGCCCCGGGATCAGGAAGGACGTCTGGCGGGCGCGCTTGGCCAGCTCCTCGTAGCTGAACCGGGCGTCCGTGGTGAAGATCTGCTCGTCCGCCCAGTAGCGGATCCGGGTGCCGGTCACCCCGCGCTTGGCCTTGCCCACGACGTCGAGCACCGAGCCCTCCACGAACGGCTCGAAGGGCGCGTGCGGGGAGGGCCTGCCCTTGTCGAGGAAGCGGCCCGGCTCGCCGTGGCGGAAGGACATCTGGTAGGTCTTCCCGCCCCGGTCCACCTGGACGTCCAGGCGCGCGGAGAGGGCGTTGACCACCGAGGCGCCGACGCCGTGCAGCCCGCCCGAGGCGCTGTAGGACCCGCCGCCGAACTTCCCGCCCGCGTGCAGCTTCGTGAACACGACCTCCACGCCGGTCAGTCCGGTGCGGGGCTCGAGGTCGATGGGGATGCCGCGGCCGTCGTCGTGCACCTCCACGGCGCCGTCGGCGTGCAGGATCACCGTGATCTGGTGGCCGAACCCGGCCAGCGCCTCGTCCACGGAGTTGTCGATGATCTCCCACACGCAGTGCATCAGGCCGCGGGAGTCGGTGGAGCCGATGTACATGCCGGGCCGCTTCCGGACGGCTTCGAGGCCCTCGAGGACGGAGAGGTGGCGGGCGTTGTACTCGGAACGGGACGGTGTCACGGGGATACGACTCCTGGGGGACGGTGGGATTCCCCACCACTGTAGTCGGGGCGGCGGACACCCCTGGGCGGGACGGGAGGGCCGCCCAGGGAGCGGGGACCTACGCCGGGGGCGAAAAAGCGTCCTCGACGGGATCCGATGTCCGACGGTCGTGGTTGTATGTAGGAGTACCCCTCAGCGTCCACGAGACCCCGGGTACCTGCATCGGCGGGTCTGCGGCCCCCGTGCACCGCGTACGACACAGGAGGAGGATCCCGTGAACGCAACATTGGAAAGCCGAGAACTCAATGCGACCGACCGCTGCGACGCGTGCGGCGCCCAGGCCTACGTCCGAGTGATCCTCGAGTCGACGGGCGGTGAGCTCCTCTTCTGCGCTCACCACGCGCGCAAGAACGAGCAGAAGCTGCGGCCCCTGGCGGCCACCTGGCAGGACGAGACGGAGCGGATCGGTTCCTGACCCGGGCGCTCCCCGGCGAGCGCCCGGCGCGAGGAGGGCCCCGACACCTGGTGTCGGGGCCCTCCTGCACGTCCGGCCCGCACGGGCCGCCCCGTCCCCGGGCGGGGACGGGGACGTCCGGTCAGTCGAGGTAGTCGCGCAGCACCTGCGAGCGGGACGGGTGGCGCAGCTTGGACATCGTCTTGGACTCTATCTGCCGGATGCGCTCCCGGGTCACGCCGTAGACCTTGCCGATCTCGTCGAGGGTCTTCGGCTGGCCGTCGGTGAGGCCGAAGCGCATGGCGACGACGCCGGCCTCCCGCTCGGAGAGGGTGTCCAGGACGGAGTGCAGCTGCTCCTGCAGGAGCGTGAAGCTCACCGCGTCGGCCGGGACCACGGCCTCCGAGTCCTCGATCAGGTCACCGAACTCGGAGTCGCCGTCCTCGCCCAGCGGGGTGTGCAGGGAGATCGGCTCCCGGCCGTACTTCTGCACCTCCACGACCTTCTCGGGGGTCATGTCCAGCTCGTTGGCCAGCTCCTCCGGGGTGGGCTCCCGGCCCAGGTCCTGCAGCATCTGCCGCTGGACGCGCGCCAGCTTGTTGATGACCTCCACCATGTGCACGGGAATGCGGATGGTGCGGGCCTGGTCGGCCATGGCGCGGGTGATGGCCTGGCGGATCCACCACGTGGCGTAGGTGGAGAACTTGAAGCCCTTGGTGTAGTCGAACTTCTCCACCGCGCGGATCAGACCGAGGTTGCCCTCCTGGATGAGGTCCAGGAACAGCATGCCGCGCCCGGTGTAGCGCTTGGCCAGCGAGACGACCAGGCGCAGGTTGGCCTCGAGCAGGTGGTTCTTGGCGCGCTTGCCGTCGTGGATCACCCAGCGCAGCTCCTTGCGGGTCTGGGGGTCCAGGCTGTCCTTCTCGTCGGCGAGCTTGTGCTCGGCGTACAGGCCCGCCTCGATCCGCAGGGCCAGGTCGACCTCCTGCTCGGCGTTCAGCAGGGCGACCTTGCCGATCTGCTTCAGGTAGTCCTTGACGGGGTCGGCGGTCGCCCCGGCGGAGACGACCTGCTGGGCCGGGGCGTCGTCGTCGTCGTTGGCGGTGATGACGAAGCCGGAGGTCTTCTCGTCCTTGCGCGCGGGCGCCGCGACCTCGTCCTCCGCCGGCGCCTCCTCCGCGACGTCCTCGTCCTCCTCCACGTCGGGGTCGACGACGCCGGCCTCGTCGGTCAGGTCCGGTTCGAGGTCCGCGTCGTCGGCGACCTCGACGTCCGTGTCCAGCTCGCCGGTGACGGCCGGCTCCCCCTTCTTCGGGGCGGCCTTCTTGCGGGTCGCCGGCTTCTGGGCGGGCGCGGACGCCGGGGCGGCCGTCGGCGTCGCCGCGGTCGACTTCGCGGCCGTGGTCCTGGTGGCCGTGGACTTCGCGGCGGTGGACTTCGCGGCCGTGGACTTGGCGGCAGTGGTCTTGGTGGCCGTGGTCTTCTTCGCGGCCACGGTCTTCTTGGCCGCGGTGGACTTCGCGGCGGCGGTCTTCGCCCGCGGCGACGTGCCCGCGGACCCGGACGGCGACCGAGCGTCCCCGGTGACCGGAGCCTCGGCGGCGGTGTCCGTCGTCTTCTTGCTGGCGGAAGGTGACACTGAGAGCCTTTCGTTGAACGGTCACGGCGCCCTCACTGGGGGCAACACGCCTATGACCCTGTCAAGTCCTCGCTCCGGGCGTCGTCCGGCGCAGCAGGCTTGAAGGGTCCTGACAGCCGGAACCACGACCGGCCGGGATTTGTTCCCGCCCGGCCGACCGATCCGCAAAAAAGCTCGCGGGCGCACCTCAGGAGTGCCAGGCGGTCGCCCGGTCCCGGGCCCACAGCGGCACCGGGCGGGCGTCGGCGAGCCGCAGCACGCGCAGGGCGGCCGGGTGGCAGGGCACGAGCGCCGTGGCGCGGCGCACGAAGTGCGCGGTGTGCGAGCCGCGGGCGCGGAAGCGGTTGAGCTGCGCCAGCTCCACGAGCACGCCCGCCAGCACCGCCCGCGCCGCCGCGGCCTCCGGCCCGGCCGCCGCCCCGGCCGCCCCCTCGGCTGCCTGCTCCGCTGCTTGCTCGGCCGCCTGCTCCGCTGCCTGCTCCGCCGGGGTCCCGCCGGGGTCCAGCAGCCAGGCCAGCGCCTGCAGCACCCGGTACAGGGCGTCCAGCCGCGGCCAGGCCGGGGTCTCCTCCCACTCCCCGGACAGCACGCGGGAGAGCCGGATGAGCTCCCCGGCGTCGGACGCGGGCAGCCGAACGGCCCCGGGGCCGCCGGCACCGGGCCGACGGGGGACGTCTGCGACCCCGGGCGGCGCCGGTGCGCGGGTCGGTCCGGTCGGCTCGTCGGCGGGGTCGGCGGTGCCGGGCTCGCCGTCGCACAGCTCCGCCCACATGGCCGCCGCGGCGAGGACACCGGCGGAGTCGTCCGTGGCGCAGGCGGCCAGGAGGAGGTCGGCGAGCACCGGGTCCGACAGGCCCGCGGCCAGGAAGCCCAGGAGGTCGTCGTCGTGGCCCAGGACCGCGGGCAGCCAGTCGCCGCCGGCGTCCCGGACCCCGGTCAGGACGTCCTCCCACACGGCCAGGATGCGGGCCAGGCGGTCCAGCCGGTGCCATCCGTCCCGGCCCGCCCGGGCCCAGCGGGCGGCCTGCTCCGCCACCCCGCGGCGGGTGCCCGCCGGCAGCGCACCGTACTCGTGGTCCATGGCCTGCCGCTGCGCCGTCGCGTAGGAGCTGCCGGCGGCCACGAGGGCGGCGTTGACGGCGCTGTCCAGGATGCGGGCCACGTCCCGGACCTCCTCGGGGTCCTCGACGGGCCACCAGTGCTCCCCGGCCACGACCCACCGCGCCGCCACGGCCCGGTCCGCCCGGCGGGCGGCCTCGTCCACGAGGCCCAGGACGGCCGGCACCGCACCGGGCCCGCCCGGTGACGCGCGGTCGGGCGTGCCGCCGGACGTGTAGACGATGGCGAAGACCCGGTCGCTGAGGGCGTCGTGGCCCACGAGCTCGGCGAGCTCCGCGACGAAGGCCTCGGCGAAGCGCTCGTCGTCGGGGTCGGCCGGCAGGTCCACCCGCACGCAGGCCCCGGCCGTCCCGCCGCCGGCGGCGAACAGGACGAGAGAGTCGGCGGGCCAGTAGCCCAGGGTGTGCGGGACGACGGCGAGCAGGTCGGCGGCGCAGCGCACGACGGGGACGAAGGGATCACGGGTGGAGTGCTGTCTCATGGGCCCAGGGTGGGCGGTCCCGGGCCGGTGGCGGCGGCCCCGGCGGCCGGCTGTGGAGGGCGGCGGACGGGACGCCGCCCGGGGCGCCCGGTGCAGTGCGGGTGCCCCCGGGCGCCCCGGGGAGGCCCCTCAGACGGCGGCGGGCCCGTGCCGGTGCCGCACCCGCGCGGCGGTGGCCAGCACGCCGACGGCCCCGGCCCCGGCGATGAGGAACTGGGCCGCGACGGCGATCCGGAACGCGTCGGGGGCGTAGAGCTCGTCGCGGAAGCCACCCGCGTACAGGAGGTCCAGGACGAAGCCGGTGACGAAGATGGCAAGGACCGAGGCGGTGAACCCGCCCACGTTGGCGATGCCCATGGCCGTGCCCGAGCGACGGGGCGGGTTGAAGCTGCGGGTGATGTCGAAGGCGATCATCGACGCGGGCATGCTGATCGCGATGACGCACACGGCCGCCAGCACGACCGCCGCCGGGGCGGTGCCCGGCCACACCAGCAGCACGGCCCAGGCCGCGAAGATGCCGGCGGTGACCGTCAGGGACAGCCGCACCCGGTGCTCGGGGCGCCGGGCGGTCAGTCCGCCGAGCGCGAGGCCGACGGCCAGGTTGGTGAGCACGAAGGAGGTCATCACCACGGAGATCGTGGTGTCGGGCAGGCCCTGGGCGTACTCGAGATAGGGGTAGCCCCACATGAGGACGAAGGTGTTGCCGGCGAACTGGGTGGTGAAGTGCACCCAGAAGCCCAGCCGTGTGCCCGGTTCGGCCAGGCTCTCCCGGAGCACCTGCCCGGTGCGCCGCAGCCCCAGCTGCCGGTGGAGCACCTCCACCCCCGGCGGCGCGTCGCGCAGCAGGGCCGCAGCGAGCGCCCCGGCGAGCAGCGCGAGGGCGGCCAGGCCGAGAAAGGACGGGAACCACCCCGTGCGGTCGAGCACCCAGGCGAAGGGGATCACGGAGACGAGCTGGCCGAGGTTGCCGAAGACCCCCACCACCTGGGTGAGCAGGGGGACCCGCAACGCGGAGAACCACGCCGGGATCAGCCGCATCACGCAGACGAAGGTGGCCGCGTCCCCGGCCCCCACGAGCACGCGGGCCACCACGCCCTCCCCGACCGTGTCCGCCAGGGCCAGCTGCACCTGCCCCACGGTCATGAGCAGCGCCCCGGCGGAGACCATGGCCCGGGCGCCGAAGCGGTCCACGAGAACGCCCACGGGGATCTGCAGGGAGGCGTAGACCAGGACCTGCATGAGGGAGAACAGCGACAGCGCGGAGGCCGCCGTGCCGAACCGCTCGGCGGCGTCGACCGTCGCGACCCCGAAGCTCGTGCGCTGCGCCACAGCGCTGAAGTAGGCGAAGATGCCGATCCCGAACACCAGGTACGCGCGGCGGGAGTCCTTGCCGGGCTGCGGGGGGCGGGACCGGTCGGACGTCATGCACTTCGCTCTCGGGAGGACGGGGCCGCGGACGGCGGCACCGTCCCGGGTCGAGGCCGGCCCCGTCCCGCCGGGCGGACTCAGTCCTGCTCGTCCTCCCGGGCGGCCAGGAAGGCCTCGGCCGCGGCGCCGATCTCGTCGGCGTCGGGGAGCTCGGACTCGTCGCCCACGAGCAGGGAGCGGGGGGCCGACGCGTCGACGACGTCATCGTAGCGCTGTTCCAGACCCGCCACGACCGCCTGCACCTCCGGCGAGGCGCCCACCTGCTGATCGATCTGCCGCTCGATCTCCCGGGCCGCCTCGCGCAGCTCGTCCGAGGGCAGGGTGAGGGAGGTCACGGCGTTGATGTGCTCCAGGGCGGCCACCGCGGCGTGCGGCAGGTGCGCCTCCGCCAGGTACTGCGGGACGTGGACCGTGAAGCCGATGTTGTCGATCCCCGCCTCCGTCAGGCGGATCTCGAGCAGCTGCGCGGCCGAGGAGCTCATCTCCACCACCGGCCGCCAGGCGTGCTTGACGGGCAGCAGGTCGGTGCGGCTGCCGTGCACGGACACGATGAACGGGCGGGTGTGCGGAACCGGCATGGGGATGCCCGAGACGATCGCGACCAGCGAGACGTCCATCCGCCGGGCCAGGCCCACGACGGCCTCCGTGAAGCGGTTCCACTGCAGGTCCGGCTCGGGGCCGGTGAGCAGCGCGAAGCTGCGCCCCAGCGGGTCCGTCACCAGCCGCAGGGACAGCTCGGGGTCCTGGAAGTCCTCGAAGTGGTCCTCCGCGAAGCGCACGTGCGGGCGGCGGGCCCGGTAGTCGTAGAGCTGGTCCAGGTCGAACCGGGCCACGACCTCGTGCGGCAGGGAATCGGTGATGGCGTGCTCGATCTGCACGGCCACGTGCCCGGCCTCCGCGTATCCGGACAGGGCGACGATCAGCGGCAGGCCACGGACCCGGGCGTCCTCGAGCAGCGCGGGGTTGCTCAGGTACAGCGAGGTGGGATCCAGCACGGCAACTTCCTCCTGGGGGTGGGTCGGGGGTCCGGGTGTTCTTCACCAGGCCGGCGGGAACGCCTCCGGCGGCGTTCCCTGGATCATGTCAACCGCCCCCGGGGCCCCCCTTATTCCCCGCCCGGCCCGGCGGACCCGGTCGCCGCCGGGGCCGGGGATAGGATCGACAGCACGCCTGCCGGACGGGCCGGGACCGCCACGAGCGCCCCGCCCGGACCAGCCGGTCCGGACCTCAGCGAAAGGACGACACATGCCCGACGTACAGGAACTGCTCGAGCCCCGGGGGATCGAGCTCACCGCCACGCACAAGCCCCTGGGCCGGACCCCGGCGCACGCCCTCGTGCTCGCCGTGCAGAAGGGGACCGACGGCGCCGGCCGCGTCGTGCTGCCCGCCGGCGAGCAGCGCAAGCTCTCCCCCGTGCTGGAGGCCGCCGCGGCCCTGCGCGTGGGCGGCGGCGCCGACGAGGTCACCCTCGTGCCCGCGCCGTCCGGGCTGCCCTTCACCGTGGTGGCGCTCACCGGCGTCGGCGACCTGCCCGCGGGCGGGCCCGAGCGGGCCGAGGCGCTGCGCCGGGCCGCCGGCGCCGCGGTGCGCCGCCTCGCCGGCACCGACTCGGCGGTCCTCGCCCTGCCCGTGGCCTCGGAGGAGGACGCGGCGGCGGTCGCCGAGGGCGCAGCCCTGGGCGCGTTCGCGTTCTCCCACCAGCGCTCCGTGACCGCCGGCTCCGTGAAGGCCCCGCTGGTTTCCGCCGTCGTGCACGCGCCGGAGGTCGCTCGCACCGCGCTGAGCCGCATCCTGGACCGCGCCACCGCCCTGGGCCGCGGCGTGCGGGCCGCCCGCACCCTCGTGGACCTCTCCCCCAACGTCATCTACCCGGAGGCCGTCGCGGACTACGCCCGGCAGGCCGCCAAGGGCACGAAGGTCTCCGTGACCGTGCTGGCCGAGAAGGATCTCGCCAAGGGCGGCTACGGGGGCCTGCTGGGCGTGGGGCAGGGCTCGGTGCACGGTCCCCGCCTGGTCAAGCTCGAGTACGCCCCGGCGCGGGCGTCGCACCACTACGCCTACGTGGGCAAGGGCATCACCTTCGACTCGGGCGGGCTCTCGCTCAAGCCCCCGGCCTCGATGATGACCATGAAGTCGGACATGGCCGGGGCCGCCGCCGTCCTGGCCACCGTCCTGACCGCCGCCGAGCTCGGCCTGCCGGTGAAGGTCACCGGCTGGCTGTGCCTGGCCGAGAACCTGCCCTCCTCCACGGCCACCCGCCCCGGCGACGTCATCACCATCCGCGGCGGACGCACCGTGGAGGTGCTCAACACCGACGCGGAGGGACGCCTCGTGCTCGCCGACGGCCTGGTGGCCGCCTGCGAGGAGGCCCCCGACGCCGTCGTCGACATCGCCACCCTCACGGGCGCCCAGATGGTGGCCCTGGGCTCGCGGACCTTCGGGATCATGGGCGACGACGCCCTGCGCGCGGCCGTGGCCGACGCCGCCCGCGCCGCCGGCGAGGACGGCTGGCCGATGCCCCTGCCGGAGCACCTGCGCCCGTCCCTGGACTCCAAGGTCGCCGACCTGAAGAACATCGGTGACAAGAACGGCGGGATGCTCGTGGCCGGGCTCTTCCTGCGCGAGTTCGTCGGCGGCCCGGACGGCGCCCGCGTCCCGTGGGCGCACGTGGACATCGCCGGGCCCTCCTTCAACGAGGGCTCCCCCTACGGCTACACCCCCGCGGAGGGCACCGGGGCGGGCGTGCGCACGCTCGTCCGGCTGCTCGAGGACTCCGCCGCCGCCCGCGGCTGAGCACCCGCGACACCCCCCCTCGGCGGAGGGAGCGCCCGCCTGGTTGCTCTCTCCGCCGTCGGGCTAAGGTATGTACGAAACGAACCCGTCACCGTACGGGTGCACCCCACTCGGAACGACGTCAACGCGCAAGGGAGCCAAACACGTGGCCGACAACGAATTCGACATCCTCGTCCTCGGCGGAGGCAGCGCCGGCTACGCCGCGGCGCTGCGGGCCGTCCAGCTCGGCTTCACGGTGGGCCTGGTCGAGAAGAACAAGCTCGGCGGCACCTGCCTGCACTGGGGCTGCATCCCGACGAAGGCCTATCTGCACTCCGCCGAACTGGCCGAGGACGCCCGCGAGAGCTCCAAGTACGGGGTGCACACCACGCTGGAGTCGATCGACATGGCGGCCGTGCGGGACTACAAGGACAAGATCGTCGCCGGCAAGTTCAAGGGCCTCACCGGCCTCATGAAGATGCGCAAGATCACGGTCATCGAGGGCGTGGGCAAGCTCACCGGGCAGAACACCGTCGACGTCGACGGCACCAGCTACACCGGCAAGCACATCGTGCTCGCCTCCGGCTCCGTCTCCAAGACCCTCGGCGTCGAGATCGGCGGCCGGATCATGACCTCCACCGAGGCGCTGGAGATCGACTTCGTGCCCAAGAGCGCGATCGTCCTGGGCGGCGGCGTGATCGGCTGCGAGTTCGCCTCCATGTGGAAGTCCTTCGGCGTGGACGTCACCGTGATCGAGGGCCTCCCCCACCTGGTCGCCAACGAGGACCCCGCGCTGATCAAGATCCTCGAGCGCGAGTTCAAGAAGCGCGGCATCAAGTCCAACCTCGGGACCTTCTTCGAGAAGGTCGAGCAGGACGACAACGGCGCGAAGGTCACCCTGGCCGACGGCAAGGTCTTCGAGGCGGACATCGTGCTCGTCGCCGTGGGCCGCGGCCCGAACACCGCCGAGATGGGCTACGAGGAGCAGGGCATCCCCATGGACCGCGGCTTCGTCACCCCGAACGAGCGCCTGCACACCGGGGTGGGCAACATCTACGCGATCGGCGACATCGTCCCCGGCGTCCAGCTCGCCCACCGCGGCTACCAGCAGGGCCGCTTCGTGGCCGAGGAGATCGCCGGGCTCAACCCCGCCGTCGTCGACGACGTGAACATCCCCAAGGTGACGTTCACGGAGCCCGAGATCGCCTCCGTCGGCTACACCGAGCCGAAGGCGAAGGAGAAGTTCGGCGAGGACAACGTCGAGGTCGCAGAGTACAACCTCGCCGGCAACGGCAAGAGCTCCATCCTCGGCACCGGCGGCATCATCAAGCTGGTGCGCGAGAAGGACGGCCCCATCATCGGCTTCCACGCCATCGGCAAGCGCATCAGCGAGCAGATCGGCGAGGGCCAGCTCATCGTCAACTGGGAGGCCTACCCCGAGGACGTCGCCGCGTTCGTGCACGCGCACCCCACCCAGAACGAGGCCATCGGCGAGGCCGCCATGGCGCTCGCGGGCGCGCCGCTGCACGGCTGACCGCACCGAGGCCCCGCCCCTCCCGGGCGGGGCCTCCCCCACCACCCCGGCACCGGGCCCGGCGCCCGGACCGCACCATCGAAGGCACCGAAAGAGAGACGGTCGGACCATGTCAGAAACCGTAAACCTGCCCGCACTGGGCGAATCCGTGACCGAGGGCACCGTGACCCGGTGGCTCAAGCAGGTCGGTGACGAGGTCGCCGTCGACGAGCCCCTGGTCGAGGTCTCCACCGACAAGGTCGACACCGAGATCCCCTCGCCGGTGGCCGGCGTGATCGAGGAGATCCTCGTCGAGGAGGACGAGGACGTCGAGGTCGGGGCTCCCCTGGTCGTCATCGGCTCCGGCTCCGGCGGGTCCGCCCCGGCCCCGGAGCAGTCCTCCGCCGAGCAGGCCGAGGACGCCGCGACCCAGGCCGAGACCCCGGAGGCCACCGACGAGGCCGCCGAGCAGCAGGCCCCGAAGGAGCAGGAGTCCGCCCCGGAGCAGGCCCCCCAGGCCGAGGCCCAGCAGGGCGGGGAGGGCACCGAGATCACCCTGCCCGCCCTGGGCGAGTCCGTGACCGAGGGCACCGTGACCCGGTGGCTCAAGCAGGTCGGTGACGAGGTCGCCGTCGACGAGCCGCTGCTGGAGGTCTCCACCGACAAGGTCGACACCGAGGTCCCCTCCCCGGTGGCCGGCACCCTGCTGGAGATCCGCGTGCAGGAGGACGAGGACGCCGAGGTCGGGCAGGTCCTGGCGGTCATCGGCTCCGGCGCCGCCCCGTCCGGGTCCGCCCCGGAGCAGCCCGCCGCCGAGCAGAAGCCCTCCGCCCCGGCGTCCGACGCCTCCGGCGAGGGCTACGAGGGGTCGACGACCGGCACGCAGGAGAAGGCGCCGTCCCGCGACGAGGCCCTGGTGAAGACCGAGGAGCCCGTCATGGCGGACACCTCCGGCGGGACGCAGCAGGACGCCGCCGAGCGCGACGGCGCCCGCACCGAGAACGCCGGTGCGGCGCCCGAGGCCCCGACCGGCGACAACGCCGCCTACGTCACCCCGCTGGTGCGCAAGCTCGCCAAGAAGGAGGGCGTGGACCTGTCCACGCTCACCGGCACCGGCGTGGGCGGACGCATCCGCAAGCAGGACGTGCTGGCCGCCGCGGAGCAGCAGAAGAGCGCGGCGGCCCCGGCCGCCGAGGCCCCGGCCGAGCAGCCCGCCGCCGCGGAGCCGCGGAAGGCTCCCGAGGCCGCGCCGGCCCCGGACGCCAAGCGCGGCACCACGGAGAAGGCCCCGCGCATCCGGATGACGATCGCCCAGCGCATGCGCGAGTCCCTGCAGGAGTCGGCCCAGCTGACCCAGGTGACCGAGGTCGACATGACCCGGGTGGCCGTGCTGCGCAACAAGGCCAAGGCGAAGTTCCAGGAGCGGGAGGGCGCCAAGCTCACCTTCCTGCCCTTCTTCGCCAAGGCCGTGGCCGAGGCGCTGCAGGCGCACCCCAAGCTCAACGCCACGTTCCGGGAGGCCGAGAAGGAGATCGTCTACAACGGCTCCGAGAACATCGCCATCGCGGTGGACACTCCCCGGGGCCTGCTGGTCCCGGTGATCAAGGACGCCGGGGACCTCAACCTGGGCGGGCTGGCCAAGCAGATCGCCGACCTCGGCTCCCGGGCCAAGGACGGCAGGATCGCCCCGGACGACCTCACCGGCGGCACCTTCACGATCACGAACATCGGTTCCTTCGGGGCGCTGTTCGACACCCCGATCATCAACCAGCCGCAGGTGGCCATCCTCGGCACGGGGTCGATCGTGAAGCGCCCGATGGTCGTCGCCGACGCCGACGGCAACGACACCATCGCGATCCGGCAGATGTGCTACCTGTCGCTGACCTACGACCACCGTCTGGTCGACGGCGCGGACGCGGGCCGGTTCCTGCAGGCGCTGAAGGCACGCCTGGAGGAGGGCCGCTTCGAGTCCGAGGTCGGTCTCTGACCGGTCCCCCGGCCCGGCCCGGCGCGGTCTGAGCGCCCGCCGGCGACGTCCCGGCATCGAGGGGGCGTGTTCCCGATCACAGGGAGCACGCCCCCTCGCCGTGCCCCGGGGACGCTCGATTAGGCTCGGATCCATGACCTTCCTGACCGGACTCCTCGTCTTCCTGCACCTCGTCGGCGCCGCGATCATCGTGGGCACCTGGATCTACACCATGAAGCGCCCCACGGTCTCCCCGGGTCAGTTCCACGCCTCGCTGCTGAGCCTGCTCACCGGGCTGCTGCTCGTGGCGATCCACGAGATGGGCGACGGCGACGTCAACCACGTCAAGATCGCGGTCAAGCTGCTCGTGGCCCTGGCCGTGGCGGTGGCCGCGTTCGTGGGACAGCGGCGCACCAGGCGTGGCGAGCCGGTCTCGACCGGCCTGGCCCACGCGGTGGGCGGCCTGGCCCTGATCAACATGGCGGTCGCGACCCTCTGGTGAGAGCCGCCCCGCACGACCCCGCCCCCGGTGCCGCCGTTCAGCGCCGGGGGCTCTGCGTTGCCGCTCCCGTCCCCGCCGGGCGCTCCCGATGGGGCTCCACGGAGGCCAGCCGCCATCCCTCCTCGCCGCGGACCAGGACCACGACGACGGTCTGCACCCATCCCTCGACCGCCGGCAGCACCGACGGGTCCCGCCCGGGATCGCCCCGGTAGCCCTCGACCAGCACCTCGGCCTCGAGCGCGACGCTCCCCGGCGCCGAAGCTCCCGGGCCCGGGGCGGCGCCCCGGATCCGCACGGCCTCCAGCACGAGGTCGGCGAACACCCGGTCCCCGGCCGCAGCGGCCCGCGCGATGCTGGCCCGGTCGTCCGCCGCGGCGTCCGCCCCGGGGACGTAGACCCGGTCGAGCAGCCGGGCGTCCCCGCTCCGCAGGGCCTCGCCGCGCCGGGCGACGAGCCGGCGCAGGGCCTCCTGCGGCTCCCCCGGCTCGATCCGGTCCCCCACGGTCGGGTCGGCCGCGGACGGGACGGCCGGGTCCGGGACGTGCGCGCCCGAGCCGGCCGGCTCCGGGAGGCGCGGGTCCTGCAGGGCTGCCTCGGGAACTCCTGCCGACCCGGTCGGGGCGAGGGGCGGGTGCGACGCCCCCGGGTCCGGGCCGGGCCGCAGCAGCCCTGTGCCGGCGCCCAGCACGAGCGCGGCAGCCACGGCGAGGAGCGCCGTGCGCCGGCGGGACGACGGGGCGGCCGCGGCGCCGCGCGCCGTCCGGCGGGACGACCGGGCGGCCGCGGGGCCGCGGGGCGCCCAGCGGGTGCGCGGACCCGCCGAAGGCCCGCGGCTGCCGGAGCCGCGGCCGTCGGGACCGGAGTCGGCAGGAGCCCGAGCCCGGCGGCCATCTCCGCGGCGGTGGGACGGTCGGACGGGTTCTCCGCGAGCGCCGCCTCCACCGCCCGGCGGAGCGGGTCCGGGACGTCCGGGCGCAGCCGTGCCAGCGGGGCCCGGTGCCGGGCGGCGGCCGGGGCCCGGCCCGTGAGCACCGTCCAGCCGACGACCCCGAGCGCCCGCACGTCCCCCGGCGGGCTCCCCTCCCCGGTGCCCGGCCGTACCGCCGCCACGGCCGGAGGGCCGCCGCCGGTGCCGCCCTCCGGCCGGGTCCCGGCACCGTCCTCCGGCCCACCGCTGGTTCCCCCTCCCGCCCCGGCCTCCGGCCCACCGCCGGTTCCCCTCCCCGCCCCGGTCCTGGCACCGTCCTCCGGCCCGCCGCCGGGACCGCTCTCCGGACCGGGCCGGTTGCAGGTCCCGGTTCCGGCGGTGCGGAAGAGGATCTGCCGGGCGGTGAGCTCCCCGTGGCACCGGCCCAGGCCGTGCAGCACGGCCAGCCCCGCCGCGGCGTCGCGGAGCACCGCGGCCGCCTCGTCCGGGGCCAGCGGCCCGCGCTCGGCAAGGCGCTCCGCCAGGGACCCGCCCGGCAGGAACTCCTCGACGAGGCCCACGGGCTCCGCGGCGGGTCCGAGCAGCCCGCGCACGGCCACCACGTGGGGTTCCTCCCGGCCGGCCAGGTCGACGGCGAGCGCCAGCAGGGCGCGGCGGGAGGCGGCACGCTCCGCGCCGTCCGCCCCCGTGCAGAGCCGCAGGACGAAGACCTCCCGGGAGCGGGTCTCGCGCACGAGCCACGAGCCGTCGCCGAGCCGCCGGACCGGCTCGAGCCCCTCCTCCGGCGGCAGCCGCGGGAGCGGTTCCTCCGTCCCGTGCGGCCAGGGACCGCGGGCGTCGCCGCGCACGGCCGCCGCGAGCCGGTCCCGCGCGGAGGCGGGTGCCGGCCGGGACCCGGGGTGCCGGCCGCCCGGTGCGGGGCTGCCTTGGTGCATGTGCCCAGCATGCCCGGTCGGGGGCCGGTGCCGTCGGGGCCGTCCACAGCCCGGGCCCGGCGCGCGTGTCACCGCCGCGCGATAGGCTGGGGGCCATGTCCCTCTCCTTCGAACGGCTCGGCTTCGCCCCCCACCTCGTGGACTACCGCGCGGCGCTGGAGCTGCAGAAGAACGTGCACCGGGAGGTCGTCGCCGGTGAGCGCGCCAACACCGTGCTGCTGCTGGAGCACCCGCCCGTCTACACGGCGGGCCGGCGCACCGAGGCGCACGAGTACCCCGACGACGGGACTGAGGTGGTGGAGATCGGGCGCGGGGGCAAGCTCACCTACCACGGGCCCGGGATGCTCGTGGGCTACCCCATCGTGCGCCTGACCACGCCCATCGACGTCGTGCGCTTCGTGCGCCTGCTGGAGGAGATCATCCTGGCGGTGGTCGCGGACTTCGGGGTGCCGGCGACCACCGTGGCCGGCCGCTCGGGCGCGTGGGTGCTCGCGGACGAGCACGGCCCCGACCGCAAGATCGCGGCGATCGGCGTGCAGGTGTCCAAGCGGGCGACCATGCACGGCTTCGCCCTGAACTGCTCCAACGACCTGCGGCCGTTCGGCAGGATCATCCCCTGCGGCATCACCGACGCCTCCGTCACGAGCCTGTCCCAGGAGACCGGGCGGCTCGTGACCCCGGAGGCGGTGGTGGCGCGCATGGAGCAGGAAATATCCGCCCGCCAGGACGAGTTGTGCGAACAGTTCGACCCGTCCGGGCTCCCGGGGCCGCTGCCCTGGCCGACCGCCGTCAGCTGATCCGCGCCGCCCCGGAACCACCGGGACCGTGAGCGCACCACCGTCGACATCTCGACAAGGAGACCGACCATGACCGTTGCCCCCGAGGGCCGCCGCCTGCTGCGCGTCGAGGCGCGCAACGCCGAGACACCCATCGAGAAGAAGCCGTCCTGGCTGAAGAACACCGCCCGCATGGGCCCGGAGTTCCAGGAGCTGAAGTCGCTGGCGCGCGGCAAGGGCCTGCACACGGTGTGCGAGGAGGCCGGCTGTCCCAACATCTACGAGTGCTGGGAGGACCGGGAGGCGACGTTCCTGATCGGCGGGTCCACGTGCACCCGGCGCTGCGACTTCTGCGACATCGCCACCGGCAAGCCGGAGCTGCTGGACGTCACCGAGCCGCGCAAGGTCGCCGAGTCCGTCCAGGAGCTGGGCCTGCGCTACGCCACCGTGACGGGCGTGGCCCGCGACGACCTCGACGACGGCGGGGCGTGGCTCTACGCCGAGACCATCCGGGCGATCCACACGCTCAACCCGAACACCGGGGTGGAGATCCTGATCCCCGACTTCCAGGGCAAGCCGGACCGGCTGCAGCAGGTCATCGACGCCGAGCCGGAGGTCTTCGCGCACAACGTGGAGACGGTGCCGCGCATCTTCCGCCAGATCCGCCCGGCGTTCACCTACGAGCGCTCCCTCGACGTGATCACCCAGGGCAAGGAGGCCGGGATGATCACGAAGTCGAACCTGATCCTCGGTATGGGCGAGACCAACGAGGAGATCCACGAGGCCCTGTGCGACCTCCACGACGCCGGGTGCGACATCATCACGCTCACCCAGTACCTGCGCCCCTCCCCCCTCTTCCACCCCATCGAGCGGTGGGTCAAGCCCGAGGAGTTCGTGGAGCTCTCCCGGGCGGCCGAGGAGATCGGCTTCCTGGGCGTCATGGCGGGGCCGATGGTCCGCTCCTCGTACCGGGCGGGCCGCCTGTGGGCCCGGGCCATGGAGAAGTCCGGCCGCGAGATCCCCGCCCACCTGGCGCACATCGAGGACGAGGGCTCCGCCTCCCAGGAGGCGTCCTCCCTGGTGCAGCGCCTGGGCTGAGCCGGAGCGGGTCACGGCACCTGCCACCCGCTAAACTGGAGGACGGACCACGGCGGGCGCCCCGGCGCGCGCCGTGGTCCCCGAACCACTGCCACCGCACCACAGGACGAGGTCTCACCGTGTCACCTTCCCACGCCAAGTCGCGCCCCGCGTCGCGATCCACCTCCTCCGGGAAGCCCACGGGGAAGCCGAGCGGGAAGCCAACCCGGGCGCAGAAGCGCGAGGCGAGAAAGCAGCGGAAGGCCACGAAGGGCCCCGGCTTCCTCGGGCAGATCAAGCAGGTCTTCAAGATGACCCGCGAGGTCGAGCCGAACGTGGGCTGGTGGATGCTGCTGATCGGCCTCGGCGTGCTCCTGGTGTTCCTGCTCGTCGGCGCCCTGCTCGGCAACTGGATCACCGGGCTGCTCATCGGCCTGCCGTTCGCCCTGCTCTCGGCCTCCTTCTACCTGTCCCGGCGGGCCGAGCGCGCCGCGTTCGCCCGGATCGAGGACCAGCCCGGGGCCGCCGGGGCGGCCCTGTCCGCCCTGCGCCGCGGCTGGATCGTGGAGGAGCAGCCGGCCGCGATGGACCCGCGCACCCGCGACCTCGTCTTCCGCGCCATCGGCCGCCCCGGCGTGGTCCTGGTGACCGAGGGCCCCGCCGGCCGGGTGGACAAGATCGTCTCGAAGGAGCGGCGCCGGATCGGTCCCGTGATCCAGAACGTGCCGATCCACGTCATCAAGACCGGCAAGGGCGAGGGCCAGGTGCCCCTGCGCGAGCTGTCCAAGCAGATGAAGAAGCTCGACAAGAAGCTCACCCAGCAGGAGGTGCAGACCGTGCACAAGCGGATCAGCACGCTCGGCAACCGCCTGCCGGTGCCCAAGGGCGTCGACCCGATGCGCGCCCGCCCGGACCGCAAGGCCATGCGCGGCCGCTGAGCCGCCCGACGACGGAGCCCCCGCCTTCCCACGGAAGGCGGGGGCTCCGTCGTCGGGGGCGACGTTCAGCGGGTGCGCACGAGGATCGTGTCCGCGGCCCGGTCGTGCAGGCCGCGCTGGTCCGGGTCGAAGACCACGGGCGGGATCAGCAGGCACAGCAGCAGCGAGCGCACCACGGCCCGGGCGAACCCGGCCGGCCGCCCGTCCAGCGTCTGCACCTGCAGGCCCGTCACCCAGTGCCCCGGGGTGTGCCCGGCGGCCCCCACCAGCAGCACGTTGAGCAGGAGCAGCAGGGCGAGGGTCACGAGCCCGTGCTGGTTCCACTGCGGGGCGAGCCACGCGGCGAGCGCCCAGCACAGGTACCAGTCCAGGGCCAGGGCCACGAGCCGCCGCCCGGGGCGGCCCACCGAGCCCGGCCCGGCCGCCGGGCGCCCCAGGCGCTGCCCCGGGTACTGCCGGGGGCCGGCCCCCGAGCCCTCGAGCCAGGACCCGACGTCACGTCTGTCGATCATCCCCCCAGGGTATCGGGGCGATCTCGCCTAGACTGACGCCAGACCGTGGCTCCCCCGGGCCGTGCCGTGTAACACCGAGGAAACACCCGGGACACGGAGCCTTAATGCCGGGTCCGTAGCGTTGACCCCGGAAAAGGACGCCGCACGAACGTCTCGGCACGGCGGTCCAGCCCATCTGAGAAGGGAAACAGCACATGTTCCAGACACCCGAGGAAGTCCTCGCGTTCATCAAGGACGAGGAGATCGTCTTCGTCGACGTCCGGTTCACGGACATGCCCGGCGTGCAGCAGCACTTCAACCTCCCGGCCAAGTCGGTGGACGACGACTTCTTCGTGCACGGACAGCTGTTCGACGGCTCGTCCATCCGCGGCTTCCAGGGCATCGCCGAGTCGGACATGCAGCTGATCCCGGACCCGACCTCCGCGTTCGTGGACCCCTTCCGCGTCGAGAAGACCCTCGTGGTCACCTGCTCGATCGTGAACCCGCGCACCGGCGAGCCCTACCACCGCGACCCCCGCGGCGTCGCCGAGCGGGCCGAGGCCTACATGGCGTCGACCGGCATCGCCGACGTCGCCAACTTCGCCTCCGAGGCCGAGTTCTTCATCTTCGAGGACGTCCGCTACGACGTCCAGCCGCAGGGCTCCTTCTACGCCATCGACTCCGACGAGGCCGCGTGGAACACCGGCCGCAAGGAGGAGGGCGGGAACCTGGGCAACAAGACCGCCACCAAGGGCGGCTACTTCCCGGTCTCCCCCGTGGACAAGCAGGCCGACCTGCGCGACGCGATGTGCGTGGCCCTGGACGAGGTGGGCCTCGAGGTCGAGCGCTCCCACCACGAGGTGGGCGGTCCCGGCCAGGCCGAGATCAACTACCGGTTCAACACCCTCACCAAGGCCGCCGACGACCTGCAGAAGTTCAAGTACGTCATCAAGAACACCGCGGACGCCTTCGGCAAGTCGGCCACGTTCATGCCCAAGCCGGTCTTCAACGACAACGGCTCCGGCATGCACTGCCACCAGTCGCTGTGGAAGGGCGGCGAGCCCCTCTTCTACGACGAGAAGGGCTACGCGGGCCTGTCCGACCTGGCCCGCTGGTACATCGGCGGTCTGCTCGAGCACTCCTCGGCCGTGCTCGCGTTCACCAACCCGACCGTGAACTCCTACCGGCGCCTGGTCAAGGGCTTCGAGGCCCCGGTCAACATGGTGTACTCGCAGGGCAACCGCTCCGCCGGCATCCGCATCCCGATCACGGGCACCAACCCGAAGGCCAAGCGCCTCGAGTTCCGCGCCCCGGACCCCTCGTGCAACCCGTACCTGGCGTTCGCCGCCCAGCTGATGGCGGGCCTGGACGGGATCCGCAACCGCATCGAGCCGGCCGACCCGATCGACAAGGACCTCTACGAGCTGCCCGCCGAGGAGGCCAAGGACATCAAGAAGGCCCCGGCCTCGCTGGAGGAGGCGCTGCTGGCCCTGGAGGAGGACCACGAGTTCCTGCTCGCCGGGGACGTCTTCACCGAGGACACCGTCCGGTCCTGGATCGAGTACAAGCGCGAGTTCGAGCTCAAGCCGCTCTCCGTGGTCCCGCACCCGCTGGAGTTCTCCCCGCCGGCGGCGGACCCACGGCAACGGCCCCGGACCCCTGCGCAGGGGTCCGGGGCCGTTGCCGTGCGCGGGCGCCCGCGCACGCGGCGGTCAGTGCCCGTAGAAGATCCGCTCGAACACGGCGCGGGCCTTGCGGGTGGTCCGCAGGTAGTCCTCCTCGAGGAGGCGGGCGCCGCCGTGGCCGTACCCGCACCAGCGGGCCACCGCCTCGAGGTCCGCGCGCTTCGAGGGCAGGGCGTCGGAGCGGCGGCCCGTGCGCAGCACGTTGCCGTTGCGCACGGCGGTGGCCAGGCGCCAGGCGGCGGCCAGGGCGGCGGCGTCCTCGGCGAGGACCAGCCCGGCCTCCTCGGCGGCGCGCAGGGCGCGCAGCGTGCTGGTGGTCCGCAGCCCCGGGAGCCGGTGCGCGTGCTGCAGCTGCAGGGTCTGCACGAGCCACTCCACGTCCGAGAGCCCGCCCCGGCCCAGCTTCACGTGCCGGGACGGGTCCGCCCCGCGCGGCAGGCGCTCGTTCTCGACCCGCGCCTTCATCCGGCGGACCTCCAGCAGCTGCGCCTCGGTGAACTCGGCCGGATAGCGGCGGGGGTCGATCACGCGGCGGAACGCCTCGGCCAGGTCGTCGCTGCCGGCCACGGGCAGCGCCCGGGTGAGGGCCTGGAACTCCCAGGTCTGGGCCCACCGGGCGTAGTACTCCGCGTAGGAGTCCACGGAGCGCACCATGGGGCCCTGCTTGCCCTCGGGGCGCAGGTCGTTGTCGATCTCCAGCACCCGCTCCGCCACGATGGGCGGGCTGCACGGCGCCTTGAGCAGCTGCACCATCCGCTGCAGCAGGGTCTCGGCCTGCTCCCGGGCGGCGGCCGGGTCCGCGTCCCCCACGGGGCCGTAGACGTACATGACGTCGGCGTCGGAGCCGTAGCCGATCTCCCGCCCGCCCTGCCGCCCCATCGCGACCACCAGCACCTCGGCGACGCGGCCGGAGCGGCCGTAGACCTCGCGCTCGGCGGCGTGCAGGGCGCCCAGGATGCAGGCGCGGTCGATGTCGGACAGCGCCTCGGCGACCCGCTCGACGTCGAGCAGCCCGGAGGTGTCCGCGAGCGCCACGCGCAGCTCCTCGCGGCGGCGGATCAGCCGGATCATCCGCATCGCCTCCCCCGAGTCGGGGTGCCGGGCCATCTGCGAGCGGATCTCGGTCCACAGGGTCTCGAAGGGGACGGGGCAGAGGTCGTCGTCCTGGCCGAGCCAGGCGGTCGCCTCCGGGGAGTTCTCCAGCAGGTCGGCGACGTAGCGGGAGCTGGAGAGGATCTGGCACAGCCGCTCGGCGGCCGCGTTGGAGTCGCGCAGCAGCCGCAGGAACCAGGGGGTGGTGCCCAGGGACTCCGAGAGCCGCCGGAAGCCCAGCAGCCCGGCGTCGGCGTCCACCCCGTCGGCGAGCCAGGACAGGAGCACGGGCAGCAGGGTCCGCAGGATCTCGGCCCGCCGGCTCACCCCGCGGGTGAGCGCCTCGATGTGCCGCACGGCCGCCTTCGGGTCCCGGTAGCCCAGGGCGGCCAGCCGGTCCCGCACCGACTCCGGGGAGAGGCTGGTGTCGCTCTCGGGCAGGTGCGCCAGCGCGGCCAGCAGCGGCCGGTAGAAGATCCGCTCGTGCATCCCGCGCACGTTGCGCTTGACCTTGCGCCACTCCTCGAGCAGCGACTCCGCCGAGGGGCGGGCGGTGTCCGCGGCGCCCCGCAGGGACCGGGCCACGGTGACCAGCTCCCGCTCGGCGCGCGGCATGAGGTGGGTGCGGCGCATGCGGAAGAGCTGGATCCGGTGCTCCAGCAGGCGCAGCCAGCGGTAGTGCGCGGCGAACTGCTCGCTGTCGCGGCGGCCGATGTAGCCGCCCTCGGAGAGCGCGCTCAGCGAGTCGGTGGTGGCCCGGGTGCGGACCCGCTCGTCCGTGCGCCCGTGCACGAGCTGGAGCAGCTGGACGGTGAACTCGACGTCGCGCAGGCCGCCGGGGCCCAGCTTGATCTGCCGCTCGGCCTCGGCGTCGGGGATGTTGTCGGTGACCCGGCGGCGCATGGCCTGCACGGACTCCACGAAGCCCTCGCGCGCGGCGCTGCGCCACACGTACGGCTCGATCGCCTCCCGGTAGGCCTGCCCCAGCTGCGGGTCCCCCGCGATGGGGCGGGCCTTGAGCAGGGCCTGGAACTCCCAGGACTCCGCCCAGCGCTCGTAGTAGCGCACGTGGGACTCCAGGGTGCGCACCAGCGGCCCGTCCTTGCCCTCGGGGCGCAGGTTGGCGTCCACCTCCCACAGCGGCGGCTCTCCCGCGCGCGCCATGATCGCCCGGGCGGTGCCCGTGGCCAGGGCGGTGGCGATGGTCGTCGCCTCCGCGCCGTCGGGCCCGTCCTCCTCGGGCCCGTCGTCCACGGCCATGACGTGGACCACGTCGACGTCGGAGATGTAGTTGAGCTCCCGGGCCCCGCACTTGCCCATCCCGATCACGGCCAGCCGCACCCGGTCCACGAGCTCGGGGGCCCAGGTCCGTGCCGCCTCGGCCCGGGAGACGGCCAGCGCCGCCTCGAGCGCGGCGGCGGCGAGGTCGGCCAGCTGCCGGCCCACCGCCGGCATGTGGTCGGCGGGATAGAGGGCGCCGACGTCGCGGATCGCGATGCGGGTCAGCTCCCTGCGGTAGGCGACGCGCAGGGCGGTGTAGGCGTCGTCGCCGGTGTCCCCGGCCACCGGGGTCCGGGCCCCCGGATCGGCGCCCACCGCGCGCAGCAGCGCGGTGCGGAACTGCTCCGCGGGGATCTCCTCGGGCTCGGCGGCGGCCGGCTCCGCGAGCAGGTCGAGGTGCTCGGGCCGGCGCAGCAGGAACTCCCCCAGCGCCTCGGAGGCCCCCAGCAGCCGGAACAGGGTCTCGGAGGCCTCCGGGCCGGCGTTGATCCGCTCGGCCAGCTGGGGGGAGCCCTCCAGCAGGCGCACCGTCAGCTGCAGGGCGACGTCCGGCGAGGCGGCCAGCGCCAGGCCCTCCAGCAGCCGGTCCTGGTCCACCGGGGCGAGCTCGGGGAACCCGAGCCAGCGCTGGGCGTTGGCCGTGTCCGCGAAGCCGAGCTTGATGAGCCGCCCGGAGGCCACGGGGTCCGTGGCGGACGCGGACTGGGGAGGGTGGGTCATGGCGGGCTCCGTCCCGGGCTCAGAGGATGCCGAGGTTGTTCTTCAGCTCGAAGGGGGTGACCACCCGGCGGTAGTCGTTCCAGTCCCGGCGCTTGTTGCGCAGGAAGTAGTCGTAGACCTGCTCCCCGAGCAGCTCGGCCATGAACTCCGACTCCTCCGTCTCCCGGATGGCGTCGTAGAGGCTCGAGGGCAGCGGGTTGTGCCCCAGGGCGCGGCGCTCGGCGGAGCTCATCGCGGCGACGTCGTCCAGCTCCACGGGCGGGAGGTCGTACTCGTTCTCGATGCCCTGCAGGCCCGCCGCGAGCAGCGCCGCGTAGGACAGGTACGGGTTCGTCGCGGAGTCGATGCCGCGGTACTCGATCCGCGCGGCCTGCACCTTGTCCGGCTTGGACAGCGGCACCCGCACGAGGGCGGAGCGGTTGTTGTGCCCCCAGGAGAGGTAGGAGGGTGCCTCTCCCCCGCCCCAGAGCCGCTTGTAGGAGTTCACGAACTGGTTGGTCACCGAGGTGAACTCCGGGGCGTGCCGGAGGATGCCGGCGATGAAGTGGCGGGCCGTGCGCGAGAGCCGGAACTCGGAGCCGCCGTCGAAGAAGGCGTTGGTGTCCCCCTCGAAGAGGGAGAAGTGGGTGTGCATGCCCGAGCCGGGGTGCTCCGTGAAGGGCTTCGGCATGAAGGTGGCGTACAGCCCCTGGGCGAGCGCGACCTCCTTGATCACGGTGCGGAACGTCATGATGTTGTCCGCCGTCTGCAGGGCGTCGGCGTAGCGCAGGTCGATCTCGTTCTGCCCGGGACCGGCCTCGTGGTGGGAGAACTCCACGGAGATCCCGACGGCCTCGAGCATGTTGACGGCCTTGCGCCGGAAGTCCTGCACGACGCCGCCGGGCACGTGGTCGAAGTAGCCCTCGTGGTCGACCGGCACCGGCTGGCCCTCGGCGTCGAGGTCGGCGGACTTCAGCAGGTAGAACTCGATCTCCGGGGCGGTGTAGCAGGTGAAGCCCATGTCGGAGGCCTTCTCCAGGACCCGCTTGAGCACGCCGCGCGGGTCCGAGGAGGCGGGTTCCCCGTCCGGGGTGAGGATGTTGCAGAACATCCGCGCGGTGGGCTCGGTCTCCCCCCGCCAGGGCAGGATCTGGAACGTGGAGGGGTCGGGCTGCAGGAGCATGTCCGCCTCGGAGACGCGGGAGAGGCCCTCGATCGAGGACCCGTCGAAGCCGAGCCCCTCCTCGAAGGCGGCCTCCACCTCGGCCGGGGCCAGCGCCACCGACTTGAGGCTGCCCACGACGTCCGTGAACCACATCCGCACGAAGCGCACGTCCCGCTCCTCGATGGTCCTGAGGACGAACTCCTGCTGACGGTCCATGGCTGTGTTCCTCGTCTTCCTGCCCGCGGCCGGCGCCGGGGGCGTGTGCCGTGCCGACACGGGCACGCCTGCTGTCCAGGCCACTCTAACGCGCCGGCCCGGGCCCTCCGCCGGGGGCGCGGAGCCCGCCGGTTAGGCTGGGGCCATGACCCAGGAGACCACCCGCCCGGAGCCGGGCGCGCTCGACGTGCGCCGGGTGCGCACCCACCACCTGCGCGAGGCGAAGCGCCGCGGCGAGAAGTTCACCATGCTCACGAGCTACGACGCCCTCACGGCGGCGATCTTCGACGCCGCGGGCGTCGACACGCTGCTCGTCGGGGACTCCGCGGGCAACAACGTCCTGGGCTACGCCACCACGCTGCCGGTGACCGTGGACGAGCTGCTGCCGCTGTGCCGGGCCGTGTCCGGGGCCGCCGAGCGCGCGTTCGTCGTCGTCGACCTGCCCTTCGGCTCCTACGAGGCCTCCCCGGAGCAGGCGGTGGCCACCGCGGTGCGCTTCCTCAAGGAGGGCGGGGCGCACGCGGTGAAGCTGGAGGGCGGGGCGTGGTTCGCCCCGCACGTGCGGGCCATGGTCCAGGCCGGGGTGCCGGTCGTGGCGCACCTGGGCTTCACGCCGCAGAGCGAGCACGCCCTGGGCGGCTACCGGGTGCAGGGCCGCGGCGACGCCGCGCAGGCCCTGGTCGAGGACGCCCGCGCCCTCGAGGCGGCCGGGGCGTTCTGCCTGGTCCTGGAGATGGTCCCGGCCGAGACCGCCCGGGCCGTGGACGCCGCCGTGGACGTCCCCACCGTGGGGATCGGCGCCGGGCCCGGGACCACCGGCCAGGTGCTCGTGTGGCAGGACATGCTCGGGCTGCGCCGCGGGCGGATGCCCCGCTTCGTGCAGCAGTACGCGGACCTCCACGGGGTGGTCGCCGACGCCGTGGGCCGCTACGTCCAGGACGTGCGCACCGGGACCTTCCCGGGTCCCGAGCACAGCTTCTGAGCCGCGGCGCTCAGCCCTCGTCGAAGGCGCGGTCCTCCTCGTCCCACTTCCGGGTGCGCTCCGCCGCGAGCTTCAGGGCGTTCTGCGCCTCCTGGCGGGTGGCGTAGGGACCGAGCAGCTTGCGGTAGTCCGACTGCGGGCCCTCCTCGACCTCGTGGGTGTAGACGTTGAACCAGAACTCGCTCATGACCTCTCCTTCCCCGGGCCGCCGGGGCCACCTCGACCGGACCGGCCGGGCACCCGGCGCGTTAGGGTAGATCCTAGGCCCCGACGGGGCCGGCAGACCCGAAAAACCAGGAGGACCAGACCCCCGTGCTCTCGCACAACGTCACCGCTCCCGGCGGCACCGCCCCCGTCGGCGCCCTCGCTCCCGGGTCCCTGAGCCCGCAGCGTCCCGTCCCGGCGTCCATCCCGCGGCCCGAGTACGTCGGCCGGACCGAGCCCGACGAGGGCCGGGGCGGGAACGTCTACCCGCCCGAGGAGGTCGAGCTGATCCGGGAGGCGGGCCGGATCGCGGCCCGCGCCCTGCAGGAGGCCGGCCGGGCCGCCGTGCCCGGCGCCACCACCGACGACCTGGACCGGATCGCCCACGAGTACCTGTGCGACCACGGCGCCTATCCGTCCTGCCTGGGCTACCGGGGCTTCCCGAAGTCCATCTGCACGTCCCTCAACGAGGTGATCTGCCACGGCATCCCCGACTCCACCGTGCTGGAGGAGGGCGACATCATCAATCTCGACGTCACGGCCTACAAGGACGGCTTCCACGGCGACACGAACCGGATGTTCCTGGTGGGCGAGGTCGACGAGCAGTCCCGCCTGCTCGTGGAGCGCACCGAGGAGGCGCTGAACCGGGCCGTCAACGCGGTCCGGCCCGGCCGTGAGATCAACGTCATCGGCCGGGTGATCGAGAAGTACGCCCGGCGCTTCGGCTACGGCGTGGTCCGCGACTTCACCGGCCACGGCGTGGGCCGGGAGTTCCACTCCGGGCTCATCGTCCCGCACTACGACGCCGCCCCGTCCTACGCCACGCCCATGGTGCCCGGCATGGTCTTCACGATCGAGCCCATGCTGACCCTCGGCACGATCCAGTGGGAGCAGTGGGACGACGACTGGACGGTGACCACCAGGGACCGGATGCGCACCGCGCAGTTCGAGCACACGCTGGCCGTGACGGAGGACGGCGTGGACGTGCTGACCCTGCCGTAGACTGCGCACTGATCATCCGACCACGGCCCCCCGAGAGGACCGCCCCATGACCACACCAGATCGCTCCGTCGCGGACGTCCCGAGCCGGCGAGTCATCGGCATCGACTTCGGCGGCACCGGGACCAAGGGCGGCATCGTCGACCTGGACACCGGTGAGCTCGTCGGTGAGCGCTTCCGCATCGCCACCCCGCGCCCGGCCACGCCGGAGAAGGTGGCGGAGGTCGTGGAGCAGATCGTGGCGGAGCTGCAGTCCCGCCCCGAGGCCCCGGCGCCGGACTCGCCGGTGGGCATCGTCTTCCCGGCGATCATCAAGGACGGGGTGGCCCTGTCCGCGGCGAACATCGACAAGTCCTGGATCGGCACGGACGTGGACGCGCTGATGACGGAGCGGCTGGGCCGGCCGGTCGAGGCGCTCAACGACGCCGACGCCGCGGGCCTGGCCGAGGCGGTCTACGGGGCTGGTCGCGGGGTGAAGGGCCTGGTCATCGTGATCACCCTGGGCACCGGCATCGGCTCGGCCCTGATCCTCAACGGCAAGCTCGTGCCCAACGCCGAGCTCGGTCACCTGGAGATCGACGGCCACGACGCCGAGACGAAGGCCTCCGCGGCGGCGCGCGAGCGCGAGGACATGCCCTGGAAGAAGTGGGCGACCACGCGGCTGCAGCGCTACTTCAGCCACGTCGAGTTCCTGTTCACCCCGAGCCTGTTCGTGGTGGGCGGCGGGGTGTCGAAGAAGGCGGACAAGTTCCTGCCCTTCCTGGAGCTGCGCACGCCGGTGAAGGTCGCCGAGCTGCGCAACAACGCGGGCATCGTGGGGGCGGGCCTGTGGGCGGGCATCCCGCACGGGACCGAGGACTGAGCCAGGCGCCTGCGCCGGACGACGACGCCCGGACACCTCCTCGCGGAGGGGTCCGGGCGTCGTCGTGTGCCCTGGGCCCGAAAAAACCCGCCGGGGGCCGCGGCTTCCCCTCCGCAGCCCCCGGCGGGAGCTTGTTACGTGCCTTACTCTACGACCCTCCTCCGGCCTGCGGCAAGAGACACGCCGGGACGTGTCGCCGCGGTGCGACGCTCAGAGCAGCCGGGGCTGGGACACGCCGTCGAGGCTCCGGGGCCGGGTCCGGCGGCCGGAGCGCTTCTTTGCCCCGGCACCGGCGGGTTCCACCGCGGCGGGGATGGTCTGCTGTCCGGACTGCTCGGCCTGCTGCTGCCGCAGCACGTCGATGGCCTCCTCGAAGTCCCCGAGGCCGTCGAAGGCCTGGTAGACGCTCGCGAAGCGGAGGTAGGCCACCACGTCCAGGCGGCGCAGCGGGGCCAGGATCGCCAGCCCCACCTCGTGGGCCTCGATCTCCGCGGCGCCCAGCGCGCGGATCGTCTCCTCGACCTCCTGGGCGAGCATCGCGAGGTCGTCCTCGCTCACCGGCCGCCCCTGGCAGGCCTTGCGCACCCCGTTGACGATCTTCTGCCGGTCGAAGGGCTCGGTGACGCCCGAGCGCTTGATCACGGAGATCGTGGTCGTCTCGAGCGTGGTGAACCGGCGGCCGCACTCGGAGCACTGGCGGCGGCGGCGGATCGCCGTCCCGTCGTCCGTGGTGCGGCTGTCCACGACGCGGGAGTCGGTGTGGCGGCAGAACGGGCAGTGCACGGTCGGATCAGCCCCCGGTGCGGATCGTGATGGCCGTGCCGTGCGCGGGCAGGTCCTCGGAGTCGGCCAGGGCCACGATGTCCGGGCCGATCTCGGCGAGGGCCTCCCGGGAGTACTCCACGACCTGCACGGCCTTCAGGAAGGAGGTGGTGGACAGTCCCTGCGTGTGCACGGCCGTGCCCCCGGTGGGGAGCACGTGGTTGGACCCGGCGGCGTAGTCGCCCAGCGGGACGGGACTGTACGGGCCCACGAAGATCGCCCCGGCGTTGCGCACCCGGGCGGCGACGTCCTGCGGGGCGGCGGTGTGGATCTCGAGGTGCTCGGCCGCGTAGGCGTCGGCCACCGCGATCGAGGCGTCGAGGTCGTCGGTGAGCACCGCCCCGGACTGCGGCCCGGACAGCGCGGTGGCGACCCGCTCCCGGTGCCGGGTGCGGGGCACCTGCACGGCGAGCTCCGCCGCGACGCGCTCGGCCAGGGCCGGCGAGTGGGTGATGAGCACGGACCCGGCGGCGGGGTCGTGCTCGGCCTGGGAGATGAGGTCGGCGGCGACGTAGGAGGGGTCGGCGGTGTCGTCGGCCAGCACGGCGATCTCGGTGGTGCCGGCCTCCGCGTCGACGCCCACCACGGAGCGCAGCAGCCGCTTGGCCGTGGCCACGTAGACGTTGCCGGGGCCGGTGACGGTGTCCACCGGCTCGAGCACGTCCTCGCCGTCGACCACGCCGTGGGCCATGGCCGCGAGGGACTGGGCCCCGCCGATGGCCCAGACCTCGTCCACCCCGAGCAGACCGGCCGCGGCGAGGATCGTCGGGTGCGGCAGGCCGCCGAACTCCCGCTGCGGCGGGCTGCACAGGGCGATCGAGCCGACCCCGGCCGCCTGGGCCGGGACGACGTTCATGACCACCGACGAGGGGTAGACGGCCAGCCCGCCCGGGACGTAGAGACCGGCCCGGCGGATGGGGGTCCAGCGCTGGACCAGGACGGCGCCGGGAGCCACCTCGAGGCGGGCGTCGGCCGGGCGCTGGGCCGCCGCGAAGGCCCGGGTGCGCTCGATGGCCGTCTGCAGGCCGCGGCGCACCGCGGGGTCCAGCGCGTCGACCGCCCGCCGGATCTCGGCGGGGTCCACGCGCAGCCGCTGCTGCTCCACACCGTCGAAGCGCCGGGCGTAGCGGCGCAGGGCGGCGGCGCCCTCCGCGCGGACGGCGGCGATGATCTCCTCCACGGCCTGCTCGGCGGACGCCAGGGACGAGGTGCTCTGCCGGGGCACGGCCGCGCGCAGCTCGGCCCAGGACAGCTGCCGGCCGCGGAGGTCGATCGTGCGCAGGGCGGGAGTCGTGGTCGTCTCAGCAGTAGTCACGTGTCCATGGTATTCCACCGCACCACCCCTGTCGGGGCCCGGGTCTTGCGCTCCGCGGACCGGTCGGCTAGACCTCCAGGCAGGTGGGCCCGAGCAGCACCTTCAGGTCCCCGAACAGGGCCGGCGAGGGGTTCACCCGCAGGTCCGGGCCCAGCCGCAGGACCTGCACCTTCTGCCGGGTCTCGAGGTGGATGCGCACCTCGGAGTCCCCGCGGTGGTTGCGCAGCACCGCCCCGATCTCCTGCACGGTGGTCTCGGTGGCCCGGAACTCGGGCAGCGCGATGAGCACCGGCCCGTTGTGCCCGTCCGCGGAGAGCTCCGGCACGGTCAGCTCCTGGGCGGAGATCGTCACCGACCCGTCGTCCCGGCGCTGCAGCCGGCCCTTGATCACGCAGATCAGGTCCTCGGCCAGCACCCCGGCGATGGGGGCGTAGGCCTTGCCGAAGAACATGATCTCGATCGAGCCGGTCCGGTCCTCGAGCTCCACCCGGGCGTAGGCGTTGCCGGAGGTCTTGGCGATCCGCCGGGACAGGGAGGTGATCATGCCCGCGACCGTGACGACCGCGCCGTCGGGCCGGCCGTCCTCCCCCAGCAGCGGCTGGATCGAGGTGTCGGCGTACTGGCCCAGGGCCTCGTCCAGCCCGCGCAGCGGGTGGTCGGACACGTACAGGCCCAGCATCTCGCGCTCGAAGGCCAGCAGGTCCTTGCGCTCCCACTCGGGGACGTCGGGCACCGCCACGGTCAGCGAGGTGGTGGGGTCCTCCTCGTCCAGGCCCATCCCGCCGAAGAGGTCGAACTGCCCGGCCGCCTCCTGGCGCTTGACGGCCACCGTGGCGTCCACGGCCTCCTCGTGGCACATCACCAGGCCCCGCCGGGTGTGGCCCAGCCGGTCGAACGCGCCGGCCTTCACGAGGGACTCGATGGTGCGCTTGTTGCACACCACCGCCGGCACCTTGGCGAGGAAGTCGTTGAAGGAGGTGAAGGCCCCGTGCTCCTCCCGGGCCTCGACCATGGCGCCGACCACGTTGGCGCCCACGTTGCGCACCGCGCCCATGCCGAAGCGGATGTCGGTGCCCACCGGGGTGAAGTTCAGCGCGGACTCGTTGACGTCCGGGGGCAGCACGGTGATGCCCATCCGGCGGCACTCGGTGAGGTAGAGGGCCAGCTTGTCCTTGTCGTCGCCCACCGAGGTGAGCAGCGCGGCCATGTACTCGGCCGGGTAGTGCGCCTTGAGGTAGGCCGTCCAGTAGGAGACGAGGCCGTAGGCCGCGGAGTGGGCCTTGTTGAAGGCGTAGTCGGAGAACGGCAGCAGGATGTCCCACAGGGCCTTGATCGCGGCCTCCGAGTAGCCGCGCTCCGCCATGCCCCCGTGGAAGCCCTCGTACTGCTTGTCCAGCTCGGACTTCTTCTTCTTGCCCATGGCGCGGCGCAGGATGTCCGCCTGGCCCAGCGAGAAGCCGGCCACCTTCTGGGCGATCGCCATGACCTGCTCCTGGTAGACGATCAGCCCGTAGGTCGTGTTGAGGATCTCCGCGAGCGGCTCCTCGAGCTCGGGGTGGATCGGGGTGATCTCCTGCTGGCCGGTCTTGCGCAGCGCGTAGTTGGTGTGCGAGTTCGCGCCCATCGGACCGGGCCGGTAGAGGGCGATCACGGCGGAGATGTCCTCGAAGTTGTCCGGGCGCATGAGCTTGAGCAGCTGGCGCATGGGCCCGCCGTCGAGCTGGAACACCCCGAGGGTGTCGCCGCGGGCCAGCAGCTCGTAGGACTCGGCGTCCTCGAGGCCGAGGTGCTCGAGGTCCAGGACGAAGCCGTCCTGGTTGAGCGTGATGTTCTCCAGGGCGTCGGAGATGATCGTGAGGTTGCGCAGGCCCAGGAAGTCCATCTTGATCAGCCCCAGCCCCTCGCACGTGGGGTAGTCGAACTGGGTGATCACCTGGCCGTCCTGCTCGCGGCGCATGATCGGGATGATGTCGATCAGCGGGTGCGAGGACATGATCACGCCCGCCGCGTGCACCCCCCACTGCCGCTTGAGGCCCTCGAGCCCCTCGGCGGTCTCGAAGATCTTCTTCGCCTCGGGGTCCTGGGCGAGCACCTCGCGCAGCTCGTCCGCCTCGCCGTGGCGCTTGGCGGACTCGTCGTAGACGTCCTTGAGGGAGATGCCCTTGCCCATCACGTCCGGCGGCATGGCCTTGGTCAGCTTCTCCCCCATGGAGAACGGGTAGCCGAGCACGCGGGAGGAGTCCTTCAGGGCCTGCTTGGCCTTGATGGTGCCGTAGGTGACGATCATGGCCACGCGCTCGTCGCCGTACTTCTCGGTGACGTAGTGGATGACCTCCGAGCGGCGGCGGTCGTCGAAGTCGACGTCGAAGTCGGGCATGGACACGCGGTCCGGGTTGAGGAAGCGCTCGAAGATCAGCCCGTGCTGGAGCGGGTTGAGCTCGGTGATGCGCATGGCGTAGGCGACCATGGACCCGGCCCCGGAGCCGCGGCCCGGGCCCACCCGGATCCCGTTGTTCTTCGCCCAGTTGATGAAGTCGGCGACCACCAGGAAGTACCCGGGGAAGCCCATCTGCAGGATGATGCCCTTCTCGTAGTCCGCCTGGCGCTGGACGTCCTCGGGGATCCCGCCGGGGAAGCGGTGGTGCAGGCCCTTCTGGACCTCCTCCACGAACCAGGACTCCTCGTCGTGGCCCTCCGGGGTCGGGAAGCGGGGCATGTAGTTGGCGGAGGTGTCGAACTCCACGTGGCACCGCTCGGCGATCTCGAGGGTGTTGTCGCAGGCCTCCGGGAAGTCGCGGAAGAGCTCGCGCATCTCGGCCGGGGACTTCAGGTAGAACTCGTCCGCGTCGAACTTGAACCGCTTGGGGTCGGCCAGGGTCGAGCCCGACTGCACGCACAGCAGCGCCGCGTGGGACTTCGCGTCCTCGGCGTGGGTGTAGTGCAGGTCGTTGGTGGCCACCAGCGGCAGCTGCAGGTCCTTGGCCAGCTTGAGCAGGTCGCTCGTGACGTTCTTCTCGATCGCGAGGCCGTGGTCCATGAGCTCGCAGTAGAAGTTCTCGGCCCCGAAGATGTCGCGGAACTCCGCGGCGGCCTGGCGGGCCTCCTGGTACTGGCCCAGGCGGAGCCGGGTCTGGATCTCCCCGGAGGGGCAGCCCGTGGTGGCGATCAGGCCCTTGCCGTAGGTGCTCAGCAGCTCCCGGTCCATGCGCGGCTTGTACAGCTGGCCCTCGAGGGAGGCCAGGGAGGAGGCCCGGAACAGGTTCTGCATGCCCTGCGTCGTCTCGGCCAGCAGGGTCATGTGCGTGTAGGCGCCGCCGCCGGAGACGTCGTCGCGGCCGCCGTCGGCGAACTTCACCCGGGTGCGGTCCGAGCGGGCGGTGCCCGGGGTGAGGTAGGCCTCCACCCCGATGATCGGCTTGATCCCCGCGTTGCGGGCCTTGTTCCAGAAGTCGAAGGCGCCGAAGACGAAGCCGTGGTCGGTGGTCGCGAGGGAGGACATCCCCATCTGGTGACAGGCCTCGAAGAGGTCGTCGAGACGCGCCGCACCGTCGAGCATGGAGTACTCGGTGTGCACGTGCAGGTGGGTGAAGCTGTTCTTGCCGGATGCCGTCGTCACCCGACCAGTGTAGTCGTCCCCGCCGACCCCGCCGCCGCGCCGGCGGCCCGCCGGGTCAGGCCGGCCCACCGTCCCGGAGGGTCTCCAGGGCGAAGGCGAGGTCCGGCGGATAGGGGCTGTCGAACTCCACCGGCTCCCCCGTGCCGGGGTGCTCGAAGCCCAGCCGCTGGGCGTGCAGCCACTGCCGGGTCAGCCCCAGCCCGGCCGACAGCGCCGGGTCCGCCCCGTAGGTCAGGTCCCCGCAGCAGGGGTGGCGCAGCGCGGAGAAGTGCACGCGGATCTGGTGGGTGCGCCCGGTCTCCAGGTGGACCTCCACCAGGGCCGCGCGCCCGAAGGCCTCCAGCACCTCGTAGTGGGTGACCGAGTCGCGACCGCCCTCGACCACGGCGAAGCGCCAGTCGTAGCCGGGGTGGCGCCCGATCGGGGCGTCGACGGTCCCGCGCAGCGGGTCCGGCAGACCCTGGACCACGGTGTGGTAGACCTTCGTGACCGTCCGCTCCTTGAACGCCCGCTTCAGCGCGGTGTACGCCCGCTCGGTGCGGGCCACGACCATCAGCCCGGACGTGCCGACGTCGAGCCGGTGCACCACGCCCTGCCGCTCCGGCGCCCCGGAGGTGCTGACGGTCACGCCCGCCCCGGCCAGGGCGCCCACCACGGTGGGCCCCTTCCAGCCCGGCGACGGGTGGGCGGCCACCCCCGGCGGCTTGTCGATCACCACGATGTCGTCGTCCAGGTGGACCACCCGGAAGTCCTCGACCAGCTGCGGGACGATCCGGGAGGGGTCCTCCGGGACGGGCACCTGCACGGTGAGCGTCTGGGCGGCCTCCACCCGGAAGGACTTGGTGACCGGGCGGTCGCGGTGCAGCACCCGCCCCTCCGTGCACAGGGCCGCGGACGCGGAGCGGGAGAGGCCCGTGAGGGCGGCGACCGCCGCGTCGGCGCGCTGGCCCTCCAGCTCGGGCGGCACGGTGAAGCGCTCGGTGGTGTGCTCCGGCTCAGCCACGGGAACCCTCCTCCTCCGGTGCGGTGCGGTCCGCGGCGCGGGTGCCGTCGAGCTCCCGGCCGAGCAGGGTCAGGAGCACCACCAGGCCCACGCCCACCACCACCCCGCAGTCGGCGATGTTGAAGATCGCGAAGCGCGGCACGGCGATGAAGTCCACCACGTGGCCCACCGCGAAGCCCGGCTCCCGCAGGAGCCGGTCGGTGAGGTTGCCGAGGGCCCCGCCGAGGACCAGCCCCAGGGCCAGGGCCCACCCGGCCGAGCGCACCCGGCGCAGGGTCAGCACGATCACCACGGAGACGACCGCCATCACCAGGGTGAACAGCCAGGTCACGTTCTCGCCCAGGGAGAACGCCGCCCCCGGGTTGCGGATGAACTGCCACCACAGCAGGCCCTCGACCACCGGGGTCCGCTGGCCGAGCGCCATGGTGCTCACCACCCACCACTTGGTGAGCTGGTCCAGGACGTAGACCAGCAGCGCGGCGGAGGCGGCGAGGAGCAGCACGCGGCGGCGTCCCGTCCCGCCGGTGGTGCCCGCGGGGGCTTCGGGGTGCTCGCTCATGCTCTCCTCGGGAGGGGTCGGGGTGCGGGCCCGGACGGCCGGGCCCGGGTCCATGGTGTCACGCCGGCCGGGGCCGGCGCGGGGCCGGGACCACGACGGAGGGACCGGCCGCGCGGCCGGTCCCTCCGTCGGGATCCCCGTGCGCGGGGGCTCAGGCCCGGGCGGCCGGGGCCGCGGCGGACGCCTCGTCGCCGTCGGCGGGAGGCGCGGGCTCGAGGGCCGGGGTGGTCTCCAGGTCGTGCAGCTGCTCCTGGATGAAGCCCCGGAGCTTCTCCCGGTAGTCCTGCTCGAACCCGCGCAGGCCCGCGACCCGGGTCTGCAGCGCGGCCTCCTCGTCCCGCAGGGCGGTCAGGGTCTGCTCGCGGGTGCGCCGTGCGTCCTCGACGAGCTCCTCGGCCTGCGCCTGGGCCTCGGCCACGAGCCGGTCGCGCTCGGCGGCGCCCTCGGCGACGTACTCGTCGTGCAGCTTCTGCGCCATCGCCAGCACACCGGCCGCGGACTGCGCGGCGCCGGCCGGGCTCTCCTCGGCGGACGGCTCGGCGAGGACCGGCTGCGCGACGGCGGGCTCGGTCACCGCGGTCCCGGCGGCGGCCGGTCCGGCGGCGGGCTCCTCGGCCGCGGCCGGGCCCGGCTCGGAGACCGGCGCGGGCTCCCGGGGGGCGACCGGCTGGCCGGCCGTCTCGAGCTGCTGCTTGAGGTCCGTGTTCTCCTGGTTCAGGCGCCGAAGCTCCACGACGATCTCGTCGAGGAAGTCGTCGACCTCGTCCTGGTCGTAGCCCTCCCGGAACTTGGTGGGCTGGAACCGCTTGTTGATGACGTCTTCGGGCGTCAGGGCCATGAGTGCATTCCTCCTAGGGCGGGGCGCGGGCGCGGCCCGCGGCGGGGGCTCCGTGCGACCGGCGCCGGGGGCGGACCGGCGGCCGGCACCCGGTGGGTCGTGCGGTTCCAGAGTACAGGCAGGTCGGAGCGGGACCGGTTCAGACCAGCAGCGAGCCGACGATGCCCTGGACGATGCTGACGGCGAAGATGAGGATCAGGAAGCCGAGGTCCAGGGCCACCCCGCCGAAGCGCAGCGGCGGCACGATCCGGCGCAGCCAGCGCATGGGCGGGTCGGTGACGGTGTACACGGCCGAGGCCCCCACGAGGGCGACGCCGCGGGGCCGCCAGTTGCGGGCGAACATCTGCACCCAGTCCAGGACGAGCCGGGCCAGCAGCGCCACGTACACGAGGTGCAGGGCCAGGTACAGCAGCGAGAGCAACAGGTCCATCGGTCCGCCTCAGTCCTCCGGGTGGTCGTCGGTGCCGTCCTCGGCCTCGCCGCCGGCCGGGTGGCCGACGACCTCGACGTAGGACGGGGTGAGCAGGAAGACCTTGCCGGTCACCCGCTCGATGGAGCCGTGGAGGGCGAAGACCAGCCCGGCGGAGAAGTCCACCAGCCGCTTGGCCTCGGCGTCGCCCATGTCGCTGACGTTCATGATGACGGGGGTGCCCTCGCGGAAGGCCTCGCCGATGGACTTCGCGTCGTTGTAGGAGCGGGGGTGGACCGTGGTGATCGTGCGCAAGGTCGAGCTGTCCTCTCGAGAGCTGGAGGGGGCGCGTTTGATGGGGGTGACCGGCGCCCGGTACTCGGCCGACCGGCGCGGCACGGCCACGGCCGTGGACTCGTGGGCGCGGGCCTCGCGCGGCTCCTCGCGGACCGCGACGGCGGACTGGTGCTCCTGGCGGGCAGGCGTCGGGTCGTCGTCGTAGTCCTCGTCCGTCTCGGCGAGGCCGAGATAGATCATGGTGCGGCGCAACGCTCCGGCCATGGTGCTCTCCTTGACTGTCTGTGCGGATATCGGCGGTGGGGGGAGTTCCGGGATCCTCGGACCGCCCGGCGCCCGTCGTGCTGCACGGATCGCGGTACGGCCCTGGCCCCGCAGGGCCGTCCTCCAAGCTATCCTACGGGCGGTCGGGGGCCGAGGATATCGGAGCCGACGCGCACGTGCGTGGCTCCCCGGGCGACCGCCTCCTCGAGGTCCTGGCTCATGCCGGCGGAGACGGCGGCGGCCTCCGGCAGGATCTCCCGCACCCGGTGCGACAGGTCCTGCAGGCGGTCGAAGGCGGGGCCCGCGGCCGCGCCCAGCGGGGCGACGGCCATGACCCCGCCGGCGCGCAGCCCCTCCGTGGCGGCGATCTGCTCCGCGAGCCTCACGACGTCCTCGGGGCGGGCGCCGCCCCGGTGCTCCTCGGCGTCCAGGGACACCTGCACCAGGCAGGTGAGGTCCTGCTGGACGCACGGACCGGCGGGGACCTGCCCGGCCGCGGCCTCCTCCCGGTGCCGCCGCACCGCCTTGCCCAGCGCGGTGACGAGGGAGCCGCGGTCCACCGAGTGCACCCACGAGGCGTAGCGGACCACGGACTTCGCCTTGTTCGACTGGAGCTGGCCGACGAAGTGCCAGGCGAGCGGGCCGTCGAGGAGCTCCGCGACCTCCCGGGCCTTGGCGGCGGCCTCCTGGTCCCGGTTCTCCCCCACGTCGCGCACGCCGAGCCGGTGCAGCCGGAGGACGTCCGCGGCGGGGAAGAACTTGGTCACGGCGATCAGCGTGGGCTCCGCGGCGCCGGCGCCCCGGGCCGCGGCGCCGATCCGGGCCCGGACGCGCCCCAGGGCCTCGGCGAGCTCGCGGCTGCGCGCGTCGTCCGCCCCGGCGCTCATGCCGTGCGCTCCGCCCGGCCACCGGGACGGCTCCGCCAGACGAGGCCGACGATCCGGCCCGAGCCGGGGTCCCGCCGGTGCGAGGAGAGCCGCTCGTCCTCCAGGGTGCAGGCCGGCCCGTCGTCGGCCGCGGGCTCGGTGACGGCCACGCCGAGGCCGGCGAGCCGGTCCCGGGCGCCGGCGCGCAGGTCCAGGGCCGGGGTGCCCCAGGACGTGGTGGCGGCCACCGCGGGGATCCGCCGCAGCGACTCCTCCCGCATCGCGGCCGGCACCTCGTAGCACCTGCCGCAGATCGAGGGCCCCACCCAGGCCGCGAGCCCGTCCGCGCCGCGTCCCCGCAGCCGCTCCACGGTGCGCTCCAGCACGCCGTCGAGCAGCCCCCGCCGGCCGGCATGCGCCACGGCCGTGATCGGACCCGCAGGGCCCGCGCCCAGGAAGAGCACGGGCACGCAGTCGGCCACCATCACGGCCAGCGGCACGCCGGTGGCCGAGACCGCGGCGTCGGCCACGGGCACCGCCGCGCGGTCGGTGCGGTCGGCGTCGACGACGTCGGTGCCGTGCACCTGCTCCAGGAACAGCAGCGAGCCGGAGGACACCCCCATCGACCGCTCGAGGGCGGCCCGGCGACGGCGCACCGCGGCCGGGTCGTCGCCCGTGTGCAGCGCGAGGTTGCCCGCGCCGCGGTCCGTGAAGGCCATCCGGACGCCCGGCCCGACCTCATCCTGCCACCAGAACACCCTGGTCCTCCTCTGTCGTGCCGCACCGGCCGCCGGACGGACGGAGCGGGGTTAAAACGCCCGGGGGCGGACGCGGTGCACCGCGTCCGCCCCCGGGCCCGGACTCACTTCAGGAAGTCGGGGAAGTCCAGGGAGTCCTTGCGGGCGGAGCCGGCGGGCGAGCCGGCCTCGGCCTCGGCGGGCAGGTCGACGTCGAAGCCGGCGTCGTCGGGCACGTCGTCGTTGGCCACCGGCTGGGCCCACCGCTGCGCGGTGGCGGGCTGGCCGAAGGAGGCGGTGCCGCCGCGCTGCGGGGAGCGGCCCAGGCCGGCGGGCTGGCCGGCGCCGGAGCCGAAGGCGGCGCGGGTGCTCGCGGCCTGCTGGGCGGCGGCGTTGGTGTTGTTCGCGTTGGTCTCCGGGCTCACGGAGTCGAAGCCGGCGGCGATGACGGTGACCCGGGCCTGGTCGCCGAGGGCGTCGTCGATGACGGCGCCGAAGATGATGTTCGCCTCCGGGTGGGCCACCTCCTGGACCAGGCGGGCCGCCTCGTTGATCTCGAACAGGCCGAGGTCGGAGCCGCCCTGGATGGACAGCAGCACGCCGTGGGCGCCGTCGATGGAGGCCTCCAGCAGCGGGGAGGCGATCGCGAGCTCCGCGGCCTTCACCGCGCGGTCCTCGCCCTGGGCCGCGCCGATGCCCATGAGCGCCGAGCCGGCGCCCTGCATCACGGACTTCACGTCGGCGAAGTCGAGGTTGATCAGGCCCGGGGTGGTGATGAGGTCGGTGATCCCCTGCACGCCGGAGAGCAGCACCTGGTCCGCGGACTTGAAGGCGTCGAGCATGGACACGTTGCGGTCGGAGATCGACAGCAGCCGGTCGTTGGGGATCACGATGAGGGTGTCGACCTCGTCGCGCAGGGTCTCGATGCCGTTCTCCGCCTGGTTGGAGCGGCGGCGGCCCTCGAAGGTGAACGGGCGGGTGACCACGCCGATGGTCAGGGCCCCCAGGGAGCGGGCGATCCGGGCGACCACGGGGGCGCCGCCGGTGCCGGTGCCGCCGCCCTCGCCGGCGGTCACGAACACCATGTCGGCCCCCTTGAGGACCTCCTCGATCTCCTCGTGGTGGTCCTCCGCCGCCTGGCGCCCGACATCGGGGTTGGCGCCGGCGCCCAGGCCGCGGGTCAGCTCGCGCCCGACGTCCAGCTTGACGTCGGCGTCGCTCATCAGCAGGGCCTGGGCGTCCGTGTTGATCGCGATGAACTCGACGCCGCGCAGCCCCTCCTCGATCATCCGGTTGACGGCGTTGACACCGCCGCCGCCGATTCCGACGACCTTGATGACGGCCAAGTAGTTCTGGGGGGTGGAG
Organism: Kocuria turfanensis; assembly: GCF_001580365.1. Classification (NCBI taxonomy): domain Bacteria; kingdom Bacillati; phylum Actinomycetota; class Actinomycetes; order Micrococcales; family Micrococcaceae; genus Kocuria; species Kocuria turfanensis. The sequence continues at coordinate 87,285 of NZ_CP014480.1, read as the reverse complement.
GAGTCCATGGGTACCTAACTCGAGATGGTTCGGGGCCGGGGTCGCGAGCCGTTGCTCAACCTTCGATCGAAGGTGGAACGTCAGGCCGTCAGCTGCTTCTCCTGGCGGTTGGATGTCGGGTCAAGACTAACAACCGAGGGGACCACCTGCACGACAAGCCATACCGCTTTCGACACTTTTCGCCAAAACCGCAGGCCATGCCGGTGTGCGGCCCAGGTCTCAAGCTCTGGTGGAAGATGAGCCGCGGCGCGCGGTGCTCAGCGCACCACGGGGCGCGTGGGGCTGGACACGTCGTAGATCTCCACGCCGCTGCCGGCCCCGCGCGCCTCGACGAGCTCCCGGAGCACCTGCGCCTTCAGCTCGCTGTCCTCGGCGGTGCCCCACACGACGGTGCGGCCGTCGGTGAACGTCAGCTCCACAGAGGACAGGGACTCGGCCGAGGCCGTGCGCAGCTGGGCGAGGACGGACTCGGGCAGGGCGGCCAGCACGTCGGTGATGGCGTCGAACCGTTCGCCCTCCAGCACGTCGGGGCCGCCCGTGACCACCGGCACGGCGGCCTCCTCGGCGGTGGCCGCGGTGGCCAGCCGCACGCCCTCGGAGTCCACGACCGCGAACTCGTCGCCGTCCTGGACCGCGGCCACCGGCACCCGCTCGTGCAGCTCCACGATCAGGTGGTGCGGGGGCTCGAGCACGACCTCGATCGAGCGGACCTGCGGGATCGCGCCGACCCGCTCACGGACATCCTGCTTCGAGATCCGGGTCAGCGGGGTCCCGCGGTAGCCCTCCAGGGTCTCCTCGACGCCGGCGGGGTCGGTCAGCTGGGCGCCGCGCACGGTGATGTCCCGCACGGCGAGGGCCGGGGAGAGGAACAGCACGCCGGCGAGCACGGCGAGGGCTACGAGCGCCCCCAGGGCGGCGCCGAGCCGGCGGCGCCGGCGCCGGACGCCGGCCGAGGCGGGGAACGCGACGACGGTGGCCCCGGCCGCAGACGAACCGGCCGCAGTGGCACCGGCCGCGGTGGAACCGGCCCCGGTGGGACCGGCCGCGGTGGAACCGGCCCCGGTGGGACCGGCCGCGGTGGAACCGGCCCCGGTGGGACCGGCCGCGGTGGAACCGGCCCCGGTGGGACCGGCCGCGGTGGAACCGGCCCCGGTGGGACCGGCCGCGGTGGAACCGGCCCCGGTGGGACCGGCCGCGGTGGAACCGGCCCCGGTGGGACCGGCCGCGGTGGAACCGGCCCCGGTGGGACCGGCCGCGGTGGAACCGGCCCCGGTGGGACCGGCCGCGGTGGAACCGGCCCCGGTGGGACCGGCCGCGGTGGAACCGGCCCCGGTGGGACCGGCCGCGGTGGAACCGGCCCCGGTGGGACCGGCCGCGGTGGAACCGGCCCCGGTGGGACCGGCCGCGGTGGAACCGGCCCCGGTGGGACCGGCCGCGGTGGAACCGGCCCCGGTGGGACCGGCCGCGGTGGAACCGGCCCCGGTGGGACCGGCCGCGGTGGAACCGGCCCCGGTGGGACCGGCCGCGGTGGAACCGGCCCCGGTGGGACCGGCCGCGGTGGAACCGTGGTGGCCGGGCTCCGCCGGCACCCGGGAGGCGGTGAGCGTGCGGGACGGGGCGCGCTCCTGCCGGTGCCGGCGCCAGGCGCTGAACCGGCCGCCCGCCGCGGGGACCTCCACGAGCTCGTCCTCGTCGGAGACGGGCGAGACCTTGGTCCCGTCGTTCACGCGCACCCGTCCGCTCCGCCCCGCCCCTTCGGCGGGGAGGGCGGACCAGGGCCCGGCGGCGGACCGGTCCCCGGCGGTGTCCCCGGGAGCCCCGTCCCGGCCGTCTCCGGCGGGGGCGCCGGGGTCGAGGGGGCCCGGGGTGGGCGTTGCCGCGGCCGGGACCCCAGGGGCCTCCGGAGCCTCCGGGGCGGGGGTGCCGGCGTCCCGGGGGTCCTCCCCGAACCGGGGCTGGTGCGGTCGGCCGTGCCGGCTCATCAGCTCTCCCCGAGCCGGTCCACGAGCAGGGGGCCGAGCCGGGTGACGTCACCGGCCCCGACCGTGAGCACCAGGTCGCCGGGGCGGGCGGCACGGGCGGCCTCGGCGACCGCCTGCGCGCCGTCGGGGACGTAGCGGACGTGGGCGGGGGCGCGCTCGGTGATGACCTCGCTGGTCAGCCCCGCGACCGGCTGCTCGCGCGCGGCGAAGACGTCGATGACCAGGCTCTCGTCCGCGAGGGCGAGGGCGTCGGCGAACTCCGCGGCGAACTGCCGGGTCCGGGAGAACAGGTGGGGCTGGAAGATGGCGATCACCCGGTGCCCGCCGGCGACCTCCCGGGCCGCGGTGAGGGCCGCGACGACCTCGGTGGGGTGGTGGGCGTAGTCGTCGAAGACCCGCACGCCGCGGCCCTCGCCCCGCAGGTCGAAGCGCCGGGCCGAGCCGTGGAAACCGGCCAGCCCGCGTACGGCGTCCGCGGGCGGGACGCCGGCCTCGACGGCCACGCAGAAGGCGGCGGTGGCGTTGAGCACGTTGTGCCGCCCGGGCACCGCGAGCTCGAGCTGCTCCTCGCGGCGGTCGGCGCCCTCCCCCAGCACCAGGGTGCTGTGGGTGCGCAGCCCGTCGGTCCCGTGCGGGAGCACCCGCACGTCCGCGGTCGCGTCGGTGCCGTAGCTGACCACCCGTCCGCCCGCGGCCCGGTGCCGCTCGGCCAGGGCCCGCGAGCCGGGGTCGTCCTGGCAGGCCACGAGCAGCCCGTCCCCGGTCAGGGTCGCGGCGAAGTCGTCGAAGGCCTGGTAGAAGGCCTCGCGGGACGGGTAGAAGTCGAGGTGGTCCGGCTCGATGTTGGTGACCACCGCGACCCGGGGACCGTACTTCAGGAAGGAGCCGTCGGACTCGTCGGCCTCCGCCACGAACCACCGGCCGTCCCCGAGGGCGGCGTTGGCCCCGAGGTCGGCCACGTGCGCGCCGATCGCCCAGGAGGGGTGCCGGCCCGCGGCGTGCAGGGCCAGGGCGGCCATCGCGCTCGTGGTGGTCTTGCCGTGGGTGCCGGCCACCGCCACGACGTCGCGGCCGTGCATCGTGGCGGCCAGGGCGTCGGAGCGGTGCAGCACGCGCAGCCCGGCGGCCCGCGCCGCGGCGTACTCGGGGTCCTCCGGCGGGATGGCGGTGGAGACCACCACGGTCCGGGCCCCGGTGACGTGCTCGGCCCGCTGGCCCACGAACACCGTGGCGCCCAGGTCCTCGAGCTGGCGCAGCGCCGGGGAGTCCTGCCGGTCGGAGCCGCTGACCGGGACGCCGTGGGCGAGCATGAGCTTGGCGACGGCGGACATCCCGGCCCCGCCCATGCCGATGAAGTGCACCCGGCCCAGCCGGCCGGGGTCGAGCTGGTGCTCAGCGACCACGGGGGACCTCCTCGAGGATCAGCCGCGCCAGGACGGCGTCGGCGTCGCGCACGCCGTGCTCCCGGCTGGCGGCGGCCATGGCGGCGAGCCCGTCGGGCGCGGCCAGCAGCGGGTGGACGTGCTCGCGGTACCAGTCGGGGGTGAAGGCGTCGTCGGACACCAGCCGCGCCGCACCCGCGGCCACGAGGGAGGCGGCGTTGAGCGCCTGCTCGCCGTTGCCCACGGGCAGCGGCACGAACACGGCCGGGAGCCCGACGGCCGCGACCTCGGAGACGGTCGCCGCCCCGGCGCGGGCCACGAGCAGGTCCGCGGCGGCGTAGACCCGTTCCATGCCGTCGACGTACTCGACCTGCACGTAGCCGGGGGCCTCCAGCAGGGTGCCGTCGTCGCGGGTGACCTGCTTGCCGCGACCGGTGACGTGCAGCAGCTGGTGGCCGTGGGCGGCGACCTCCCCGGCCACCGCGGCCACGGTCCGGTTCATGTTCAGGGCCCCGGAGGAGCCGCCGGTGACCACGACGGTGGGCACGTCGGGGTCGAGCCCGAAGGACCGGCGGGCCTCGGCGCGCCGGCCCGCCCGGTCCAGGCCGGCGATCTCCCGGCGCATGGGCATGCCCACGGTGACGGCCCCGCGCAGGGGCGTGCCGGGGAACGCGGTGGCCACGGTCCGGGCCCAGCGCGCGCCCACCCGGTTGGCGAGGCCGGGGCGGGCGTTGGCCTCGTGCACCACGACGGGCAGCCCGCGCCGGGCGGCGGCGAGGTAGACGGGGGTGCAGACGTACCCGCCGACGCCGACCACCACGTCCGGGCGCACCCGGTCCAGGATCTCCCCCGCCTGCCGCACGGCGGCGAGCAGCCGCCCGGGCAGCCGGGCGAGGTCCACGGAGATCCGCCGGGGCAGCGGCACCCGGTCGACGAGCTCGAGCGCGAGCCCGGCCTGCGGCACGAGCCGGGTCTCCATCCCGGAGGCGGTGCCCACCGCCGTGAGCCGGGCTCCCGGGGCCTGCTCGCGCAGGGCGGCGGCCACGGCCAGCAGGGGGCTCACGTGCCCGGCGGTGCCGCCGCCGGCGAGCAGGACCGACGGGGCGGCGCCCTCGGTGGTCGGTTCGGACGGTGTCATGCGCGATCCTCGTTCGGGGTGCGGGGGCGGGGGGTGCGGGTGGGGACCGGGATCCGGCGCGGCAGGCGGGTGAAGGACATCACCACGCCGACGGCGGCCAGGCTCATCAACAACGAGGACCCACCGTAGCTGATGAACGGCAGGGGGACGCCGATCACCGGGAGCACCCCGGTGACCATGCCGATGTTGATGAAGGCCTGGCCCACCAGCCACGTCACCACGCACGCGGTGGCGATCCGCACGAACCGGCTGCGCGCGCGCAGGATGATCCGGGCCATCGCCAGGGTCATGACTGCGAACAGGGCGAGGATCAGCACCGTGCCCAGCAGCCCCAGCTCCTCGCCGATGATGGAGAAGATGTAGTCGTTGTGCGCCTCGGGCACGTAGTTGTACTTGAGCCGCGACTGGCCCAGGCCCACGCCCCACCAGCCGCCCGAGGCCAGGGCGTTGAGCCCCTGGTCGGCCTGGTAGCAGGCGTCGGTGGCGCCGCACTCGCCGAACAGCCAGCCGGTGATGCGGTCCACCCGGTGGGGCGCCGCGGCGATCGCGACCGCCCCCAGCGCGACCGCCCCGGCGGCGGCGACGGCGAACAGCCGCAGCGGCGCCCCGGCGAAGAACAGCGCGGCGGCGTAGATGAGCGCGAAGACCAGCGCGGTGCCGACGTCGTCGCCGAGCACGACCATCAGGGCGGGGAGCCCGATGCCCAGCGCCGAGGGCCACAGGGCCTGGCGCCAGTCGCGCACCGCGTCGCCCTGCCGGGCCAGGACCATCGCCAGCCACACGGACACGGCGAGCTTCGCGGCCTCGGAGGGCTGGAAGGACTGTCCGCCGACCACGATCCAGTTCCGGTTGCCGTTGATCTCCTGCCCCAGCGGGGTGAACACGAGCAGCAGGAGCAGCACGGCCAGGACCAGCAGCCCGGTGGCGCCGCGCCGGTACCAGGACGTGGGCACGAAGGAGAGCCCGAACATCAGCACGATGCCCAGGCCCGCGTACGTGGCCTGCTTCATGAAGTAGGAGTAGGCGGACTCCTGGGCGGAGATGGACTCCACCGCGGATGCGGAGAGGACCATCATGATGCCGATCCCGGTGAGCAGCAGCACGGACCCGGCCAGCGCGTAGTAGGAGTGGACGAGCGGGCCGTCCACGAGCGCGCGCCAGAAGCGCCGCAGCCCGCCCCGGGGCCCGGGCGCGCTCACCGCGGCACCGGGGCGGTCCTGGAGCTGCGTCACGACAGCCGCTCCACGAGCTCGGCGACCTCGCGGATGAACGCGTCGCCCCGGTGGGCGTAGGAGGTGAACTGGTCCATCGACGCGGAGGCCGGGGCCATCAGCACGGTGTCCCCCCGCTGCGCCGCCCCGTGGGCCAGGCGCACCGCCGCGGCCATCACGGCGTCCCCGTCCGCGGCGCCGTCCGCCCCGGCCGGCAGGACGGGCACGGCGGGGGCGTGCTCGGCGAGGGCCGCGAGCAGCCCGTCGTTGTCCGTGCCGATGAGCACCACCGTGCGCAGCCGGTCCGCGTGCCGGGCCACGAGCCGGTCGTAGGACACCCCCTTGGAGAGCCCGCCGGCGATCCACACCACCGAGCCGAAGGCCGACAGGGCGGCGTCCGCGGCGTGCGGGTTGGTGGCCTTGGAGTCGTTGACCCACACGACCCCGTGCGTGGTGGCCACGGCCTGGATCCGGTGGTCGCCGGGCTCCCAGGCGCGCAGCCCGTCCCGCACGGCCTCCGGGGGCGCGCCGGCGGCGCGGGCCAGCGCCGCGGCGGCCAGGGCGTTGGCGACCCCGTGCGGGGTCGGGATCGGCCCGGTGTCCGCCACGGAGGCGAGCTCGAGGGCGGAGCCGCGCCGGTCCTCGAGGAACGCCCGGTCCACGAGCAGGTCCTCGACCAGGCCGAGCATGCTCACGTCGGGGGTCTCCAGGGTGAAGCCCACGGCGCGGCAGCCCTCCACGACGTCGGCCTCCTCGACCATCCGCACGGTCTCGGGCTGCTGGGCGTTGTAGACGCACGCCACCCGGGTGTGCTCGAAGATCCGCGACTTGTCCGCGACGTAGTTCGCGTAGCCGCCGTGCCAGTCCACGTGGTCCTCGGCGACGTTGAGCACCACCGAGGCCAGCGGGGACACCGAGTGCGCCCAGTGCAGCTGGAAGCTGGAGAGCTCCACCACGAGTACGTCGTGCTCCACCGGCTCGCGCAGCGCGTCGAGGACCGGGGTGCCCACGTTGCCCACCGCCGCCACGGTGAACCCGGCGGCCCGCAGCATCGCCTCCGTCATCCCCACCGTGGTGGTCTTGCCGTTGGTGCCGGTGACGCACACCCACTCGGCGGTCCTGCGCCCGGCGCGCTCCCGGACCCGCCAGGCGAGCTCGACGTCGCCCCAGATCTGGATCCGCTCGGCGGCCGCGGCGGCCAGCAGCGGGGAGTCGGGCCGCAGCCCGGGAGAGGTGACCACCAGCTCGGGCCGCTCGCCGTCGACGTCGGGCACGGAGGACTGGTGCTGCTCCCCCAGCAGGACGTCGGCGGCGCCCACGATCCGCAGGGTGTCGGCCTTGCCGCGGGTCGCGGGGGTGTCCGCCCCGTCGACCACCACGACGCGGGCGCCCAGCTCGATCAGGGTGTCGGCGGCGGCGAAGCCGGACACGCCGATCCCGGCCACGACCACGCGCAGCCCGGACCAGTCCGCGTCCCAGCCGGTGAGCCCGGCCAGCCGCGGCCGGTTCAGGACGGGGTTGTCGTTGCTCGCGTGGATCATTGGATCATTCCTCCGTGGGAGAGCAGCCAGTCGCCGTAGAAGACGCCGAGCGCGGCCGCGACGAACAGCCCGGCGATGATCCAGAAGCGGACCACGATGGTCACCTCGTTCCAGCCCTTGAGCTCGAAGTGGTGCTGCAGGGGCGCCATCTTGAAGATGCGCTTGCCGCCGGAGAGCTTGAAGTAGCCGACCTGCAGGATCACGGAGACCGTGATCACCACGAACAGCCCGGCGATCAGCACGAGCAGCAGCTCGGTGCGGGTCAGCACGGCGAAGGCGGCCAGCGCCCCGCCGAGGCCGAGGGAGCCGGTGTCGCCCATGAAGATCTTCGCCGGGGAGGTGTTCCACCACAGGAAGCCCACCAGGGCGCCCACCAGGGCGGACGCGGTCAGGGCGAGGTCGGCGGCGTCGCGCACCTCGTAGCACACGCCCTCGGCCACCGTCCCGCACAGGTGGGTGTTCTGCCACATGGCGATCAGCATGTAGCCGCTGAACACCAGGATGGACGCCCCGGTGGCGAGCCCGTCCAGGCCGTCGGTGAGGTTCACGGCGTTGGTGGTGGCCGTGGCGATGAGGTTGACCCAGACCACGAAGAGCAGCGCCCCGAGCACGGAGCCGGCGAAGGCGAGGTCCAGGGCGGTGTCCCGGGTGAAGGAGATCGCCGAGGACGCGGCGGTCGAGCCCTCCGGGTCAGGCACGAGCAGCACGAGCAGGGCGAACGCCGTGCCGATCAGCCCCTGGAGCACGATCTTGCCCAGGGGGCTCAGGCCCAGGTTCTGCTTCTTGGCGATCTTCTTGTAGTCGTCGATGAACCCGACCAGGCCCATGCCGAGCATGAGCAGCAGCGCGGAGAGCCCGGAGAGGGTCATCCCGCCGTAGGAGGGCCACAGCAGCCCGGAGGCCAGGTGGGTGAGGCCGTAGGCGAGCACCACGGAGCCGAGGATCGCGACGCCGCCCATCGTGGGCGTGCCGCGCTTGGTGTGGTGGCTGGTCGGCCCGTCGTCGCGGATGAACTGGCCGTAGCCGCGGCGGGCGAGGAACTTGATGAAGGCCGGGGTCCCGAACAGGGACAGTACGAGGGCGAGCCCGGCGGCCATGAGGATCTGGATCATGCCCGCTCGTCCCCCTCGGCGGCGGCGCCCGGGGTGACCGGGCGTCCGCTCGCGTCGAGGGAGGCGTTGACGAAGGGCCCCGCCGAGCGCCAGTGGTCGCCGCGTGCGGGGGCGTCGTTGCCGGGCGCGGGCCCGTCGGCGCCGGCGGCGGCGGTGGCCGCGACCCGCTCGCCCAGCACCCCGAGGCCGGAGGCGTTGGAGGCCTTGAACAGGACGATGTCGCCCGGGGCCAGTTCCCGGCGCAGGATCTCCTCGGCCTCCTCGGCCGTGGCCACCCAGGTGGCCTCGTTGCCCCAGGAGCCCTCCAGCTGGGCGGCGTCGTAGACGGGGCGGGCGAGCTCGCCCACCGCGACCAGCTTGGAGATGTTGAGCCGCACGACCATGCGGCCCAGGGCGTCGTGCTCCTCCACGGTGCTGTCCCCGAGCTCGAGCATGCCGCCCAGCACCGCCCACGTGCGGCGGGGGGCGGTGCCGTCGGCCCCGCGGCCCAGCTGGGCGAGGGTCTGCAGCGCCGCGCGCATCGACTGCGGGTTGGCGTTGTAGGCGTCGTTGACCACGCTGACCCCGTCGGCCCGCTCGGTGCGCTCCATCCGCCACCGGCTCGCGGGGCCCTGGGCGTTGAGCGAGGCGGCGATCCGCTCCGGGGCCACCCCGGCCACGAAGGCCGCGGAGGCGGCCGCGAGGAGGTTGCTCACGTGGTGCTCCCCGATGAGCCGGGAGACGATCCGGTGCGCGGAGCCGTCGGGGAAGTGCAGCAGGAACTCGGGGCTGCCGCCGGGCCCGAGGCGCACCTCGGTGGCGTGGACCCGGGCGGCCGGGACGTCCGGCAGGGCGTTGGCCGGGGACTCCCCGAAGAACAGCACGGGGGCGGCGGTGCGCCGGTGCATCTGCCGCACCAGGGCGTCGTCGTCGTTGAGGACGGCCACCCCGTCGGCGCGCAGGGACTCCACCATCTCGCCCTTGGCCCGGGCGATGTTGGCGACGCCGCCGAACTCCCCGGCGTGGGCGGAGCCCACGCACAGCACCACCCCGACGTCGGGGCGGACCATCCGGCACAGGTAGTCGATGTTGCCGATCCGGGTGGCGCCCATCTCGACCACGAGGTAGCGCGTCTCGGCGGTGCACTCGAAGACCGTCAGCGGCACCCCGACCTCACCGTTGTACGAGCCGCGGGGGGCGACCGTGGGGCCCTCGGCGGAGAAGATGCCGCGGAGCAGGTCCTTGGTGGTCGTCTTGCCCACGGATCCGGTCACCGCGACGACCGTGACCTCGTGGTCGGCGCGCAGCTGGGCCACGACCCACGCGGCCAGCCGGCCCATCGCCTCGACCACGTCGGGCACGAGGACGCCCGGGTAGGTCGCGCCGGCGGCGTCGGTCACCTCCCGCTCCACCAGGGCCAGCACCGCCCCGGCGGCGAAGGCCGCGCCCACGTACTCGTGGCCGTCGGTGACCTCGCCCGGCTTCGCCACGAACAGCGTCCCGGGGCGCGCCTCGCGGGAGTCGGTCGTGACGTGCCCGACGACGACCTCCCGCGCGGCGGCGTCGCCGACGGCGCGCCCGCCGGTGATCTGCGCGATCTGTGCTGCGGTCAGTTCGATCATCGGTCCTCCCTACGGCCCTGCTGCGCGTCGGCCAGTGCGGCCCGCAGCTCTTCCCTGTCGTCCAGCGGGTGGTCCACGCCCCGGATCTCCTGGACCGTCTCGTGCCCGCGGCCGGCCACGAGCACGGAGTCGCCCGGTCCCGCCATGGCCACCGCGGCCCGGATGGCCACGGCCCGCGGTGCGAGCACGAGCACCTCCTGGGCGCGGGCGCCGGCGGCCGCCCGCGCTCCGGCGGCGACCTCCTCGCGGATCCCGGCCGGCTCCTCGTCGTGGGGGTCGTCGTCGGTGACGATCACCACGTCGGCGTGCCGGGCGGCGATCGCGCCCATGACGGGGCGCTTGGTCCGGTCCCGCTCCCCGGTGGCGCCGAAGACCACGATCACCCGGCCCTGCCCGTCGGGCGGCTCCACGGCGGCGAGCGCCCGGCGGAGGGCGTCGGGATTGTGCGCGAAGTCGACGACGGCGGTCGGCTCGGTGCCGATCAGCTGCATCCGCCCGGGCACGTCCGTGGTGAGCGGGTCCTCCTCGTCGAGCGCGCGCTGCAGCTGCCCGACGTCGACCCCGGAGGCCAGCACCATCACCACGGCGAGCGCGGCGTTGGCGACGTTGAAGTCCCCCGGCAGACCGGTGGACACGCGCAGCGAGCGGCCGTCCCGGTGCACCAGGGTGAAGGAGTGGCCGATGCCGCGGCGGGTCAGGGCGGTCAGGGTCCAGTCGGCGCCGTGCCGGTCCGGCCCGGTGTCCCGGTCCTCGGCCACGTCGCCGCGCAGGGCGATCGTGTCCACCCGGTCCGCGCCGAGCTGCGCCCGGGCGTGGGCGGCCATGCGGGCGCCCCAGACGTCGTCCTCGTCCTGGAGCACCACCACGGCGCGGCCGGTCCGCCCGGGCGTGAACAGGCGGGCCTTCACGGAGAAGTACTCCTCCATGGACCCGTGGAGGTCCAGGTGGTCCTGGGTGAGGTTGGTGAACCCGGCGACGTCGAAGCGGACCCCGTCGACCCGGTGGAACTCCAGGGCGTGGGAGGAGACCTCCATGGACGCCGCGGTGATGCCGCGCTCGCGCATGAGGGCGAGCAGGGCGTGCACGTGCGGGGCCTCGGGGGTGGTCAGCCGGGAGGGGATGGCCTGCTCCCCGGCGAGGATCTCGATGGTGCCGATCAGCCCGGTCGTGCGGCCGAGCGCGCGCAGCAGCGAGTTGGTGAAGTAGGTCGTGGTGGTCTTGCCGTTCGTCCCGGTCACCGCCAGGAGCACCGGGGCGGTGCCGTCCTCGGGCCGGGAGCCGTAGACGCGGGCCGCGATCGTCCCGACCGACCGGCGGGGGTCCGGGGCCACGACGACGGGCAGGTCCACGCGGGCGCGCTCGAGCAGGCCGGCGCCCTCCGCGTCGGTGAGCACCGCGGCCGCTCCCGCCCGCTCGGCCTGTTCCGCGAACTGCGCCCCGTGCGCCCGGGCCCCGGGCAGCGCCGCGTAGAGGTCCCCCGGGCGCAGCTGCCGGGAGTCCAGGGAGATGCCGGTGACGTCCACGGTGCGGGCCGGGGCCGCCGCCCCGGTCAGCCGCGCCGCCTCCGTGAGGCTCAGCGGGCGGGGCCTGGCGGGGCGCATCGTCTGCGCGTCGTGTCCCTGCTGGGCTGTCGCGTCCATCAACGTCCTTCGGGGTCTGGGGGGCGGGTGGGTGGTCCGCCGGGTGCTGGGGGGAAGGTGCCCGGGGGGTCTCCGGGCACAGCGATACGGAAGTCTAGTCGCCCTCGTCGGCCCGCCGGGACGGGCCCGTCCCGGCGGCACCCGGATCCACGGTGGCCCCGGCCGCGCCCGACTCCTGCTCCGCGGGGTCCTGCGCGGCGCTGTCCGCGGAGTCGGTGGTGCCCTCCCCGGTGCCCTCCCCCGTGTCCTCCGCGGTGTCCTCCGCGGTGTCCTCCGTCCCGACGACGTCCGGGGCGGCGTCCTCCGGGGCGGTCTTCTCCGGCTCGTCCGTGCGCAGGGGGATCTCCACGGGCTCGTCGGTCGAGGGCGGGACGTCGTAGTGGCGCAGCACCTGCCCCATGATCTTGCTGAACGTGCCGGTCGTGCCGATGCTGCGGACGTCGCCCTGGGGGCGCTGGAGGGTCACGGCCACGAGGTACTGGGGGTCCTCGATGGGCGCCACGCCGACGAAGGAGGTGGTGTAGCCGTCGTAGCCGCCCTGCGCGCCGGGGGCCTCGGCGGTGCCGGTCTTCCCGCCCACGCGGTAGCCCTCCACGGCGGCCTCCTTGGCGCCGCCCTCGGTGACGGTGACCTCCATCATGTCCAGGACCTGCTCCGACGTCGCCTCGGAGATGATCCGCTCGCCCTCGGGGCGCTCGACCGGGGTGCGGGTGCCGTCGGGGTCGATGACGGCCTCGACGACGCGCGGCTCCACCTGGACGCCGCCGTTGGCGATGGCCTGGAAGACGGTGGCGGTGCGCAGGGGCGTCTGGGACACGCCCTGGCCGAAGAGCACGGTGTACTGCTGGCGCTTGTCCCACTGGTCGGCCGCGGCCAGGATGCCCGGCGACTCCCCCGGCAGCTCGATCCCCGTGGTCTCGCCCACCCCGAAGCGCTGCATCCAGTCGTGGCGCTGCTCGCGGGAGAGCTGGCTGCCGACCATCACGGTGCCCGTGTTCATCGAGTCGGCGATGATCCCGGCGAACGTGCGGTCCTGCTCGCCGTGGTCGAAGGAGTCGGTGATCTTCTCCCCGTCGATCTCCAGGAACGGCGGCACCGTGATCTCCGTCCAGGGGGTGGCCAGGCCCTCCTCCACGGCGGCCGCGGCGGTGAGGATCTTCTGGGTGGAGCCCGGTTCCACGGCCTGGGTCACGGCCCGTGCCCCGAGGTCCTCGGCGTCCGCCGAGCCGATGTCGTTGGGGTCCACGGTCGAGGAGTCCGCCAGCGCCAGCACCGCGCCGTCCTCGATGCGCATCACCACCGCGGTGCCCCAGTCGGCGTCGAGCTCCTGGGCGCGCTCGGTGACCGCCTGCTGGGCGATGAACTGGACGTCGCTGTCGATGGACAGCTGCACCGAGGACCCGTCCACCACGGGGCTCTCCTCGGTGGGGGCCACCGGGATGCGCACCCCGTCGGCGCTGATCTCGAAGGTGCGGCTGCCGTCCGTGCCGCGCAGCAGCTCGTCCTGGGTCTGCTCGATCCCGCCGAGGGCCTCGTCGTCGCCGCCCATGAAGCCGACCACGCTGCCGGCCACGGGCCCGTTGGGGTAGATCCGGTCCGAGGACGGCTGCCCGTAGACGTAGGGCAGGTCGAGCTCGCGCACGGTGTTCCACTGCTCGGGGGTGACCCCGCGGGCCACGTACTCGAACGGCTTGTCCCCGTCGAGGGAGTCCTTGACCTCCGCGTCCTCGAGCTCGAGGGCGTCGGCGAGCTGGTACACCGCCTGCGTGGGCGTGACGGTCTCGGTGGTGCCGTCGGCCTTCAGCCGCTCGAACTCCCGGACCTTGCTCTGGTCCACCGTGACGTCGTAGCGCTGCAGCGTCCGCGCGAGCACGTTGCCCTCGGTGTCGCGGATCTCCCCGCGCTGGGCCGGGACCACCTCGGTGCGGGAGCGGTCCGTGGCGGCGGCCTCGGCCCGGCCGGAGACGTCGAAGCCCTGGACCCACACGAGGCGCAGTCCCAGCACCACCAGCAGGGCCAGCACGAGGAGCACGCCCACGTGGCTGCGGCCGAGGCCGGGTGCGCCGGGGCTGCCGTCGGTGGGCGTCGAGCGTGCGCGTGCCACGTGAATGCCTCGTTCCTGGTCTCGGCTGGGGGTCTCCGGTGAGCTGCTGGGTGCGGGGGCGGTGTCGGCGCCCCGGTCACTCCCCGGGCGCGCGCTGCTGCGGGGCCGGCAGGGTCCCGCCGCCGAGCCCGGCGTCCGGTGCCGCGTCCTCGCGGGCCCGCCGTTCGGCGTCCTCCCGCTGCTGCTCCGCCTTCTCCCGCTCGCGGTCCTCCGCGCGCTGGGCGGCGCGGTCCGCCGCCTCCGAGCCGGTCTGCTGCGCGTGGTCGACGAGGATCTCGTGGTTCTCCTGCGGCTGCGCCGGCAGGGGGTCGCCCTCGACGGACCCGGTCGTGAGGTCCACCGTGCCCGAGCCCTGCGCCGGGACCATGCCGAGGTCCGAGGCCATCACCGCGAGGTTCTGCGGGGCGTCGTAGAACTCGAGGTCCTGGGTGAGGGCCTCGTTCTGCTGGCTGAGCGCCTGCTCCTGGGCGCGCAGCTCCACCAGCCGGTACTGGCCCCCGGAGATCTGGATGTTCAGGACGAGGATGGAGGCCAGCGCGACGACGAGCGCGAGCAGGCTCAGCGCCACCGTGGAGACCCGCCCCCGCCGGGCGCGGCCGGGCACCACGGACAGGGGTGCGCGGGTGGACCCGCCGGTCTCCGGCGCGGGCGGGGCCGGGGTCTCGAGCTGACGGGCGGAGCTGCCGTCCACCGGCGGGCGCTGGCCGCGCCGGGCGGCCCACGCCCCGATGCCGGTGCGCGGAGGAGCCGGGCGGGCCGGTCGTCGCTGGAGTCCGGTGCCGCTCATGCGTTGTACCTCTGCGCGTTCTGTGGGGAGTGCGGTGGGTTCTGCCGGATCCGCTCGGCCGCCCGCAGGCGCGCCGAGGCGGCCCGGGGGTTCTCCTCGACCTCCCGGGGGGTGGGGGTCTCGGTGCCCCGGGTGAGGATCCGCAGCGTGGGCTTGTGCTCGTCGAGCTCCACGGGGAAGCCCTTGGGCGCGGTGGAGGTGGCGCCGGCGGCGAAGGCCTGCTTGACGATCCGGTCCTCCAGGGAGTGGTAGCTCATCGCCACGACCCGCCCGCCCACGGGCACGGCGTCCAGCGCGGCGGGCACGGCCCGGCGCAGGACGTCGAGCTCCTCGTTGACCTCGATCCGCAGCGCCTGGAAGGTCTGCTTGGCCGGGTGGCCCTTGCGGTGCTGGGCGCCCTGGGGCACCGCCGCGCGGACGACCTCGACGAGCTCGCCCGTGGTGCGGAGCGGGGCCTGCGCCCGGCGCTGCACCACGGCCCGGGCGATCCGGGACGCGAAGCGCTCCTCGCCCCAGTCGCGCAGGATCCGGCGCAGGTCGGCCTCGCTGTAGTCGTTGAGCACGTCCTGGGCCGTCACGGGCGCGGTGGAGTCCATCCGCATGTCCAGCGGGGCGTCGTAGGAGTAGGCGAAGCCGCGCTCCCGCTCGTCGAGCTGGAGCGACGAGACCCCGAGGTCGAACAGGACCGCGTCCGCGGCGGCGAAGCCGTGCTGGGCGAGGGCCTCGGGGATCCGGTCGTAGGTGGTGTGCACCGGGTGGAACCGGTCCCCGAACGGGGCCAGCCGCGCCCCGGCCAGGGCGTGCGCCTGCGGGTCCCGGTCGATGGCCACGAGCTGCAGCCGGGGGAAGCGCCGCAGCAGCGCCTCGGAGTGACCGCCCATGCCCATCGTCGCGTCCACCGCCACGGCACCGTCCTCGGCGAGCGCGGGGGCCATCAGGTCCAGGCAGCGCTCGAGCAGCACGGGGACGTGGAGCTGCTCGGCTGGGCGTTGCGCCATGGGCCCTCTCTTCGGCGGTCGGTCGGTCTGGGGTGGCCGGCGCCGGGTCGACGCCGTGGTGGGGCCGCGGGCGTTCCAGGATCAGAACCCCATCCGCTGGCCGTCCCTCGAATCCGGCCTGGCTCAGGGGAAGGTGAGCCAGGACGGTGACGGCTGTGCGGCTGGAGATCTCATCCGGGAGGCGGTGCCGCGCCCCGCGGGTGATGGTCGGCGACCCTGTGCTCAGAAGAGCCCGGGTACCACTTCCTCCTCGGTCTCGGAGAAGACGGCCTCCTTCTCGTTCAGGTACTCGTTCCACGCCTGGGCGTCCCAGATCTCCGCCCGGGTGCCCGCGCCGATCACTGCGAGCTCCCGGTCCAGGCCGGCGTACTCCCGCAGCGGCGGCGGAATGGTGACGCGGCCCTGCTTGTCCGGGACCTCGTCCGAGGCGCCCGAGAGAAAGACCCTGATGTAGTCCCGGGCCTGCTTCGAGGACAGCGGCGCCGCCCTCAGCTGCTCGTGGACCCGCTCGAACTCGCGGACGCTGAAGACGTACAGGCACCGCTCCTGACCTCGCGTCAGGACCAGTCCCTCAGCCAGCTCCTCCCGGTATTTCGCCGGCAGGATCAGGCGGCCCTTCTCGTCGAGACGGGGTGAGTACGTTCCGAGAAACATGCTCACCGCCTCTCCAGCCCGAGAGTTCTCCCAGATCCATCTCTTCGCCCCACTTTACTCCACTTCACTCCCCGGTCAACGAAACCGGGGCCCGCCCGGCCCGGCGTGGCGCGGCGGTCGGCGCGTGCGCCCGGCATCGCCCCAGGTGGGGTGGGCGGTGCCGGGGTGGGGGCCCGGAGAGGCCGGCGGGGAGGAGAGTGGAGGGGCCGGCGGCGGCAGCGGCCCCCGGCACGAAGAAGCTCCCCGGCGGGACGCCGGGGAGCTGTTCGGAGACGGTGCGGGCGCCCTGCGGGGCGCCGGGGTGGAGGGTGGTGGAGGGGCCGGCCGCGCAGCGCTGCGCTGTGGCCCCGGGCTAGGGCTGGCCCCCGGAGTTGCGCTGGTCCCAGCGCTGCTCGAGGTTCTGCAGGAAGGGCGAGGACCGGCGCGGCGAACCGCCCTTGCCGCTGGCCCCCTCGGCGCGGGGCTTGCCGGAGCGCAACGTGGCGACATAGACGCCGGCGCCCATGACGACGAAGCCCAGCACCCCCAGCAGGACGGACTTGAGGACGACCCCACCGAGCAGGACGAGCAGGCCGACGACGGCGATGACGATCCCGAGGACGATGTTGCGGGTGGACGCGCCCCGGACGGCACGGGACCCCATGCTCGTCACGAACCGCGGGTCGTCCGCGTGGAGCTGCTTCTCGAGCTGGGCCAGGAGCTGTTGCTCGTGCTCGGACAGTGGCACGGTATGCCTCCTCATCCTTCGGGTGCGGAAATCCCCGGCTGTTCCGGCGCCGCCTGGTACCAGGATAGACCGTCGGCTGTGGATTGTGCACCGCGCGCGCGGCTGTCAACAGCCTTGGAATTGCCTTGCCGCTCGCGCGGTGCGGCGGGCAGCAGGCGGGCCGGACCGAGCCGGTCCGCCCCGAACCGGGCGTGCACCCGGTCCATGGCCTCCTCGGCGGCTCCCCACTCCTCCTCGCGGCCGTCGAGGCTCAGCTGCAGGGCGTCCGTGGACTGCTCCAGGGCCTCGGCGCGGATGCCGAGGAGGCGCACCGCCTGCGGGCGGTGCCCCAGCTCCTCGAGCAGGCCGGCACCGTGCTGGAGGAGGTCGTGGGCGGAGGTGAACGGCTGGGACAGGGTCCGCGAACGGGTGAGGGTGGTGAAGTCGGCGTAGCGCAGCTTGAGCCCCACCCGGCGGGCCCGCAGCCCCTGGCGCCGCAGCCGCGAGGCGGTCCGGTGGCTGAGCCGGAGCAGGACCTCGTGCAGCACCCGGTCGTCGGAGACGTCCTGCGGGAAGGTCTCCTCCGCGCCCACGCTCTTCTCCTCCCGCACCGGCACCACCGGGCGCGGGTCCCGGCCGTTGGCCAGTTCGTGCAGGTGGTGCCCCGCGGCCCGGCCGACCACCCGGGTGAGCTGGGGCAGCGGCGCGGCCGCGAGGTCGCCGACCTGCCGCAGGCCCGCACCGATCAGGGCCTCCGCCGTGCGGCCGCCGACCCCCCACAGGGCCGTGACCGGCAGCTCCGCGAGGAACGCGACCGTGTCCTCCGGCTGCACCAGCAGCAGCCCGTCGGGCTTGGAGCGGGTGGAGGCGATCTTGGCGACGGTCTTGTTCACCCCGATGCCCACGGAGGCCGTGAGCCCCAGCTCCTCCTGCACCCGCGCGCGCAGCGTCCGGGCGATGCCCACCGGCGGGCCGAGACGCCGGACGGCGCCGGCGACGTCCAGGAAGGCCTCGTCCACGCTGATCTGCTCCACCCGGTCGGTGATCTCCCAGAACATGGCCATGACCCGCCGCGAGTAGGCCTCGTAGGCGCTGCGGTGCGGCTCGAGGAGCACGGCGCCCGGGCACATGGCGCGGGCGCGGGCCAGCGGCATGCCCGAGCGCACGCCGAAGGCCCGTGCCTCGTAGGAGGCGGAGAGGACGACGGAGCGGTGCCCCGAGCCGGCGACGATGACGGGCCGGCCGCGCAGCCCGGGGGCGGCGAGGAGCTCCACGCCGACGTAGAACATGTCCATGTCGACGTGCATGACGGCACACGCCCGCCAGCGGTCCAGCCGGTCCTTCGGCGTCTCGGTCACCGCGCCCTCCTCCTGCGTCCGGCACAGCATAGTTCCCGGCCCGGACATCCGGGCCCCTTCGCTAGGCTGGGCGCAGTCCGCGGACGGCCGCCCGGCCCGTCCTCCGCCGCCCGAGATCGAGGTCGTTCCGCCCATGACGTCACCGTCCCTGCCGCACTCCTCCCCCGCGCGTGCCGACACCGTGCCGCGCGAGGCGCCCGAGGACGCCTTCCGGGCCGAGGACGGTCGTTTCGTCGACCGGCTGCACGCCGAGCTGGAGCGCTTCTTCGAGGGCCAGCGCGACGTCCTCGGGGCCATCTCGGCGGACACCCTGCCGCTGCTGGAGGCCGTCGCCGGGCTCTCCTCCGGGGGCAAGCGGCTGCGCGCGCGGCTGTGCTACTGGGGCTGGCGGGCGGCGGGCGGCGACCCGGAGGACCCCGCGGTGGTCCGGGCAGGGGCGGCCCTGGAGCTCTTCCAGTCCGCCGCGCTGATCCACGACGACGTCATCGACCGCTCCGACACCCGCCGCGGCGCGCCCAGCGTCCACCGCCGCTTCGAGGCCCTGCACGCCGAGCACGGCTGGACCCTGGACGGGCCCGCGTTCGGGGTCGCGGCCGCGATCCTCTCCGGGGACCTGTGCCTGTCCTGGAGCGAGCAGCTGTTCGCCGGCGCGGCCGCGCCGGGGGCGGCGCGGGCCCGGGCCGTGTTCGACCTCATGCGCTCGGAGGTGATGGTCGGCCAGTACCTGGACGTGCAGGGGGAGGTCGCCGGTGCAGGGCAGGACCGTGCCGGCGCGGTGCAGCGGGCGCTGGACGTGATCCGCTACAAGTCGGCGAAGTACTCGGTGGAGCACCCCGTGGTCCTGGGGGCCGCCCTCGCGGGCGCGCCGGAGGCGGTGCTCGAGCGCTGCTCGGCGTTCGCGCTGCCCCTGGGCGAGGCGTTCCAGCTGCGCGACGACGTCCTGGGCGTGTTCGGCGACCCGGCCACCACGGGCAAGCCCGCCGGGGACGACCTGCGCGAGGGCAAGCGCACGGTGCTGGTGGGCTACGTGCGCCGGCTCGGCGACGAGGAGCAGATCGCCCGGCTCGAGGCCGCCCTGGGCCGGGCCGACCTGGGCGAGAGCGACGTGGCGGAGCTCCGCGCGGTCATCACCGGCTGCGGCGCCCTGGGCGCCACGGAGGAGCTCATCGACGCGCTCAGCGCCGAGGCCTTCGCGGCGCTGGACCGGCTCGGCGCCGGCCCGGTGCCCCTGGCCGCGCTGCGCGGGCTCGCCGCGGCGGCGGTGCGCCGCTCGTCCTGACGCGCCCGGGCGCCGGGCGCGCACGCCCGCCGGGGCTCAGGACCGGGTCACCAGGCCAGGGCCTGGGCGCGGCGGCGGATCTCCGTCTTGCGGCCGTCGCGCAGGGCGTCCACGGGCCGGCCCGGCAGGGACTCGTCCTCGGTGAACAGCCAGGCGATCGCCTCCGCGTCGGTGAACCCGGAGTCCCGGAGGACCGCCACGGTGCCCTTGAGGGAGTCGAGCACGGCGCCGTCCAGGAGGAAGGCCGCCGGGATCCGTCGGATGTTGTCGTGCGGGTTGCGCACCGCGAGCAGCGTCCCGTCGTCGACGAGACCGTGGACGCGGGTGACCACGAGACCGAGCTGTTCGGCGACGTCGGGCAGGGGCAGCCAGTCCTGGACGAGGCCGTCCAGACGGTCGAACTCCTCGGTGCTGTTTCCGGATGTCTTCTTCACGCCCCCAGAGTGCCACGTCCGCCGGTGCCCGTGCCACGCGGGACCCGCACGGTATGCTCGGACCCGCGGAGACCGCTGAGACCTCCGCCTCTTCCCCGATCAGCGTCAGAGAGCCACTTCATGCCGTTTCCCCCCGAGCGCGACACGACCGACCCGAACGACGCACCGCACCGCACCACCGCCCGCACCGGCGACCCCGACGGGAGCTGCGGGGCCCGGGAGGACCGCTCCCCCCGCTGGGCCCGCCGCGCGAGGACCGGCTCCGCGGTGACCGCCGTGGCCGCCATGGCCGCCCTCGGCGGGGGCACCGTGGCCCACGCCGCCCCGGCCCAGACCTCCCAGGTGGCCCCGGCGCCCCTGGTGCTGGGAAAGAAGGCGCCCACGGCCCCTGAGCACACCGTCGCCCCCGGGGACTCCCTGTGGGCGGTCGCCCAGCGCCACGGCGTGGCCGTCGACGAGCTGATGCGCTGGAACGACCTCTCCGGCGCCGCCCTGCTCCTGCCCGGACAGACCCTCCGCCTGGCCGCCCCGGAGTCCGCCGCCCCGGGGTCCGGGGCGTCCCGGGCCGCCGAGGACCCGGCCCCCGCGGCACCGCAGCCGCGCACCGCGCCGGCGGCCACCGAGCACGTCGTGCGCTCCGGGGACACGCTGTGGAGCATCGCCCAGGCCCACGACGTGTCGGTCCAGCAGCTGCTGGACGACAACGACCTCACCGTCGGCTCGCTGCTGCGCCCCGGCCAGAAGCTGTCGGTCGCCGGCGCCGTCCGGCCCGCGGCCGCCCCGGAGCCCGCCGGGACGGAGCCCGCGCGGAAGGCCGCGCCGGAGCCCGAGCGCGCCGTCGGGGACACGTTCCTCGGCCGGACCTACGAGCGGGACGTGGTGGAGTCCGCGAACCGCCACCACGAGCAGCTGGCCTCCCGGCCGGCACCGTCCCGGGAGGAGATGCGGCGGATCGTCCACGACACCGCCGTGCAGATGGGCGTGGACCCCGCCCTCGCGCTCGCCCACGCCTACCAGGAGTCCGGGTTCGACCACCAGGCGGTCTCCCCCGCCGACGCCGTGGGCACCATGCAGGTCATCCCGGACGCCGGGGAGTGGGCGTCGGGACTCGTCGGCCGCGAGCTCGACCTGCTCGACCCGCAGGACAACGTCACCGCCGGGGTCGCGATCATCCGCCAGCTCGGCCGCAGCGCGCCCAGCACCGACGTGGCCATCGCCGCCTACTACCAGGGCCTGCACGGGGTGAAGAAGTACGGGATGTACGACGACACGAAGAAGTACGTCAAGAGCGTCAAGGCCCACCGCCGGTCGTTCGGCGCGTGAGCCGCGGCCCAGCCGCCGCACAGCGCCGCGCTCTAGACTGATCCCGTGCAGCACGCGCACCCCGACCACCTGACCGGGTCCCTCCTGGAGGACCGGTACGAGCTCGGACCCCGGATCGCCCGCGGGGGCACGGCCACCGTGTACCGCGCGGTGGACACGCGCCTCGAGCGCACCGTGGCCGTCAAGCTCATGCACCCGCACCTGGCCGAGGACCCGGCGGCGGCGGACCGGTTCGTGCGCGAGGCCCGGGCGGCCGCGCGGCTGTCCCATCCGCACGTCGTGTCCGTGCTCGACCAGGGCCACGCCGCGGACGGGGTGCCCTACCTCGTCATGGAGCACGTGGAGGGCTCCACGCTGCGGGACCTGCTGCGCCGGCGCGGCGCCCTGACCGCGCGCGAGGCGCTGGAGGTGATGGAGGCCGCCCTGGACGGGCTGGCCGCCGCCCACCGCGCCGGCCTGGTGCACCGCGACGTCAAGCCGGAGAACGTGCTGATCGCGGCCGGCGGCCGGGTCACCGTGGCGGACTTCGGGCTCACCCGGGCGGTCGACCAGCACACCGTCAGCGGCACCGTGCTGGGCACCGTCGGCTACGCCTCCCCCGAGCTGGTGACCGGGCAGCGGGTGGACACCCGCGCGGACGTCTACTCGGCCGGCATCGTGCTCTTCGAGCTGCTCTGCGGGCGCCGCCCGTTCGAGGGCGCCCCCCTCGCCGTGGCCCGCGCCCACGCGGAGGGGAGGGTGCCGGACCTGCGGTCCGTCGACCCCGGTGTCCCGGGGGCGCTGGCGCGGCTGGTGGCCCGGGCCACCGCCCGGGACCCGGAGGACCGACCCGCGGACGCCCGGGAGATGCTCGAGCAGCTGCGCGCGGTCCGAGCGGTCCTGCGCCCCGACGAGCTCGACCGCGCTCCCGCACCGCGGCCGCGGACCGGCGGCCCGGCCCCGCAGGCCGAGGGCGCGGACAGCGCCCGGACCGGGACGCTCACCCTCGGCAACGCCCGGACCGAGGCGCTCGGCCGGCACCGGGACGCCCGCGGGTCGCCCGCCCCCGGCGGCACCCGGACCGAGACCCTCAGCCGGCAGCAGGCCCCGACGGAGACCCTGCGCCGGCACCAGGACCCGACCGAGGCCCTCCGCCCGGCCGTCGCGGCGACGGAGGCGCTGCCGGCCCCGCGCCGGGCCGGCTCTTCCGACCCGTGGCGGCCCGCGATCGAGCTGCGCCCGCGGCGCCCCCTGCGCGCGGCGGCGCACCTGGCGCTGGCCGCGCTCGCGGTGGCCGCGGCCGCCTTCCTGGGCTGGTTGATCGGCACCGGGCCGGGCGGGACGGTGAGCGTGCCGGAGGTGCGCGGCACCGGACCGGAGCTCGCCCAGCAGTACCTCGCCGGGGCCGGGCTCCGCAACGTGGCCGTGCACGAGACCCCCGATCCGGCGGCGCCCGCCGGGACGGTGATCGGCACCGACCCGGCCGCCTCCGCGACCGTGCGCCCCGCGGAGCAGGTCGTCCTGCTCGTCTCGACCGGCCCGCAGCAGGTCACCGCCCCGGACGTCGTGGGGATGAGCGAGGAGGACGCCGCCGCCCGCCTGGCCGACGCCGACCTGGCCGCCGGGGAGCGGACGGCGGTGGCCGACGACGCCGCCGCGGGCACGGTGGTGGGCCAGCACCCGGAGGCGGGCACGGACGTGGCCGCCGGCTCGGCGGTGGACCTGGCGGTCTCCCGCGGCCCGCGGGCCGAGAGCGCCCCCGACGTCGTGGGCCGGTCGGTGGAGGAGGCGGTGCGGGTGCTCCGGGAGGCGGGCTTCGCCGCCCGGGTCGAGGAGAGCTTCGGCGCGCCCTTCGGCTACGTGCTGTCCCAGACGACGGACGGGGCCGAGGTCGTCCTGACCGTCCTGTAGCGGACGGCCCGTCCGGCCCCGGCCCCGTCGGCCCGGTCCCCGCTCAGCGGCGGGAGAGGTAGCCCGCCACGAGGAAGGCGATCTCCAGGGACTGCATGTGGTTCAGCCGCGGGTCGCACAGCGACTCGTAGCGGTCCTCGAAGGAGGACTCGTCCACGGGATCGGCGCCGCCGAGGCACTCCGCGACGTCGTCACCGGTCATCTCCACGTGGATGCCGCCCGGGAAGGAGCCGATCGCCTCGTGCACCTCGAAGAAGCCGCGCACCTCGTCCACGACGTCGTCGAAGTTGCGGGTCTTGTACCCGGACGGCAGCGACACCGTGTTGCCGTGCATGGGGTCGGTGACCCACACGACCTTCGCGCCGGAGCGCTCGACGGCCTCGACCAGCGGCGGCAGCTTCTCCCGGATGTTCTTCGCCCCCATGCGGGTGATGAAGGTCAGCCGGCCGGGCTCGCGCTGCGGGTCGAGCTTGTCGATGAGCGCCAGCGCGTCGTCGCCGGTGGTCTTCGGGCCGAGCTTCACGCCGATCGGGTTGCGCAGCTTGGAGAGCAGGTCCACGTGGGCGCCGTCGAGCTCCCGGGTGCGCTCCCCGATCCACAGGAAGTGACCGGACGTGCCGTACGGCAGGTGGGTGCGGGAGTCGATCCGGCTCAGCGCGCGCTCGTAGTCCAGCAGCAGCGCCTCGTGCCCGGCGTAGAACTCCGTGGTGCGCAGCGCGTCGAAGTCCGCTCCGCAGGCGTCCATGAACTTCACGGCCCGGTCGATCTCGCGGGCCAGGGACTCGTAGCGGGCGTGGGCGGGGTTCGTGGTGAAGCCCATGTTCCAGGCGTGCACCAGGCGCAGGTCGGCGAAGCCGCCGGTGGTGAAGGCCCGGATGAGGTTCAGGGTGGAGGCGGAGGTGTGGTAGCCGCGCACCATGCGCCGGGGGTCGTGGACCCGGGACTCCTCGGTGAAGTCGAAGCCGTTGACCATCTCCCCGCGGAAGGTCGGCAGGGTGACGCCGTCCCGGGTCTCGTCGTTGGACGAGCGCGGCTTCGAGAACTGGCCGGCCATGCGGCCCATCTTCACGACCGGCATGGACGCGCCGTAGGTGAGCACCACGGCCATCTGCAGCAGCGTCTTGACCCGGGCGCTGATCCGGTCGGCCGTGGCCCCCTCGAAGGTCTCGGCGCAGTCGCCGCCCTGCAGGAAGAAGGCCCTGCCGTGGGCGACCTCGGCCAGGCGCTCGCGCAGCTGGTCCACCTCCCCGGCGAACACGAGCGGCGGGACCGCGCTGAGCTCGCCGATGGCGGCGGCGAAGTCCGGGTGGTCGCGCCACGTCGGCTGCTGGTCGGCGGGCAGCTCGCGCCAGTCGTCCAGCCCGGGGTAGTCGGCCGCCGAGGGCACGGGCGAGGCCAGGTTGCGGAGGCTGTCGGGAACGGTGAAGTCGAGCATCATGTCTTCCTATGGTCTCGTCCGGGGCGGGCCCGGACGGGGGGTTCAGGGTGCGGTGGTCCCGGACGCGTCGTCGTCCGTGGCCGCGGGACGGTCGCGGTGGGTGAGGGAGTCGGCGGCGTGCCGGGCGGTCTGGGCGGCGGTGCGCGCCCGGTCCTTGGCGCTGCCCACGAGCTCCGCGGCGGCCTGCTTGGTCTCCTGGCGCTTCTGCTCCGCGAGGCGCTTCTTGTGCTCGGCCGCGTAGACGTCCACGTAGACCTGGCCCGAGAGCGCCTGGATGGCGTGCATGATCTCGTCGGTGACCTCGCGCAGCAGGGCGTGCTCGCTCTGCCGGCCCTGGTAGCGGGAGAAGTCGAGCGGCTCCCCGAAGATCGTGGTCACCCGTGCCCTGCCGCGGGGCAGCGGGATCCGCGCGCCGATCGGCTGCACCTTGTCGGTGCCGACCATGGCGATGGGCACGACCGGGGCGCCGGTCTCGAGCGCGAGCCGGGCCACGCCGATCTTCCCCTTGTACATCCGCCCGTCCGGGGAGCGGGTGCCCTCCGGATAGATGCCGAGCAGCTGGCCCTCCTGCAGCTTGCGCCCCCCGTTGCTCAGGGACGTGGCGCTGGCGCGGCCGCCGGAGCGGTCCATGGGGATCTGGTTGATGGCCCGGAAGAAGGCGGACATCACCCGCCCCTTGAGTCCGGGGCTGTTGAAGTAGTCCGACTTGGCGAGGAAGAACACCTGGCGCGGCACGGCCACGGGCATGAACACCGAGTCGGAGACGGAGAGGTGGTTGCTGGCCAGGATAGCCGGACCCTCGCTCGGCACGTGCTCGAGGCCGCGGACCTCGGGGCGGAAGGCGACGTTGACCAGGGGTCCGACGACGTAGCGCTTCAAGAACATGTAGACCATGTGGGAGAGGACTCCTTCGTGCTGATCGGGATGTCGCGAGGGTCCGTGCCGCTCGGACCGGGTCCGGCCTCCGGTATTCTCTCACGTCCGCGCGCCCGCGAGCGCCAGAGCGCCCGGTCCGGGCCCCGTCCTGCCATCATGGACCCATGACGCATCCCGTCGAGGACCACCGCCCGCCCGCCCCGGCCGCGCCCGCGGCCGCCGACTCCCCCGCGGCGCCCTTCCGCTACCGGGCCGAGGGCCCGGCGGGCGTCCTCGTCCTGCACGGCTTCACCGGCGTCCCGTTCAGCGTCCGCCCGTGGGGCCGGGCCCTGCACGAGGCCGGCGCCGAGGTCCTCGGCCCCGTCCTGCCCGGCCACGGCACCCGCTGGGAGGACCTGGCCGCCGTGCGGTGGGAGCAGTGGCGCGACCACGCGGCCCGGCACGTGCGGGAGCTGCGCGCCCGGCACGACGTCGTGGTGGTCTGCGGGCTGTCCATGGGCGGGGCGCTGGCCCTGCACCTCGCCGCGCTGCTGCCCGTGGACGGGGTCGTGGCCCTCAACCCGGCGCTGTCCCTGGTGAGCCGCACGGCGCGCTTCGCCCCGGCCCTGCACCGCGCGGTGCCCTCCGTGGCGTCCGTGGGGGACGACATCAGCCTCCCGGGCGTCACCGAGCACGCCTATCCGCGCACCCCCGTGGCGGGGGTCGCGGAGCTGGGCCGGTTCATGGCCAGGACCCGCAGGCTCCTGCCCGCGGTGACCGCCCCGGTGCTGCTGCTGCGCTCGCAGCACGACCACGTGGTCTCCGACGCCTCCCACGCCCACGTGCTCCGGCGCGCGGGCGGGGACGTGGAGATCGTGCGCCTGACCGAGAGCTTCCACGTGGCCACCCTGGACCGGGAGGCGGACGTCCTGCACGCCCGGTCGGTGCGCTTCGTGGGCGACCTCGTGGCCGGGCGCAACCCGGTCACCGGCGTGCCCCGGCGACCCGCCGCCCCGGGAGCCGGACGATGAGCGCCCGGCCCGGCGGGACCGGGCCCGAGGACGAGTGGGCGGAGATCGTCTCGGGGCTGGAGGACGTGCGCCGGGCCGGGGACCGGCACCTCGCCGGACCCCGGGACTGGTCCCCCGAGGAGGCCGTCTTCGGCGGGGCCCCCGCAGGGGCGGACGACGCCCGGGAGGACGTGGAGGACGACGACGCGCCCTACTCCCCCGATCCCGGCCCGGTCACGCAGGGGCTCAGCCGCGGGGCGCTGCTGTCCTGGACCGTGCTGATCGGCGTGCCGGTGCTCCTGCTGGTGCTGGGCCTGATGCCCGGGTCACTGCCGTGGTGGGCGATCGTGGCGGGGCTGGTGGCCGTGGTCGGGGCGATCGCCCACCTGCTGACGTCCCTGCCGGAGGACCGCGACGACCTGGACGACGGCGCCCGCGTCTGAGCGGATTTGCGTGAGCCAACTCACTAGACTGGGGAGGAACGCCCCAGCCATCCGATCCGAGGAGAAACCCATGCGCCACGTCGCCACCGACGCCCTCGTGGACCCGCCCGCCCACCGCAGCATCACGGACTTCCTGCTGATGCAGGCCGACCGGGACGGGGACCCGCACCTGTACACGGTCCTGGTCCCGGGCGGGGCCGCCCGCGAGGTCCGGGCCCGGGAGTTCCGCACGGCGGTGCAGGGGGTGGCCAAGGGTCTCGTGGCGGCGGGCATCGAGCCCGGGGACCGCGTGGGCATCCTCAGCCGGACCCGGTACGAGTGGACCCTGGTGGACTTCGCGATCTGGTACGCCGGTGCGGTCCCCGTCCCGGTCTACGACTCCTCCTCGGCCCAGCAGATCCGCTGGATCATGGCCGACTCCGACGCCAAGGCCATCTTCGTCGAGACGGAGGCCCTGGAGCGCGCCGTCGGCGAGGCCGCCCGGGAGGAGCCGTTCGCGGCCGCGGAGCGGATCTGGCGCCTGGACGGCACCGGCGCCGGTCTGGACGGGCTCATCGCCTCCGGGGCGGGCGTCCCGGACGAGGAGCTCGAGGCGCGGCGCTCGTCCCGGGGGCTCGAGGACGTCGCCACGATCATCTACACCTCCGGCACCACCGGCCCGCCCAAGGGCTGCGAGCTCACGCACGGCAACTTCGTGCGGCTGTGCGAGAACACCACCCTCGTGGTGGCGGACATCATCCACCCCGGCGCCCGCACCCTGCTCTTCCTGCCGCTGGCCCACGTGTTCGCGCGCTTCGTGGAGGTCATCGCCCTCTACTCGGGCACCGTCCTGGCCCACACCCCGGACGTGAAGAACCTCATGGGGGACCTCGAGTCCTTCCGGCCCACGTTCATCCTCGCCGTGCCGCGGGTGTTCGAGAAGATCTACCAGAGCGCCCGGCTCAAGGCCGAGAAGGGCGGGAAGGCCAAGGCCCTGATCTTCGAGCGGGCCGTGCGCACGGCCGTGGCGTACTCCCGGGCCCAGCAGTCCGGGCGGGTGCTGCCGCTGCTGCGCGCCCGGCACGCCCTCTACGACCGGCTCGTCTACGCCAAGCTGCGCGAGGCGATGGGCGGGGAGGTCACGCACGCCGTCTCGGGCGGGGCCGCCCTCGGGACCCGCCTGGGCCACTTCTTCAACGGGATCGGCGTCTACGTGGTCGAGGGCTACGGGCTGACCGAGACCACCGCCCCGATCGCCGTGAACACCCCGGAGGTCGGCAAGATCGGCACCGTGGGGCTGCCGCTGCCCGGCAACGAGGTCCGGATCGCCGAGGACGGGGAGGTCCTGGTCCGCGGCACCCACGTGATGCGCGGCTACCACGGGCGCGAGGACCTCACCGCGGCCGCGTTCGAGGACGGGTGGTTCCGCACCGGCGACCTGGGCTCCCTGGACGAGGACGGCGCGCTGACGATCACCGGGCGGAAGAAGGAGATCATCGTCACCGCCGGCGGCAAGAACGTGGTGCCCAACGTGCTGGAGGACCCCATCCGCGCGTCGGCCGTGGTCTCCCAGGTGATGGTCGTCGGCGACGACCGCCCGTTCGTCGCGGCCCTCGTGACCCTGGACCAGGACGTGCTGCCCGCGCGCCTGGAGCTGATGGGCCTGGACCCGGCGATGCCGCTGGCCGAGGCCGCCCGGCACCCGAGGATCGTGGAGCACGTGCAGGAGATCGTCGACCACGCCAACAAGGCGGTCTCCCGGGCGGAGAGCATCCGCTCGTTCGAGATCCTCGACGTCGACTGGACGGAGGCCTCCGGGCACCTGACCCCGTCCATGAAGATCAAGCGGGCGAGGATCGCCCAGGACTTCGCGGACCGGATCGAGGAGATCTACTCGCGGCCGGCGCCGGAGCCGGCCCCCGCGCCGGCCACCCCGGCGGAGCGGATCAAGGAGAAGCTCTCCCACGCCCACCTGCCGGGCCGCGGCGAGGGCTGAGCCGCGCGGCGGCCGGTGGGCTCACCGGCCGCCGACCAGCTCCTGCCGGGCCAGCGGCGAGTGCTCCGGGACCTCCAGGCCCAGCAGCGCGTTCTCCACGACCTCGGTCAGGGCCGGGTGGATCCAGTACTGGCCCCGGGCCATCGTGTGGGCGTCCAGCCCGAAGGACATGGCCTGCACCAGCGGCTGGATCAGCAGGGAGGCCTCCTCCCCGACGAGGTGGGCGCCCAGCAGCCGGCCCGTGCCCTTCTCCGCGATGAGTTTGCACAGGCCCGTGTGGTCCTCCATGGCCCAGCCGTAGGCCGTGGCGCCGTAGTCCTGCACCTTCACCGTGATCTCGGTGCCGTGCTCGACCGCCCACTGCTCGGCCTCGTCCTGGGTCATGCCCACGGAGGCGATCTGCGGGCTGCTGAACACCGCCGAGGGGACGAACCGGTGATCGGTGGCCCGGAGGTCGCCGGGGTTCAGCAGGTTGTGCTGGACCGTGCGCGCCTCCGCGTTGGCCACGTGCTTGAGCTGGTACGGGGAGCTGATGTCGCCCAGCGCCCACACGCCCTCCGCCGGCGCCCCGTCCGAGAGGGCCCGCTGGTACTCGTCGACGGCGAGCAGGCCGTCCTCGCGCACGTCGAGCCCGCCCGCCCGGGCGTCGAGCACGTCGGTGTTCGGCTGCCGGCCCGTGGCCACGAGCACGATGTCGGCGGGCAGGCGCAGGGTGAGCTCCGGGTCCTCGGGGTCGCGGAAGGTGACCATCGCGGCGCACTCGTCCCCGGCCCACTCCTCGATCGCCGACAGCGCCCAGCCCGTCTCGAGCTTCCACTGCCGGGAGGCCTCCCGGGCGAACCGCTCGGCGATCTCGGGGTCGTGGTAGCGCAGGAGGCGCTGGGAGCGGTTCACCTGGGTGACCCGGGAGCCCAGGCTGGAGAAGACGTGGGCGAACTCGGCGCCGATGTAGCCGCCGCCGACCACCACCACGCGACGGGGCAGCTCGTCGATGCGCATCACGGTGTCCGAGGTGTGCACCTGGGGCAGGTCGATCCCGGGGACGTTGGGGCGGACCGGGCGGGACCCGGAGGCCACCACGATCTGCGGGGCGGTGATCTCCTCCCCGGACGCGGTGCGCAGGACCCGCGGCCTGATGAAGCGCACGTGCTCCTGGTAGACGGTCACCTGCGGCAGCGTCCGGCGGTACTCCAGGCCCCCCTGGGAGATCGCGTCGATCCGCCCGAAGATCCGGTCCCGCATCTCCCGCCAGCGCACCTCCTGCACCTCCGCGCGGACCCCGAGCCGGTCGGCGTCCGCGGTGTGCCGGGCCAGCGTGGCCGGGTAGGCGTACATCTTCGTGGGGATGCAGCCCACGTTCAGACAGGTGCCCCCGAAGGTCCCCCCGTCGACGATCGCCACGTCCAGGCCCTCGTAGTCCTCGTTGAGGATCGAGTTGCCGGAGCCGGAGCCGATGATGATGAGGTCGAATGTCCGCATGGCGTCATCCTATGCGGCTCCCGTGCCCTCCCGGCCGGCCGGCCCTACCCTGGGTCCACGGGCACGGGCACGAGCACAGGCACAGGCACGGACACGGAGGATGCGATGGCCACAGCCGCGGCGGCCGGGGCGGCGGGGGACGCCTGGTGGGTCGAGCACGCCGGGGCGGCGGCCGTGGCGCACCGGCAGCAGGTCCGCCTGGCCGCGCTCGTGCGGCACGCCCGCCGGGCGTCGCCCTACTACCGGCGGCTCTACCGCGCGGTGCCGCCGGACGTGACGGAGCCGGTGGTCCTGCCGCCGGTGGCGAAGCCGCAGCTCATGGAGCACTTCGACCAGTGGGTGACCGACCCGCGGATCACCCTCGCGGGGCTGCGCCGTGATGTCCTGGCCGACCCGGCCCGGGTGGGCGTCCCCTACCTCGGCCGGTACCACGTGCTCACGAGCTCCGGGAGCAGCGGGGAGCCCGCGGTGCTGGTGCACGACCACCGCTCGTGGTCGAGCGCCGGCGCGGTGCTGGGGGTCCGGGCGCGGCGCACGCTCCTGCGCCGCGACGTGCTCGCCCCGGTGGCCCGCCACGGCCTGCGCGTGGCCGCGCTGCTGGCCACGGGCGGGCACTTCGCGGCCGTCACCGCCGCCGAGGACCTGCGGCGGCGGAGCCCGCGCCGGCGCGAGCGGCTGCGCGTGCTCTCCGTCCTGCGGCCGCTCCCCGAGCTCGCGGCGGAGCTCGACGCCTTCCGCCCCACCGTGCTCGTGGGCTATCCGAGCGCCGTGGACCTGCTCGCCGCGGAGCAGGCCGGCGGGCGGCTGCGGATCGCCCCGGCGCTGGTCGCCGTGGGCGGGGAGACGCTCACCCCCGCCGCCCGGCGCCGGATCCGGGCCGCCTTCGGCTGTCCCGTCCTCGACGAGTACGCGGCCTCCGAGGCGCCGGGCCTGGCCGTGCAGTGCCACCGCGGGACGCTGCACGTGAACGCCGACCGGTACCTGTTCGAGCCCGTCGACGAGGACGGCCGGCCCGTGCCGCCGGGCGGCACCTCGGCCACCGTGCTGGTGACGGACCTCGGCAACCGGGTGCAGCCCATCGTCCGCTACGACCTCGGCGACCGCGTCGAGCTCCCGGCCGACCCGTGCCCGTGCGGCAGCCCGCTGCCCGCGGTGCGGGTGGAGGGGCGCGCCGGGGACGTCCTGCGCTTCGCGTCGGCCGACGGGCGCGCGGTGCCCGTGCTGCCCCTGGCCCTGGGCACGGTCGTCGAGGAGACCCCGGGGGTCCGGCGGTTCCAGGCGGTGCGGACCGCCCCGGACACCCTCGTCCTGCGGCTGGAGCCGGAGTCCGGCGCCGATCCGGGGCGGGTGCGCGCGGCCGTGGACGCCCGGGTGCGCGCCTTCCTCGCGGACCGGGGCCTGGGCGCGGTCCGTGTCCGGCACGCCCCGGACCCGCCCCGCCCGGAGCCCTCCGGGAAGTTCCGCCAGGTGTGGTCGGCCTGAGCCGGGCGCACCGCCCCGGCCCTCCGACGCCCCGGCGGGCTTCCCACGACGGCCCGGCCGCCCGCCCGGGCGGGACGCCTCAGCCCGCGGGCTCCAGGACGAGCAGGAGGTCCCCGCCGGAGACCTGCGTGACCCCCTGCAGCGCGACGCGCCTGACGGTCCCGCCGGTGGGGGCCGTGATGGAGGCCTCCATCTTCATGGCCTCGATGGTGGCCACCTGGGCCCCGGCCTCCACGGTGTCCCCCTCGGCCGCCGTGACGGTCACGGCGCCGGCGAAGGGAGCGGCCACGTGGCCGGGGTCGGCGGGGTCGGCCTTCTCGGTCTCGGGCACGGCCGAGGCCACCGAGGTGTCCCGGACCTCGATCATGCGCGGCTGGCCGTTGAGGGTGACCATCACCGTGCGCATGCCCTTGTCGTCGGCCTCCGAGATCGCCTGCAGCGTGACGAGCAGCCGCACCCCCTTGCCCAGGGAGATCACGTGCTCGTGGTCCGAGGTCAGACCGTAGAGGAAGTCCCGGGTGTGCAGCAGGGCGAGATTGCCGTACTTCGCCCGGCTGGCCTCGAAGTCACGGGTGGGGCCGGCGAAGAGCAGCCGGTTGAGCGTCGCCCGCCGGGTCGCGGAGTCCCCGGCCAGGGCCTGCGAGTCCTCGGGGGCCAGCTCGGTGATCCCCACCTTGACGGTGCGCCCCTCCAGCGCCCGGGTGCGGAACGGCTCGGGCCACCCGCCCGGGGGCGTGCCCAGCTCCCCGGCCAGGAAGCTGATCACCGAGTCCGGGATGTCGAACCTCTGCGGCTGGGCCTCGAACTCGGCCGGGTCCACGCCCATGCCCACCAGCTGCAGTGCGAGGTCGCCGACGACCTTGGAGGACGGGGTGACCTTCACCAGCCGCCCGAGCATGGCGTTGGCGGCGGTGTACATGTCCTCGATGGCCTCGAAGCGCTCCCCCAGCCCCAGCGCGATCGCCTGCTGGCGCAGGTTCGACAGCTGCCCGCCGGGGATCTCGTGCCGGTAGACCCGCCCGGTCGGGGCGGTGAGCCCGGACTCGAAGGGGGCGTACATCCGGCGGATGACCTCCCAGTAGGGCTCCATCGCGGTGGCCGCCTCCAGCGGGATGCCGGTGTCGCGGTCGGTGTGGGCCAGCGCGGCGATCAGCGCCGAGGCCGGGACCTGGGAGGTGGTGCCGGCCATCGAGGCCTCGGCGACGTCCACGGCGTCCACCCCGGCCTCGATCGCCGCCATCAGCGTGGCGAGCTGGCCACCGGCGGTGTCGTGGGTGTGCAGGTGCACGGGCAGGTCGAAGCGCTCCCGCAGGGCGGTGACGAGCGTGGCGGCCGCGGCCGGGCGCAGCAGCCCGGCCATGTCCTTGATCGCCAGCACGTGGGCGCCGGCGTCGACGCACTGCTGGGCGAGGTCGAGGTAGTAGTCGAGGGTGTAGAGGTCCTCGGCCGGGTCCAGGAGGTTGCCGGTGTAGCACAGGGCGACCTCGGCCACCGCGGTGCCGGTCGCCCGCACCGCCTCGATGGCCGGGCGCATCTGCTCGACGTCGTTGAGCGCGTCGAAGATCCGGAAGATGTCCACCCCGGTGGCGGCGGCCTCCGTGACGAAGGCGTCGGTGACCTCGGTGGGGTACGGGGTGTAGCCCACCGTGTTGCGCCCGCGCAGCAGCATCTGGATCGGGATGTTGGGCATCGCCTCGCGCAGCAGCCGCAGCCGCTCCCAGGGGTCCTCGCCGAGGAAGCGCAGCGCGACGTCGTAGGTCGCCCCGCCCCAGGCCTCGACCGAGAGCAGCTGCGGGAGGGTGTGGGCGTAGGCCGGGGCGGCTGCGAGCAGGTCGCGGGTGCGCACCCGGGTGGCCAGCAGCGACTGATGGGCGTCGCGGAAGGTCGTGGACGTCACCGCCACCGCGGACTGCTCCCGCAGGGCCTTCGCGAAGCCCTCGGGGCCCAGCTCCTGCAGCCTCTGCCGCCAGCCCGGCGGCGGGGTGTGCTCGGAGGGCCCGTCGAAGGGCGAGCGGAAGGGCTCGTCGACCTTGTCCCCCGGGTAGCGGGGCAGCTTGTTGCGCGGGTCGATGCCCTCGACCCGCTCGCCGTTGGGCTTGTTCACGGTGACCTCAGCCAGCCACGTGAGCGCCTTGGTGGCCCGGTCGCCCGAGGTCCTGGCCTCGAGCAGCTCGGGGCGCCGTTCGATGAAGTCGGTGGCCACGTCCCCGGCGAGGAACTCGGGGTCGGCCAGCACCGCCTGCAGGAACTGGATGTTGGTGGCCACCCCGCGGATGCGGAACTCGGCCAGGGCGCGCTGGGAGCGGTGCACCGCGGTGGTGTAGTCCCGGCCGCGGCAGGTGAGCTTCACGAGCATGGAGTCGAAGTGCGGGGAGATCTCCGCGCCCGCGTAGACGGTGCCCCCGTCCAGGCGCACCCCCGCCCCGCCGGCGGAGCGGTAGGCGGAGATCTTCCCGACGTCGGGGCGGAAGCCGTTGGCCGGGTCCTCGGTGGTGATCCGGCACTGCAGCGCGGCCCCGCGCACCGCCAGCTGCTCCTGGGCGATGCCGAGATCGGCCAGGGACTCCCCGGCCGCGATCCGCAGCTGGGACTGGACCAGGTCCACGTCGGTGATCTCCTCGGTCACCGTGTGCTCCACCTGGATGCGCGGGTTCATCTCGATGAACACGTGCTGGCCGGCGCGCTCCCCGGCGGTGTCCACCAGGAACTCCACCGTCCCGGCGTTGACGTAGCCCAGCTCCCGGGCGAACTTCACGGCGTCGGCGTGCAGGGCCCGGCGGATGCCCTCGTCGAGGTTCGGGGCCGGGGCGATCTCCACGACCTTCTGGTGCCGGCGCTGCAGCGAGCAGTCGCGCTCGAAGAGGTGGACGATCTCGCCCTCGTTGTCGGCCAGGATCTGCACCTCGATGTGGCGGGGGCGCAGCACCGCCTGCTCCAGGAACACGGTGGGGTCCCCGAAGGCGGTGTCGGCCTCGCGCATCGCCGCCGCCAGCGCCTCGGGCAGCGCCCCGGGGGTCTCCACCCGGCGCATCCCCCGGCCGCCGCCGCCGGCGACCGCCTTGACGAAGATGGGGAAGCCGATGTCCGCCGCCTGGGCGAGCAGCGCCTCGGCGTCCGCCGAGGGCTCCGTGGAGGCCAGGGTGGGGATCCCGGCGCGCTTGGCGGCCTTGAGCGCGGCGACCTTGTTGCCCGCCAGCTCCAGGATCTCCGCGGCCGGGCCCACGAACGTGATGCCCTCCCGGGCCGCCGCCCGGGCCAGCTCCGGGTTCTCGGAGAGGAAGCCGTAGCCGGGGTAGATGGCGTCGGCCCCGGACTCCTTGGCGACCCGGATGATCTCCTCGACGTCGAGGTAGGCCCGCACGGGGTGGCCCTCCTCCCCGATCCGGTACGCCTCGTCGGCCTTCTGCCGGTGGATCGAGTTGCGGTCCTCGTAGGGGAACACCGCCACCGTCTTGGCCCCGAGCTCGTACGCGGCGCGGAAGGCGCGGATCGCGATCTCACCGCGGTTGGCCACCAGGATCTTGGAGAACATCTACACCCGTCCCGCGCCCGGGGCCGTCCGGCGGACACCCGGGCACTGTTTCTTCGAAGGTCGTGCCCCTCCGGACACACGGTCAGCATGGCCACCCGCGGGCGCCCCTGACCAGTGAACCACGCCGCACCGGGGCGGACTGTGACCGCCGTCACGGCGGGTGTCCGTGGTCAGGGTACTCCCCTCGCGCGGCGGGGCGGGCCGCCGGGTCGCGTGTGACCCCGCGCCGCGCCGGGGCCGGGCACGCGTGCCCGGCTACGATGGGCCCGGACCGTCTCCTCACCGCGGCCCCCGACCCCGGGCACGAGGAGCCTGCGCCCCTGTTTCCCCAGTCCCCCCGCGAACGAAGGGTGCCCCCTCCGTGCAGATCGTCAGCGTCAGCAGCCTCAAGGGCGGTGTCGGCAAGTCCTCGGTGACCCTCGGGATCGCCTCCGCGGCGCTCCGGGCAGGCGTGCCCACCCTCGTGGTGGACCTCGACCCCCACGCCGACGCCACGACCGGGCTGGGCGTGCAGCCGGCGCGCGGCCACGACGTGGGCGGGGCGCTGCGCCGGCCCCGCCGGGGAGCCCTCGAGCGCGTGGTCGTGGCCTCGGCCTGGGCGGTGCGCGAGGGCCTCGACGCCAAGGCCCTCGACGTGGCCCCGGGATCCGCGCGCTCGTCCTACCTCGACCGCTCCGAGTACCGGGACAAGGACCTGGGCCGGCTGGAGCGGGCCCTGGCGGGGGTCTCCGGCTACGACCTGGTGCTGGTCGACTGCCCCCCGACCCTCAGCGCCCTCACGCGCACCGCGTGGGCGGCCAGCGACAAGGTCCTCTGCGTCGCGGAGCCGTCCCTGTTCTCGGTCGCGGGGACGAAGCGCACCATGACCGCCATCGCCCAGTTCGAGCAGAGCCGCAGCTGGGCGGTGCCGTCCGCCGGCGTGGTGGTGAACAAGGTCCGGCACGCGTCGGTGGAGCACCGTCACCGGCTGCAGGAGCTCGGGGAGCTGTTCGGGCCGCTGCTGGTCAGTCCCGTGCTCCCGGACCTGCCCGTGTGGCAGCAGGCGCAGGGCGCGGCCTGGCCGATCCACCGGTGGCCCGGCGCCGAGGCCAAGGACCTCTCCGGGCGGTTCACGGCGATCCTCCAGGGCCTGCTGGAGCGGGCGGCCTGAGCCCGGACCTCAGCCCGCGCTCTGCCGGCGGGCCCGGCGGGCCGAGAGTTCGTCGTCGGGCGCGGGACGCCCGGCCGGGGCGGGCGGCTGCCCGGTGTGCTCCCCGGGCATCGCCGCGAGGGTCCCCTCGACCTCACGCCACACCCGGCCCACCGCGATCCCGAAGACCCCCTGGCCGCCCTGCACCAGGTCGATGACCTCGTGCGGGGAGGTGCAGGCGTAGACGCTGGCGCCGTCGCTCATCATCGTGAGCTGCGCGAGGTCCTCGACGCCCTGCGCCCGCAGCGCGCCGACGGCGGTGCGGATCTGCTGCAGGGAGACCCCGGTGTCCAGGAGCCGCTTGACGATCTTGAGCACCAGGATGTCCCGGAAGCTGTACAGCCGCTGGGTCCCGGAGCCGGAGGCGCCGCGGACGGTGGGCTCCACCAGGCCGGTGCGCGCCCAGTAGTCGAGCTGCCGGTAGGTGATGCCCGCGGCCTTGCACGCCGTGGGCCCGCGGTAGCCCACGGACTCGTCCCGGACCACCGAGTCGTCGAAGAGGACGCCCTGGGTGCCGTGGGCCGGAGGGCGATCGGGCCCGGCCGGGCCGCCGGGCTGCTCGCGGTCGCTCACGCCGCCTCCTCGTTCGTGGGTCCGGCCCTCG
Source organism: Kocuria turfanensis (assembly GCF_001580365.1). Classification (NCBI taxonomy): domain Bacteria; kingdom Bacillati; phylum Actinomycetota; class Actinomycetes; order Micrococcales; family Micrococcaceae; genus Kocuria; species Kocuria turfanensis. The sequence continues at coordinate 50,138 of NZ_CP014480.1, read as the reverse complement.
CGGCACCGGCAGGACATGCTCTCGGCGAGACGTCCGGACCCCCCGGGGACACCTCGAGTACAGCTTCGACGTTAGACCTCCCCGGTGACGGGGTCAAAGACATCCGCCGTTCCGGGCCCGTGTCGGCGCGGCCCCCGGCCGGTCGCTCAGAAGTCCTCCGGATCGACGTTGTCCAGGAAGTCCCGGAACTGCTCGACCTGCGTCTCCGGGGGCAGCTGCTGCTCGGCCTCGCCGGAACGGTGCGACGGCTCCCGCAGCTCGCCGTCCCCGCTCATCACGAGCCCGGCCTCGTCCAGGACGGTCTCGGTGCACAGGATGGGACAGTCCGTGCGGGCCGCCAGGGCGATCGCGTCCGAGGCACGGGAGTCCACCACCGTCCCGTCCGAGAACTCCAGGGCCGCGTGGAAGACGCCCTCCTCCACCGTGTGGATCCGCACCCGGGTGAGGGTGCGCCCGAAGGCGGTGGCCACCGAGAGCAGCAGGTCGTGCGTCAGCGGCCGGGGCGGTTCGATGCCCTGCACCGCGAAGACGATCGACGTCGCCTCGTTGGTGCCGATCCAGATCGGCAGGTGCCGCCCGCCCTCCACCTCGCGCAGCACCACGACCGGCTGCGCGGACGGCACGTCCATCCGCACCCCGGCGATCTCCATCAGGACCTGGTGCACGGCCATGTCAGTGCTCCACCGCGGCGCGCTCCTGGAGCGCGGCGATCTCGGACCTCACGAGCGAGGTGTGGATGGTCAGGCACAGCCCGGAGATCTCCTGGGCGCGCTCGACGGCCCGGGCGCGCGAGGCGGCGTCGCGGCGGGAGCTCAGCGGCGCCACGGCCCGCTCCACCAGGCCGAGCTCGCGGTCCGCCGCGGCCTTGAAGGGGCGCAGGTGCCGCGGCTCGAGGCCGTGGGCGGTGAGGGCGAGGGCGGCGCGGGTGATCGCCAGCGCGTGGTCGTCGAAGACGCCGTTCTGCTCGCGGATCAGCCCGTAGCTCACGAGCTCGCGCACGAGGGGGATCCCGGCCCCGGTGCGCCCGGCCAGCTCGCGCAGGCTGTACGCGGGCGGTGCGGGGACGATCGGGATGGGGGCGGTCACGGGGTCCGCGGCCTCCGGGGTCCGCCGGTCACCGTCGTCCGGGGAGGTCGCGTCGGCGTCGAGCCGCTCCCGGATGACCTTCAGCGGGAGGTAGCGGTCGCGCTGGAGCTCCAGGATGCGGCGCAGCCGCTCGATGTCGGCCCGGGAGAACTTCCGGTAGCCCGAGGCGGTGCGGGCCGGATGCACCAGGCCCTTGTCCTCGAGGAAGCGCAGCTTCGAGGCGGTGATGCCCGGGTGATCCGCACCGAGCTCCTTGAGCACGGCGCTGATGCCCACCCGGGGCTCGTGCTGGACGTCGTCCCGGTGCAGGTCGGTCTCGGCGGGGTCGGCCATGGCTCCCTTCTACTGGTCCGACTGCGTGCGCAGCGAACGGTAGAACGTGAACCGGAACTTCCCGATCTGGACCTCGTCGCCGTTGTCGAGCGTCGCGCTGTCCACCCGGTCCCCGTTGACGTAGGTCCCGTTGAGGGACCCGGAGTCGATGAGCTCGAAGGTGTCGCCGCGGCGGACGAACCGGGCGTGCCGGCGGGATACGGTGACGTCGTCCAGGAAGATCTCCGAGGACGGGTGGCGTCCGGCGGGGACCTCGTCCCGGTCCAGGAGGAAGCGCGAACCGGTGCCGCCGCTGTCGTGGGCGACGAGCAGGGCGCTGCGCGGGGGCAGGGCCGAGACCGCGGCGTTCTCCTCCGGCGAGAGCTTGTGGGAAGCGGCGCGGGAGAGGACCTCGGCCACGATCTGGATCGACGTGGTCTCCGGCTCCCCCTGGGGTGCGTTCGAGCCGTTCTGGGTTCTGGACATCTCTTCCCTCGACTGGTGACGTGTTGGTTGGCGGATCCCGTGGGATCCCGACCCCGCGACCGCCTGTCCCGGGGTTCTCCCGGGGGCGGCCGGAGCCACCCGGTTGCAGTTCCCAGTGTACTGGGTGGGGGCGACGGGACGCGGCGGCCGGGACACGTCCCGGTCGCCGGTCCACCGGGCACGGCCCGGGGCGGTTCAGCCCAGCTGCGCGGCGTAGCCCTCCGCGTCCAGCAGCCCGGACCGGTAGTCCTCGTCCGCGGGACGGACCTCGAACAGCCAGCCCTCGCCGTAGGGGGCGGTGTTCACGGCCGCGGGCTCCTCCTCGAGGCGGTCGTTGACCGCGGTGACCTCGCCGGAGACCGGGGCGAAGATGTCGCTGACGGACTTGGTGGACTCGATCTCGCCCACGGCGGCGCCGGCCTCGACGGCCTCCCCCACCTCGGGCAGCTGGACGAAGACGACGTCGCCCAGCTCGCTCTGCGCGTGGTCGGTGATGCCGATGCGCACCACGCCGTCGGCTCCGGGGTCCGCGACCCACTCGTGCTCGGCCGTGTAGGACAGGTCGGCGGGGATCTCGCTCATGGGTCGCTCCTGGTCGGACGTGCGCGGTCGGCTCGATTATGGCACAGAGCACCCGGCGGGCCGGGCACGGCGGCGCGGCGGCTCAGCCGCGCTCCCACGCGCGGATCTCCTCGTGCATCTCCCGCTTGCGCGGCGCCCCGGCGAAGGAGGCGTCCACCGCGTTGCGGGCCAGCGCGGCGGCCTGCTCGTCGGTGAGCCCGAGGGCCTCGCGCAGCCCCTGGAAGGCGTCGCCCACGTAGCCGCCGAAGTATGCGGGGTCGTCCGAGTTGACGGTCACCACGAGCCCGCGCTCGAGCATCTCCAGCACCGGGTGCTCCGCGAGCGTGCGGACCACCCGCAGGCGCACGTTGGACTGCGGGCACACGGTCAGCGGCACCCGGTCGGCGACGAGGCGCTCCACGAGCCGGGGGTCCTGCAGGCACTGGATGCCGTGGTCCACCCGCTCGACGCGCAGCACGTCCAGCGCCTCCCGGACGTACTCGGGACCGGCCTCCTCCCCCGCGTGGGCGACCACGTGCAGCCCCGCGGCCCGTGCCCGGGCGAAGACCTCCTCGAACAGCGCCGGCGGGTGGCCCACCTCGGCCGAGTCGAGGCCGATCCCGTCGATCCGGACGAGCTGGTCCCCCAGCGCGTCGAACATGGCCAGGGCCTCGGCGGCGGGCCGGTCGCGCAGGAAGCACAGCAGCAGCGTGCTGGTGATGCCGTGCTGCGCACGGGCGGTGTCCAGGCCGGCGCGGATGCCGTCGATCACCGCCTCCAGCGGCACCCCCCGGGCCGTGTGCGCCTGCGGGTCGAAGAAGACGTCGACGTGGCGCAGGCCCTGGCCCGCCGCCCGGTCGAGGTAGGCGCGGGTGAGGGCCTCGAAGTCCGAGGCCTCGCGCAGCACGGCCATCGTGGCGTAGTAGAGCTCCAGGAAGGAGGACAGGTCCTCGAAGTCGTACTGCCGCCGCAGCTCCTCCACCGAGGCGTACGGCAGCTCCAGGCCGTTCCGGGCGGCGAGCTCGAACGCGAGCTCGGGCTCCAGGGTGCCCTCGATGTGCAGGTGCAGCTCCGCCTTCGGCAGGGTGTACAGGTCCTTCATCCTCGACGCTCCTTCGCGTCCCGCGGCGTCCCGCCACGGGCGGCGGGATCCCGAGCAGTGTACCGGTGGTCGCGTCCGGTGCGGGGCCGCCGGGAACGAGTCGCTCCCGGGGCGCAGCGGCGCGGGAGCCCCGGATTCACCCGCGGCAGGTGAGCCGCCACGGGGCGCGGTGGGGCGAGAGTGGCCGCAGCGGGCTGCCGCCCGTTCCCCCGGGCGCCCGGCGACGGGGACCGGCCGAGACGGACGGAGGACACGGACGTGACCCCGAGCTTCACCCCGCCACCGCGGTCCGCGGAGGCGGCCGAGCGGGCCCGCGAGCGCTGCCCGCTGTCCGCCCACGGCCTGCTGGAGCCCGTGCGCGGGCAGCGCGACCCCGTGGCGCTGCTGCGCTCCCAGGACGAGGGGCGGCTGCCGGAGCTCGTCCCGCTGCGGCACGAGCGCATGGCCGCCTCGCCCTTCGCCTTCTTCCGGGGCGCGGCGCTCGTCATGGCCCACGACCTCGCCCACCGGCCCGGCACCGGCCTGGAGGTGCAGCTGTGCGGGGACGCCCACCTGTCGAACTTCGGGGTCTTCGGCACCCCGGAGCGCCGGCTCCTGTTCGACCTCGACGACTTCGACGAGACCGCCCGCGGCCCGTGGGAGTGGGACGTGCTGCGCCTGGCCGCCAGCTTCGCCGTGGCCGGACGCCAGAACGGCTTCGGCCGGGACGAGCGCCGCGGCGTCGTCGCCGCCGCGGCGCGGTCCTACCGCCGGGCGGTGCGCGGTTTCGCGCGCGAGTCCACCCTGGCCGTCTGGTACGCGGCCGCCGACACCGAGCAGGTCCGGCACCAGTACGCCCGGGGCAAGGAGGCCTCCCGCCGCACCGAGGCGGCGCTGCGCAAGGCCCGCTCCCGCGACAGCCGCCGGCTCCTGGGCACGCTGACGGAGGAGGTCGCGGGCCGGCCGCGCTTCGCGGCGGACCCGCCCGTCGTCGTGCCGGCCCGGGAGCTGCTGGGCCCGGCCGAGCACACGGCCCTCGCCGAGCGCATGGCCCGGCTCCTGGACGGCTACCGCGAGACCCTCGTGAGCGACCGCCGCTTCCTGCTCGACCAGTTCGACGTGGTCGACATCGCCCGCAGCGTGCGCGGGCTCGGCAGCGTGGGGACGCGCAGCTGGCTCGTGCTCCTCACGGGGCGGGCCGACGGTGAGCCGCTCTTCCTCCAGGTCAAGGAGGCCGGGGCGTCGGTGCTCGCCGCCGCCGGGGCCGTCCCGTCCGGCGTGCCCGGGGTCGAGCACGGGGGCGAGCGCGTGGTCGCCGGGCAGCGGCTCATGCAGGCCGCCAGCGACACGTTCCTGGGCTGGCTGTCCGTGGTCGACGCCGACGGGGTGCACCGCGACTACTACGTCCGCCAGCTGCGGGACTGGAAGGCCTCCGCCGCGGTGGAGCGGATGACCCCCGGTGGGATGCGGTCCTACGGCGAGCTGTGCGGCTGGACCCTGGCCCGGGCCCACGCACGCTCCGGGGACCGGATGGCGCTCGCGGCCTACCTGGCCCAGGGCAAGGTCCTCGACGAGGCCCTGGCGGACTTCGCCGAGGCGTACGCGGACCGCAACGCCGAGGACCACCGACGGTTCTGCGCCGTGCTCGAGGCAGAGGACCTGACGCCGGGGCACGCACGGCCGTCCCGCGCCGCGGCCTCCGGGGGGGCCGCCAGCGTGAGGCACCCCGCCGTTGCCCGTGCGCCCCGAGCGGGCCCCGGACCACCCGCCCCGGTCCCGCTCCGGCGCACCGGCCGGTCGCCGCCACGCCCCCGGCCAGGGGCCGAACCGCCCGGACGCGGAGGGCACAGTACCGGCCTTCCTTCCTCGCGAGTAGCCTCGAAGCATGAGGACCGCACCGACACGGGGGCTGGCGGGCGCGTCCGGAGGCCTGACGGCCGCCCGGTCCCTCGTCCCCCGGCTGCCCGCCGGGCTCGTGCGCCGTCCCCGTCTGGAGCGGCTGCTCGACGACGGCGTGGCGGCCGGCACGGTGGTCGTGTCCGGCCCGGCGGGCTCGGGCAAGACGCTCCTGCTGGCCTCGTGGGCCACCGGGCGCCGCCCGCCGGTCGCGTGGCTGTCGGTCGAGCCGGCCGACGCGGACCCGCACCAGTTCTGGGCCCGGGTGCTCTCCTCGCTGCAGGCCGTGCACGACGTGCCGCCGGCCAGCCCGCTGGCGACCCTGCACCCGCCCTCCGCGCACGACCCGCGCTTCGTCTCCGTCCTGGTGGAGGCCTGCACGGCGCTGCCAGGGCCGCGGGTGCTGGTGCTCGACGACGCGCACCTGATCGCGGGCACCGCCGCCGAGCAGTCCCTCGCCGCGGTGGTCCGCCGCGGCCTCGGCGGACTGCGCCTGGTCGTGGCGACACGGACCGTCCCGGGGCTCCCCCTGCAGCGGCTGCGCCTCGAGGGGCGGCTCACGGAGCTGCGCGCGGGTGACCTGGAGTTCGACGCCGAGGAGGCCGCGCAGCTGCTCCGGGCCCACGGCGTGGTGCTGCCACCGGCGCAGCTGGCCGCACTCCTGGAGAAGACCGAGGGGTGGGCGGCCGGGCTGCGTCTGGCGGCCCTGTCCCTGGAGAACTCGGGAGACCTCGGCGCCGTCGTCGAGCAGCTCGCCGGCGACCAGCGGGCCGTGGCCGACTACTTCGTGCAGGAGGTCCTGGACGGCCAGGACCCCGAGCTGACCGGGTTCCTGCTGGACACCTGCGTGGTCCACCGGATCTCGGGGACCTGGCCGACGCCCTCACCGGCCGCGCGGACGGCCGCCTGCTGCTGGGCCGGCTCGCGCGGGCGGACCTGTTCGTCGTCGCCCTCGACGACCGGGGCGAGTGGTACCGCTGCCACCAGCTCTTCGGGGACCTGCTGCGCCACCGGCTCCGGACCCAGGCCCCCGAGCGCCGGCAGGAGCTGCACCGGCGGGCCGCGGCCTGGTTCGCGGCGCGCGGGGAGCTGCTCGAGGCCGCCCGGCACCTGCGGGCCGCCGAGGACTGGACCGCGCTCGCGCGGTTCGTGCTGCGCAGCGCCGGCGCGGAGATGCTCGGCACGGAGCGCGCCGCGCTCGTCGCCCTCCTCGCGGACGCGCCCGTCGACCTCGTCACCCGGCACGCCGAGGTCGCGGCGGCGACGACCGTGGCCAGCTACGCCGAGTACGACGCCGGGGGCCTCGCCTCCCGCATCGCCCGCGCACGGGCGCTGCTGCCCGGTCTCGGCCCGCGCGACGCCCAGCTGACGGAGGCGGTCCTCACCACCCTGGAGGCGCTGCTCGCCTGGATGCACGCGGACGCCGCCGCGCAGGTGCGGTCCTCGGAGCAGGCGCTCCGGCGGCTCGAGGACGTCCTGCCCGAAGAGATGCCGGCCGCTCCCGTCTACCGCATCGCCGCGACCACCGTGCAGGCGATGGGCCGGCTGTGGTCCGGGGAGCTGGGCGAGGCCGAGACGGCGCTGCGGCGCACGATCAGGGCGGTCTCGGCCCGCCAGGCGATGACCCCGGTGCTGGCCCTGCACCTGCACGGGAACCTCGCCGTGCTCGAGGCGATGGGCGGACGGCTGCACGAGGCCCGCCGGGACGTGGACATCGCCCTGGCCGTGGCGGAGGAGTCCGGCTGGACGTTCCTGCCGCAGGCGGCCACGGCCTACCTGGCCGAGTCGCTGATCCGGCTGCTCGAGGTCGACACGGAGGCCTGCGCCGCCGCGCTCGCGCGCGGACTCGCCTGCGTGGGGAACCTGCGGGACCGCTACGCGGAGACGGGCCTGTCCCTGGTCGGCGCCCGCCTGGAGGTGTCGCGGGGAGACCTCCGGGCGGCGCGCGCCGGCCTGGCGCAGCTGCGCCGGCGGACGGCGGACTGGGCCATGCCCCGCTTCCTGGGGCAGTGGTGCACGCTCGTGGAGGCCGAGGTGCTCCTGGCGGAGGGGCACCCGGAGGAGGCCGCGCACCTGCTCGCCGCCGCCCGGACCGCGGCGGCGGGCGAGCGCCCCCACGCCCACCGCCTGGTGCTGCTCGCCCGCTCCCGTCTGGTGGCCGGCCGGCCGCAGGAGTGCCTGCAGGTGCTGCAGCCGCTGCTGGAGCAGCCGCCGGAGGACCGCGGCCCGGCCACCGACCTCTGGGTGCTCGCCGCCCTGGCCCACGACCGGCTGCGCGAGGACGCGCCGGCCCAGGCGGCACTGGACCGGGCGCTGACCGTGGCCGCCCCGGAGGGCATCGCCCGTCCCTTCCTCGTGGCCGGGGACGGCGCGCTGCGCCTGCTGGAACGGCACGGCCGCGCGGCTCGGCGGAGCCGCGCGCCCCGCGGCTCCCCCCGGGCCGGCCGAGCCGCTGACCAACCGGGAGCGCAGCGTCCTGCAGCTGCTGCCGACGATGATGAGCAACTCGGAGATCGCCGGCGAGCTCTACCTGTCGGTGAACACCGTCAAGGTCCACCTGAAGTCCCTGTACCGCAAGCTCGGGGTCGGCACCCGGCGCCAGGCGGTGCTGCGGGCCGGAGAGCTGGGCCTGCTGGGCGGGTCCTCCCCCGGTCCCACGATCACCCGCCGGGGGTGATCCCGCCGCGCCCGGCCAGGCCTGAGCCTGGAGCCGGGCCCGGAGACGCCGCGGCCGCGTGGACCGAGGAGAACCCGATGGATCTCTGGGACGTCTTTGTACTGATGCTGATCTGGGTGCCGCTGTTCCTGGTGTGGGGCATGGCGCTGCACGACATCTTCCGGCGCGACGACATCCGGGGGGGTCATGAAGGCGGTGTGGACCCTGGTGGTCATCTTCCTGCCGTTCCTGGGCACCCTGATCTACCTCGTCGTCCGGCCGGCCGGGGCCACCGAGCAGGAGCGTCAGGCGATCGACACGGCGAGCCGGCAGTTCGTGGCCCGGTACGCGCCGACCGACAACGCCCAGCAGCTCGCCCTGCTGACCGACCTGCGCGACCGCGGGGCGCTCACCGCCCAGGAGTTCGAGGCCGAGAAGGCCCGGGTCCTGGCCCAGGCGGCACCCGGGCGCGCCCCGGCCGAGCCGGCACTCTGAGCGCCGGCTCGGCGCGCCGTCACGAGGCCCGCCCCGGGCGCCCGGAGATCCTGGTCCGGCGCACCCGGGGCGGGCGCTCCGTCAGCAGCCGGGCCGCCTCCGCCGGACGGGCCTCGGCCGGGCCGGGCGCCGTCGGAGCGACCGCCGGGGCACCGGCCCCCGCCCCCGGGGCCGCGGCATCCCGGCCGGCGTCCGCCGGGCCGGACAGCAGCGGGCCGACCCACCGGGTGCGGGGGTCGGCGTCCACGAGGACCGCCTTGAAGAAGAGCGTGAGCGGCACCGCCAGCAGCGCGCCCAGGGCCCCCAGGGTGGCGGCCCAGAAGACGAGCGAGAGCATGGTCACCGTCACGGAGAGCCCCACCGCGTCCCCGACGATCTTCGGCTGGATGAAGGTCTGGATCACCACGTTGACCACGCTGTAGACCGCGATCACCGCGAGCATCAGCCGCGGCCCGCCCTCGAGCAGGCCGATCAGGGCCGGTGGGACGAGGCCCAGAACGAAGCCGATGTTGGGGATGTAGTTGGTGATGAACGCCAGCAGGCCCCACAGCACCGCGACGGGCACGCCGAGCCAGATCAGCGCCAGGGTGTCCACCGCCGCGACGATCAGTCCGAACGCCGTGGTGACGATCAGGTACTTCCGGCTCGTGCGGCGAAGCGGCCCAGCGCCACGGCGAGCTCCCCCGGGGCGCCGCGCAGGGCCGCCAGCTTGCCGGGGAAGGACGCGGCGTCCACCGCCATGAACAGCACGAGGGTCACGATGAAGAACAGGCTGGTGAGCAGGGCGAGCAGGCCGCCCAGCAGTCCGCCCGCCAGGGAGGCCACCCGCCCGAGGTCCACCCCCGCGAGGATCCGGGAGATCTGCTCCTGTCCCACCCCGAACTGGGCGAGGGCCGCGACCAGCCCGTCCAGCAGCGCGTCCAGCTCGGCCTGGTAGGTGGGCAGCAGGGTGGCGAAGCGGGCCCCGGCGACCACGAGGGAGGCCGTGAGGACCAGGAGTGCCACGTAGACGGCGACCAGGGCCACGGCCGTGCCGACCCAGCCCGGCAGCCCCCGGCGGACGAACCAGCCCCGCAGCGGGTGCGCCGCCAGGGTCAGCACCAGCGCGAGGAACGCCGGGCCCAGCAGGTCCGCCATCGTGCGCATCCCGAGGACGACGACGACGGCCGCGGCGAGCCCCACCAGCACCGCCACGGGGCGGCCCATCAGCGACCCCGGTGCCCGCCCGGGGGGAGTGTGGGCTCCGGTTCCTGCCTGCAGTGCCATGGCGACTCCTCCGCGTCGGCGCCCCGGGCGCACGGTCCGCCGCCCGGGGTCGTCTCCACCGTCGCGCTCCGCGCCCGGTGCGCGCATCACCCCGCGCGGGTGACGCCCGCCCCGCCGGCCGGTGCCCTCGCCGCGGCCGGTGCGCTCCCCTAGGCTGGCCAGCAGGACCGGTCCGTCGTCGGAAGGAGGGCCCCGTGCCCGGTGTCGTGGTGGTGGGTCAGGTCGCGCGCGACCTCGTGCTGGTCGTCGACCGGGTCCCTGAGGAGGGCGGCTCGGCGGACGTCCGCGAGCGCCAGGAGCTGCTCGGCGGCAAGGGCGCGAACCAGGCCGTGGCGTGCCGCCGGCTGGGCGCCGAGGTGGAGCTGATCGGGGTCGTCGGCGCCGACCGGGCCGGCGAGGACGTGCTCGCCCAGGCCGCCGCGGACGGGATCGGCGTGGCCGGCGTGCTGCGCCGCGAGGGCGTCCCGACGGCGCTGCTGGTCGACGTCGTCGGCCCGCCCGGGGTGCGCCGCCTGCTCGAGGACGTCGCGCCGGCGGCGCTGCTCACGGCCGAGGACGTGCGCGCCCGGGCGGGCCTGCTGCGGGACGCGGACGCCGTGCTGGTCCAGCTCCAGCAGCCGGGCCCGGCGGTGGTGGAGACGCTCACGGCCGCCGGCGGTGCGCTGGTCGTGGCCGACGGGGCCCCCGCGGACGCGCGGACCCGGCGGCGGGTCCTGGACGCGGCGGACGTGGTGCGCGCCGACGGCTCGGAGGCCGAGGCGCTGGCGGGGTGGGCCCCGCGCGGGGTGCCGGAGACGGTGCGGGCGGCGCAGGAGCTGCTCGAGGAGGGTCCGTCCGTCGTCGCCCTGGCCGCCGGGGACGCGGACGTGGTCGCCTGGGCCGGCGGGCACGTGGTGCTGCCGCACCTGGGCGAGGACCCGGTGGACCCGACCGGCGCGGGGGACGCGTTCGTGGCCGCGCTCGCCGTCGCGCTGCTGCACGGCGAGGACCCGGGGACCGCGGCCTGGTGGGCCGCGGCGGCCGCCGCGCAGGTGGTCGGCACGGCCGGCGGGCGGCCGCACCTGGACCCGGACCGGCTGCGGGAGACGGTGCGGCGCCACCGGGGCGGCTGAGCCGGCGGCCGGCGCGAGGCCCCCGGGTACGACGAAGGCCGGTGGTCCGCGTTCCCGCGGTCCACCGGCCTCCAGATCGTCGGGCTGACAGGATTTGAACCTGCGACCCCTTGACCCCCAGTCAAGTGCGCTACCAAGCTGCGCCACAGCCCGAAGTGCTCAGTACGTCGCCGCCCTGAGCACTCGCATCACATTACAGCAACCCGGGACGGAATTCATCTCGGCCGGAGCCGGCGCTCAGCGCTTCCGGGCGCGCTTCTCGCGCACCCGCATGCTGACCTCGATCGGGGTGCCCTCGAAGCCGAAGGTCTCGCGCAACCGCCGGGTGATGAAGCGGCGGTACCCCGGGTCGAGGAAGCCGGTGGTGAACAGCACGAACCGCGGCGGGCGGGAGGAGGCCTGCGTGCCGAACAGGATGCGGGGCTGCTTGCCGCCGCGCACGGGGTGCGGGTGGGCGGCCACGATCTCGCCGAGGAACGCGTTGAGCCGGCCGGTGGGGACGCGGGTGTCCCAGGACTCGAGGGCCTTCTCCAGCGCGGGCACCAGCCGGTCCTTGTGCCAGCCCGTCTTGGCGGAGACGTTCACCCGCGGCGCCCAGGCCACGTGCGCGAGGTCGCGGTCGATCTCGCGCTCCAGGTAGTAGCGGCGGTCCTCGTCCATCAGGTCCCACTTGTTGAAGGCCAGCACGAGGGCGCGCCCGGAGTCCACGGCCAGCTGCAGGATGCGCACGTCCTGCTCCGAGAGCACCTCGTCGGCGGCCAGCAGCACCACGGCCACCTCGGCGCGCTCCAGAGCGGCCTGGGTGCGCAGGGACGCGTAGAAGTCGGCGCCCTGGGCCATGTGCACGCGGCGGCGGATGCCGGCGGTGTCGATGAAGCGCCACGGCCTGCCGCCCAGCTCGATGAGCTCGTCGACCGGGTCCCGGGTGGTGCCGGCGAGCGGGTCGACCACGACGCGCTCGGAGCCGGCGAGCTTGTTGAGCAGCGAGGACTTCCCGACGTTGGGGCGCCCGATCAGCGCCACCCGGCGGGGCCCGCCGGTGAGCTCGGTCTCGGCCACGGCGGAGAACTCCGGCAGCACCTCCATCACGGCGTCCAGGACGTCGGCGGCGCCGCGCCCGTGCAGCGCGGAGACCGGGTGCGGCTCCCCCATGCCCAGGGACCACAGGTAGGTGGCCTCGACCTCCAGCTGCGGGGAGTCGACCTTGTTGGCGACCAGGATCACCGGCTTCCGCACCTTGCGCAGCATCTTCACGATGGCCTCGTCCGCGGCGGTCACCCCCACGGTGGCGTCGAGCACGAGCAGCACGGCGTCGGCGAACTCCACCGCCAGCTCGGCCTGCTCGGCGACCCGGGCGTTGATGCCCTTGGCGTCGTACTCCCACCCGCCGGTGTCCACGAGGGTGAAGTTGCGCCCGGCCCAGGTGGCCCGGTAGGAGACCCGGTCCCGGGTGACGCCCGGGGTGTCCTCCACCACGGCCTCGCGCCGGCCGAGGATCCGGTTGACCAGGGTGGACTTGCCGACGTTGGGCCGGCCCACGATGGCGAGCACGGGGGCGGGGCGGCGCACCGGCGCCCGGTCCTCGCCCTCGGCCCACCCGGCGAGCAGCGCGGCGTCCTCCTCGTCGAGCTCGTAGTCCTCGAGCCCGGCCCGCAGGGCCTGCGCGCGCTGCTCGGCCTCGTCGTCGTCGATGGCCGCGAGCCGCTCGGCGACGTCGTCCGTGCTGCCGCCGAGGATCTCGGCCTCGTAGGGGTCGTGGGCGGTGTCGTGCGCGGAGTTCTCGGGGTTGCCGGTCATGGCTGTCCTTCGCTGGGCCGGGTGCGGCCGGTCGGGGTGCGGATGGGTGTCGGGGGAAGCCGGGCGGGCCCGGCTCAGGCCGTGCGGCCGGCGGCCCGGACGACGGCGTCGAGCACGGCCTGGACGGTCTGCTCGACCGTGAGGTCGGAGGAGTCGATGGTCACGACGCCGTCGGCGGCCTCGGTGAAGTTGACCACCGTGGAGTCCTTCGCGTCCCGGCCCACGACCTCGGCCCGCAGCTGCGCGGCGTCCTCGACCCCGCCGTTCTGCAGGCCGCGGCGGGCCATCCGGGCCCGTTCGTCCGCGGTGAGCAGGATTCGGGCGTCGGCGTCCGGGGCGACCACGGTGGTGATGTCCCGGCCCTCGGCCACGATCCGGCGGCCGCTGTCGGCGATGAGCTGCTGCTGCCGGGCCACCAGGACGGCGCGCGCCGCCGGGTTGGTCGCCACGGCGCTGACCGCCCCGGTCACCCGGGCGCCCCGGATCTCGACGGCCACGTCGGTGCCGCCCACCAGGACCAGCTCCCGGTCGGGGTCGGTGCCCTGGGCGAGGGGGAAGGTGCGGGCGGCCTCCACCACGGCCTCGGCGTCGGCGAGGTCCACCCCGCGGTCGAGGCACCACCAGGTGAGGGCCCGGTACATCGCCCCGGTGTCCAGGTAGGCGAGGCCGAAGCGGCGGGCCACCTCCTTGGACACGCTGGACTTGCCCGAGCCGGAGGGCCCGTCGATGGCGACGACCAGCTCCCGCCCGGCGGCGGGGAACGGCGCCCCGGCCGGCGGGGCGCCCGCGGCGGCGCTCGTCCCGGTGTTCGTCCCGGTGTTCGTCCCGGTGTTCGTTCCGGTGTTCACTGCACGACCTTCCATCCGCGCTCCTGGAGCGCCTCGACGAGTTCCTTGCGGCGGTTGGGGAGCACGGAGACCTCGGCGAGGCCCACCGGCTGGCCCGGGGAGTGCTCGAGGCGCAGGTCCTCGAGGTTCACGCCGATCTCCCCGATCTCGGTGAGCAGGCGGGCCAGCTGACCGGGCACGTCGCCGACGAGAACGGTGAGGCTGGCGAAGGACCGCGGCGCCCCGCCGTGCTTGCCGGGGATGCGGGCCTGGCCCGCGTTGCCCTCGGCGATGAGCTGGGCGATGTCCAGGCGCGCCCCCGGGGCCTCGGGTCCCTCGAGGGTGGCGATGAGGCGGTCGAGGTCCTGGCGCACCCCGTGCAGGGACGCCACGACCGGCTCGGCGTTGGCGGAGAGGATCTGCACCCACAGGTGCGGGTCCGAGGCGGCGATGCGGGTGGTGTCCCGCAGTCCCTGGCCCGCCAGGGACAGGTGGTGCAGCGGGGTGTCCTGCAGCCGGGAGGCCAGCAGCGAGGACATCACCTGCGGCAGGTGGGAGATCAGCGCCACCGTGGCGTCGTGCTCACGGGCGTCCATGAAGGTCACGGTCGCCCCGAGGTCCACCGCGAGGTTCTTCGCCGCGGCCAGGGCCGCCGGCGAGGAGCGCCCCGAGTCGCACACGACCCAGGGCATGGAGGTGAACAGCTCCCCGCGGGCGGCCACGGGACCGGACCGCTCGCGCCCGGCCATCGGGTGGGTGCCCACGTACCGGGTGAGGTCGCCGCCGAGCTCGCGCACGCCCTCCAGCACCGCCTCCTTGACGGAGGCGATGTCGAGGACGACGGCGCCGGGGTGGCGCTCCAGCGCCTCGGTCACGGTCCGGGCCGTGACGTCGGGCGGGGTGGCGACGACGACGAGGGCCGGCTCCGGGGCCGGTCCGGCGGCCCGGCAGGAGCGGCCGGCGCCGATGTCCTGGGCCACGGCCTCGGCGGTGGGCGAGGCGTCCTGCAGCCACACGTCCACGCCCAGGTGGCGCAGGCCCAGCCCGATGCTGGCGCCGAGCAGCCCGGCACCGACCACGAGCACGGGGCCGGTGGTCGCCGCGGGGGCCGGGCGGGCGGAGGGGGTCTGCGTCACCGGGGGCTCCTCACATGCCGACCGAGGCGAGGAGGTGCCCGACCTCGGTCTTCGAGAGCTTGCGGATGGTGCCCTGGCGCTGGTCCCCGATCCGGATGGGACCGACCTGGGTGCGCACGAGCTTCTCCACGGGGTGGCCCACCGCGTCGAAGAGCCGGCGCACGATCCGGTTGCGCCCGGAGTGCAGGACGACCTCCACGAGGATGTGCCCGGGGGTGGAGTCCACGAGCCGGAACGAGTCGACGGAGGCCGGCCCGTCCTCGAGCTGGATGCCGGCCTTCATGGCGGCCCCGACGCCCTTCTCCATGGGCCCGCGCACCTGCACGAGGTAGGTCTTGGGCACCTCGTAGGAGGGGTGGGTGAGCCGGTTGGTCAGCTCGCCGTCGTTGGTGAGCAGCAGCAGCCCCTCGGTCTCGACGTCGAGGCGGCCCACGTGGAACACGCGCTCGTTCTTCTGCTGGTTCAGGTAGTCGGCCACGCACGGGCGGCCTTCGGGGTCCTCCATGGTGGAGAGCACGCCCTCGGGCTTGTTGAACGCGTAGTAGACGAGGTTCTCGTCCAGCTGCACGCGCACGCCGTCCACGTGGATCTCGACGGTGGCCGGATCCACGCGGATGCCCAGCTCGGTGACGGTCTCGCCGTTGACCTGCACGCGGCCGGCCTCGATCATCTCCTCGCAGACCCGCCGCGAGGCCACCCCGGCCTGGGCCATGAGCTTCTGCAGGCGCACCCCGTCCGGGTCGTGCTGGTCCAGCCGGTCCACCGGCGGGTTCGTGGGGCGGCGGCGACGGTGCGGCGGGCGGTAGGGCGTGGCCGGCATCCGCCGGGCGCTGCGCTCGGAGGAGGCGAACGGCCGGGGGCCGCGCTCCTGGGCCCCGCCCTTGGGACCGGCGCCCTTCGCGGCGCCGCCCTTCGCGGTGCCGCCCTTCGCGGTGCCGCCCTTGGGACCGGCGCCCTTCGCGGTGCCGCCCTTGGGACCGGCGCCCTTCGCCGTGCCGCCGCGCCCGGAGCCGGCCGGGGCCGCGCCGCGGCCGGTGCCGCCGCGCCCGCCCGGGAAGGACGCGCCGCCCTGGCCGCTCCGGGGCTTCCCGCCCTGGGAGCCGGGGCCGCGGCGGCCGCCGGGCCCGGGACGGCCGGATGATGAACGTGGTGTGGCCATGGTGGTGTCTCAGTCCTCGTAGTGGTCGATCTGATCGATGCCCGGCAGATGAGGGGCGATGTCGGGGAGCTCGTCGAGCGACCCGATGCCCATCCTCTCCAGGAAGAACGTGGTGGTGCCGTAGAGCACGGCCCCGGACTCGCCGTCCCGCTCGAGCTCGCGGATCAGCCCCCGCTGCACGAGGGTGCGGACGACGCCGTCGACGTTCACCCCGCGGATCGCGGAGATCCGTCCTCGGCTCACGGGTTGGCGGTACGCCACCACGGCCAGGGTCTCCAGGGCCGCCTGGGACAACCGGGCGGTCTGCCCCTCCGCGACGAACGCGGAGACGACCGGGGCGAACTCGCTGCGGGAGTAGATCCGCCATCCGGCACCGGTGCTGCGCAGCTCGAAGCCGCGCGGCTCCAACGTTCCAGCATACCCCAGATCCGCGGCACGTCCGTCGTACTCCGCGCGCAGCCGGTCCAGGACCCGCTGCACCGAGGCGACGGGGACCACGAGCGCGGCGGCGATCTCGTACTCGCCGACGGGTTCGTCGGCGACCATCAGGATCGCCTCGACGGCGGCCTTCAGGCCCCCGGGCAGGGCCTCGAGGTCCGGACCGGCCGCCGGCACGGCGCTCACGCGGGCACCCCTGCCGGGGACGCGACGGACGAGGGAACGGGGTCGGCCGCGGGTCCGGCCGCCGGGCCGCCGATGGCGTCGGCGGCCGCGCCGATGTCGTCCGTGGCGAGGCGGTCGGCGGTCCACCCGCTGCCGGCCCCGGTCCAGCGCACCGTGAGCTCCCCCAGCGGGGCGTCCTGGGCGAGCTCGATCACGGCGTCCCGGAACATCTCCAGCAGCGCCAGGAACCGGACGACCACCGCGAGCGTGGACCCGGCGTCGACCACCAGCGCGTGGAAGGAACGCGGCCGGCCGTCCTCGAGCAGGCCCACCAGGGCCTCGGCCTCGTCCCGGACGGACACGGCGGCCCCGTGCAGGTGGTCGACGCCGACCTCGGGGGGCGTCCCCGGCCGGGCCGCGAACACCGCGCGCGCGATCTCGGCGAACTGTTCGGGGGTGGTCCGCCAGTCGAGCTCGGGCAGGACGGCGGCGACCTCCGGGTCCAGCGGCACCACCCGCGGGAGGCGGGCGGACTCGGCCCGCAGCCGCTCGTCGAGCAGGCCGGCGACCTCCTTGAAGGCCTTGTACTGCAGCAGCCGGGCGAAGAGCAGGTCCCGGGCCTCGAGCAGGGCCACGTCCTCCTCGTCCTCGACCTCGCCCCGCGGCAGCAGCCGGGCGGCCTTGAGGTCCAGGAGGGTGGCGGCGACCACGAGGAACTCGCTGGCCTCGTCGAGGGCGCGGACCGACCCGGAGTCGTGCAGGGCGCGCACGTACTGCAGGAACTCGTCGGTGACGGTGGCCAGCGCGATCCGGGTGATGTCCATCTCGTGCTTGGCGATCAGGGACAGCAGGACCTCGAAGGGCCCGGCGAAGTCCTCCAGCTGCACCGTGAAGCCGCCGGGCCCGCTGGGCTCCGGCAGCTCCTCGGGGTGCATCAGGGCGCGCCGCCGCGCGAGATCAGCTCCCGCGCCAGCTGGCGGTAGGACTCGGCACCCTGGTGGGCCGTGGCGAAGGAGAGGATGGGCTCCGCGGCGACCGTGGCGTCCGGGAACTTCACGGTGCGCTTGATGACCGTGTCGAAGACCTTGTCGCCGAACGCGTCGACGATCCGGGCCATGACCTCCCGGGAGTGCAGCGTCCGGGAGTCGAACATCGTGGCGAGCACGCCGTCGATCTGCAGGCGCGGGTTGAGCCGGTCCTGGACCTTCTCGATGGAGTCCACGAGCAGGGCCACGGCCCGCAGCGCGAAGAACTCGGCGATGAGCGGGATGACCACGCCGTGGGCGGCGGTCAGGGCGTTGACGGTCAGCAGGCCCAGCGAGGGCTGGCAGTCGATGATGATGACGTCGTAGTGCTCCTCGAGCTTGCGCAGCGCGCTGGCCAGGACCTGTTCCCGGGCCACCTCGGTGACCAGCTGCACCTCGGCCGCGGAGAGGTCGATGTTGGCGGGGAGCAGGTCCACGCCCTCGACGTCGGTCTCCTGGACCACGTCCCACACGTCCACGGAACGGTCCATCATCACGTTGTAGACCGTCAGCTCCAGCTCGTGCGGGTTCGCGCCGAGGCCGGCGGAGAGCGCGCCCTGCGGGTCGAAGTCGACGAGCAGGACCTTGCGCCCCAGCTCCGCCAGCGCGGCCCCGAGGTTGATGGTGGACGTGGTCTTGCCCACCCCGCCCTTCTGGTTGACCATCGCGATGATCCGGGCGGGCCCGTGGGAGGACAGCTCGGGCGGTTCGGGGAAGTCGCGGACGGGACGGCCGGTGGGGCCCAGGGCTCCCGCCGCGGTCTCGCCCGTTCCGGGGATCCTCTCGTCGCTTCGCTGGCTCACTCGTGGCACCGCTCTTTCGTTCGTGGTCGCTGGCGCGGGCGGGCCGGCCCGGGCGCGGCCGGACCCGGTGGGGTCCGGCGGGCGCGGTCGGCTCGTCGGCAGGAGGCGGTGCTCAGCGGGTGCCGGCGGCGGCCTCGACCTTCTCGGCCACGGAGTCCTCGACGCGGGCGCCGTCGGCGCCGGCGCCCTGCTCGGGGGCGTCCTGCTCGGGGGCGCCGTGCGAGTGGGCGGCCATGGTGGACTCGTCGAAGCGGTCCTGGCCGGAGAGCACGCGCTCGACCTGGTCGAGGTCGATCTCCCGGGTCCACTTGCCGATCAGCAGGGTGGCCACGGCGTTGCCCGTGAAGTTCGTCAGGGCGCGGGCCTCGGACATGAACCGGTCGATGCCCACGATGATGCCCACGCCGTCGACCAGGTCCGGGCGGTACGACTGCAGCCCGCCGGCGAGGGTGGCCAGTCCGGCGCCGGTGACGCCGGCGGCACCCTTGGAGGCGATGATCATGAACACCAGCAGGGAGATCTGCTCGCCCAGGGCCAGGGGGTTGCCCATGGCGGAGGCGACGAACAGGGCGGCCATGGTCAGGTAGATCGCGGTGCCGTCCAGGTTGAAGGAGTACCCGGTGGGGACCGTCACGCCGACCACGGGCTTGGAGACGCCCACGTGCTCCATCTTGGCGATCAGCCGCGGCAGGGCGGCCTCGGAGGAGGAGGTCGAGAAGATCAGCAGGTACTCCCGGGCCAGGTACTTCATGAGCCGGAAGATGTTGATCCCCGTGACCGCCTTCAGCAGCCCGCCCAGGACCACCACGATGAACAGGACGCAGGTGAGGTAGAAGGCGATCATCAGCGTGGCCATGGAGATGATGGCCTGCACGCCGGTCTCCCCCACCACGCCGGCGATCGCGCCGAACGCACCGATCGGGGCGACCCACATGACCATGATCAGGATCCGGAAGACCAGGGCCTGGATGTAGCCGACGGCCTTGAGCACGGGCTTGCCGGCCGGGCCCATCTGCTGGAGGGCGAAGCCCACGATGAGGGCCACGAAGAGGGTCTGCAGGATGTTGCCCTCGGTCAGCGAGGAGATCAGGGTGGTGGGGATGATGCCGAGCAGGAACCCGATCGTCCCGCCCTCCCCGTCGCCGTGGCCGGTGTCGGTGATCTCGTACTCGGAGCCCTGGATGTTCAGGCCCTCACCCGGGTGGATGAGGTTGCCCACGAGCAGCCCGATGGCCAGGGCGGCGGTGGACATCGCCATGAAGTAGGCCAGGGCCAGGCCGCCGACCTTGCCGACGGTGGCCGCCTTGGCGATGGAGCCGACGCCCAGCACGATCGTGCAGAAGATGATGGGGGCGATCATCATCTTGATCAGGGCGATGAACGCGGTGCCGATGGGCTTGAGCGTCTGGGCGAACTCGGGGGCCACGAGGCCCAGCACGGCGCCGGCGACGACGGCGACGATCACGAAGACGTACAGGTAGTGCGTCTTGTCCTTCTTCTGCTTCTGGACGGGCCGTTGCGGGTCGACGGGTTCCGTGGCGACGGTGGCCATGCTTCTCCTGACGGTGCGGATGGACGGTGCGGACGGACGGTGCGGATGGACGGTGCCGGCGGGCGGTGCGGGGAGGCGCTGCCCGTGGGCCGGGCCCGGGCCGTTGTGACGAGTCTCACCGGCCGCCGCGGCCCTGTCGCGTTGTGGTCATAATGGTCGTGACGCCCACCACAGCCCGACCACAACCGGACCGCGCGCAGGTGGCACGGGCAGGTGGCACGGGCGGCCGGGACGGGCAGGAGGGGAGGAGGCGGGCATGTCGTTGGCCAGGCGCTTCCTCCTCCTCCAGCTGGTCGTCGTGGCGGTCGTGACCGTCGCGGTCTCCCTGGTCCTGTTCGCCCAGGAGCGGGAGGCGGTCCAGGAGCGCGCCGAGGCCGTGACCCGGGCCGTGGCCACGGCCCTGGCCGACGACCCCTACGTCCTGGAGGCCGCCGGCACCCCGGACCCGCACGCCGCCCTGCAGCCGCTCACGGACCGGCTGCTCGAGGACACGGGCCTGGACTTCGTCACGATCATGGCCCCCGACGGCACCCGCTGGACCCACCCCTGGCCCTCCTCGGTGGGCGACCCCTACCGGGGCGACCGCTCGCAGGCGCTCGCCGGGCAGGTCTGGACCAGCACGGAGCGGGGCAACCTCGGCCCGTCGGTGCGCACGATCGCCCCCGTGCGGGACGGGGACGGGACGGTCGTGGCGCTCGTGGCCACGGGGGTGCTGCTCGAGGCGCTCACCGAGCAGGCGCTGGCCCAGCTGCCGGCCGTGCTCCTCGTCGGGGTGCTGCTGCTCGCCGCCTCCGCGACGGTCGCGGTCCTCGGGGCGCGCTACCTGGGCCGGGTCACGCACGGGTGGGGCCCGGAGGAGCTCGCCCAGGTCCACTCCCTGCACGACGCCGTGCTCAACGAGGCCACCGAGGGCCTGCTGCTCGTGGACCCCTCCGGGGCGGTGCCGGTGCTCAACGCCCGCGCCCGCGAGCTGCTCGGGATCGCCCCGGACGCGGCCGGGCCCGGCCGGCGCAGCGCACCACCCGTCGAGGCGCTGGGCCTGCCCCCGGCACTGGAGGCCGTGCTGCGCTCGGGGGCGCCCGTGCAGGAGCAGTGGGTCGTGGTCGGGGAGCGCACGCTCATCGTCTCGAGCCTGCCGGCGGGCGGGGCGCTCGCCGGCCGCGGCATGGTCGTGATCCTGCGCGACCACACCGAGATCTCCCGGCTCTCCGGGCAGCTGCGCGCCACCTCCGCCCTGGCCGGAGCCCTCCGGGCGCAGACGCACGAGCACGCCAACCGGATGCACACGGTCGTCTCGCTGCTGGAGCTGGGGCGCGAGGCTGAGGCCCTGGACTTCGCCTCCGCGGACCGGCAGCGCACCCAGGGGCTGTCCCAGGACCTGCTCGCCCGCCTCGAGGACCCCTTCCTCGCCGCCCTGCTCGTGGGCAAGACGGCCGCCGCCCACGAGCGCGGCGTGGAGCTGGAGGTCGCCGTGGGCCCGGACGTGCCGCGCGTCCCGGTCTCCCCCGCCGACCTCGTGACCCTCGTCGGCAACCTCGTCGACAACGCCGTGGAGGCGGCCGCGGCCAACGCCGACCGCGTCCGCCCCGTGGTCGAGGTGGAGATCGTGGGGGCGCCCGACGACGCCGACCCGGCCCGGGACGCCGTCGTGGTCACCGTGGCCGACACCGGCATGGGCGTTCCGGAGGAGCTCGCCCAGGACGTCTTCGAGCCCGGGGTCAGCACCAAGCCCGCCGGCCCCGAGGGCCGGGGCGTGGGCCTGCACCTGGTGCGCGAGGTCGTGGAGCGCTGGGGTGCCCGGATCGAGCTCGACAACGACGGCGGGGCCGTGTTCACCGTGACCATCCCCGCCCCCCGGGACGCCGCGCCGGAGCAGGTCCCGTGACCGGGACGGTGCGGGTCCTCGTCGTCGACGACGAGCCGCTGACCGCCGCCGCCCACGCGGAGTACGTCGATCGCTCCCCGGGCTTCCGGGCCGTGGCCACCGCCGTGTCCGGGCACACGGCGGTGCAGGCCGTGCAGGCCGCCCGCCGGGCGGGCCGGCCCGTGGACCTGGTGCTGCTGGACGTCAACCTCCCGGACATGTCCGGGCTCGACGTCGCCCGCACCCTGCGGGCGCGCGGGGAGTCGGTGGACCTGCTGGTGATCACCGCGCACCGGGACGTGGCCACCGTCCGCGAGGCGACCACGCTCGGCGTCGTGGGCTACCTCATCAAGCCCTTCACCTACGCCGTGTTCGAGGAGAAGCTCGCCGCCTACCGCAGCTACCGCTCGGCTCTCGGACGGGCCGGGGCCGTGGACCAGGCCGAGGTGGACCGGGCCTTCGCGGCCCTGGCCTCCCCGGTGCGCGCCGCCGCGCCCAAGGGGCTCTCCGCCCAGACCCTGGCCGCCGTCACCGAGCTCGTGCGCGGCGGCGAGTGGCTCTCCGCCGGGGAGGTGGCCGAGCGCAGCACGCTGTCGCGGGTGACGGCACGGCGCTACCTGGAGCACCTGGCCGACCGCGGCCTCGTGCGCCGGCGCTCCCGCTACGGCACCCCCGGGCGCCCGGAGCTCGAGTACGCGTGGGCCGGCTGAGCGGACGCCGCCCAGGACGTCCCCGGCGCGCACCGGCGCGGTGCCCGCGTCCGCAGCGGTGCGTAGTCTTCTCGGGATCAGCCCCATCCGCCGAGGGAACGAGGTCCCGGTGTTCGACGCCCCGAGCTTGATGTTCACCGCCGCCGGTGTGGCCGTGTTCGCCGCCGCGCTGCTGCCGCGGCTGCTGATGCGCGCCCCCGTCTCGATGCCCATGGTCTTCCTGGGGACGGGCCTGGCCGTCTTCTCCGTGGCCGAGACCCTCCCGGACCCGGACCCGGTGGCCTACAGCGACATCACCGTCCACCTCAGCGAGATCTGCGTCATCGTCTCCCTGATGGGCGCCGGCCTGGCCCTGGACCGCCCCCTGGGACGCGTCCGGTGGGCCACCACCTGGCGCCTGCTGGGCATCGTCATGCCGCTGTGCCTCGTCGGGCTCACCCTGCTCGGGTGGTCGGTGCTGGGCCTGAGCCTGGCCGGGGCCCTGCTCTTGGCCGCGGCCCTGGCCCCCACCGACCCCGTCCTCGCCTCCGAGGTCCAGGTCGCGGAGCCCTCGGAAGCCGAGGAGGACCTCGACGGGGAGGACGAGGTGCGCTTCGGCCTCACCTCCGAGGCCGGGCTCAACGACGGCCTCGCCTTCCCGTTCGTCTACCTCGCCGTGGCCCTCAGCGTCGTGGGGACCGCGCCCGCGGCGTGGCTGCCGCACTTCCTCCTCGTGGACGTCGGCTGGCGGATCGCGGTCGGGTGCCTCGCCGGCTACCTCGTGGGCAGGCTGCTGGGGCGGGTCTTCTTCCGCTCCCCGGTCGAGAGCATCCGTCTGGCCTCCCACTCCGAGGGCTTCGTCGCGCTCGCGGCGACCTTCCTCACCTACGGCATCACCGAGATGGTGGAGGGCTACGGCTTCGTCGCCGTGTTCGTGTGCGCGCTCACCATCCGCGCCGGCGAGCGGGTCCACGGCTACCACGGCGTGCTGCACAGCTACATCGAGCAGCTCGAGCGCCTGCTCACGGTGGCGGTGCTCGTGCTGCTGGGCGGGGCCGTGGCCCGGGGCCTGCTCGCCGGCCTCAGCTGGTCCGAGGTCCTGGTCGCCGCGGCCTTCCTCCTGCTGGTGCGGCCCGTCGCCGGGTGGATCGGCCTGGCCCGGGGCCGGACCGGCCCGTGGGAGCGCGGCGTCATCGCCTTCTTCGGCGTCCGCGGCATCGGCTCCGTCTACTACCTCGGCTACGCCCTGGCCGAGGGGGACTTCGCCGCGGAGGACCAGACGCTGTGGCGGATCGTGGGGCTGGTGGTCGTCATGTCGGTCGTCCTCCACGGCGTCACCGCCGGGCCGGGCATGGCCCTGCTCGACCGCGCCCGGCGGCGCAAGGCCGTGCGCGAGGCCGGGACGGAGGCGGCCGCCCCCCGCACCCCCATCTGAGCGGGGGCCGCGCCGGTCCTCAGCCGCCGCGCGGAGGCCGCAGCACGCCCTCCAGGGCCTCGAGCACGGCGGAGTCCTCGATCGTGGAGGGCACCGTGTAGTCCTCGCCGTCGGCCATCTGCCGCATGGTCTTGCGCAGGATCTTGCCCGAACGGGTCTTGGGCAGCCCCTCCACGACCGTCACGTCCTTGAAGTCGGCGACCGCCCCGATCTGCCGGCGCACCAGCGCCACCAGCTCCTCCCGCAGCTGCTCCTCCGGCACCTCCACACCGGACTTGAGCACCACGTAGCCGGCCGGACGCTGGCCCTTGAGCGGGTCGGCCACCCCGATCACCGCGCACTCGGCCACGGCGGGGTGGGAGGCCAGGACCTGCTCCATCGCGCCGGTGGAGAGCCGGTGGCCGGACACGTTGATCACGTCGTCGGTGCGCCCCATGACGTAGACGTAGCCGTCCTCGTCGACGTGGCCGGAGTCACCGGTCGCGTAGTAGCCCGGGAAGGCCGTGAGGTAGGAGTCCACGAAGCGCCGGTCGTCGCCCCACAGCGTGCTCAGTGTTCCCGGGGGCAGCGGCAGGCGCAGGGCGATGTTGCCCTCCTCGCCGGTCGCGACCGGCTGCCCCAGCGGGTCCAGGATCTCCACCCGGTAGCCGGGCACCGGCACGGACGGCGAACCGGGCTTCAGGGGCAGGCGCTCGATCCCGAAGGGGTTGGCGCAGATCGCCCACCCCGTCTCCGTCTGCCACCAGTGGTCGACCACCGGCACGCCCAGCACCCGGGAGGCCCAGCCGTAGGTCTCGGGGTCCAGCCGCTCCCCCGCCACGAACAGCGCCCGCAGGGAGCCGATGTCGTGCCTGCGCACCAGCGCGCCCTCGGGGTCCGCCCGGCGGATGGCGCGCAGGGCCGTGGGGGCGGTGAACAGGACCTTCACGCCGTGGTCCTCCACGCGCTGCCAGAACGCGCCCGCGTCCGGGGTGCCCACGGGCTTTCCCTCGTAGAGCACGGTCGTCGCACCGGCGAGCAGCGGGCCGTAGACGATGTAGGAGTGGCCCACCACCCACCCCACGTCGGAGGCCGTCCACATCACCTCGCCGGGGCCCACGTCGTAGATGTGGCGCATGGACCACGTCATGGCCACCGCGTGCCCGCCGTTGTCGCGGACCACGCCCTTGGGGGCGCCGGTGGTGCCCGAGGTGTAGAGCACGTACAGCGGATCCGTGGCCGCCACGGGCACCGGCGCCGTGGGCTCGGCGCCCGCCACGGCGGCGTCCCAGCCCAGCCACTCGACCGCGGGCTGCTCGCCGTGCCCGGCCCGTTCCCCGGCCTGCTCCACGGTGGTCTCGAAGCCGGGGCGCTCGTGCACGATCACCGTGCCGGGCTCGTGCCGGGCCAGCCGCAGGGCCTCCTCGATCGCGGGGATGTACTCGATCCGCCGCTTCGGCTCCAGCCCGCCGGTCGTGGTCACCACCACCCGGGGCCGCGAGTCGTCGATCCGCGAGGCCAGCTCCTTCGGGGCGAACCCCCCGAAGACCACCGAGTGCACGGCGCCCAGGCGGGCGCAGGCGAGCATCGCCACGGCGGCCTGCGGGATCATCGGGAGGTACACCAGCACCCGGTCGCCCCTGCCCACCCCCCGCGCGGCGAGCGCACCGGCGAACAGCGCGACCTCGTCGCGCAGCCTGGCGTAGCTGTAGCGCTCCTGGACGCCCAGCAGCGCGGAGTCGTAGATCAGGGCCGTGCGCTCGCCGTGGCCGGCCTCCACGTGCCGGTCGAGGGCGTTGTAGGAGGTGTTGAGCTCACCGTCGGGGAACCAGCGGTAGAGCGGGGCCATGGTCGCGTCGAGGGCCACGGTGGGTTCGCGCGTCCAGTCGACGGCCCGGGCCGCCTCGAGCCAGAACCGCTCCGGGTCCCGGACGCTGCGGCGGTAGACCTCCGCGTAGTCCTCGGCCTGCGTCGTCTGCTGCTCGGTGCTCATGGGTCCCTCCGGGGCGTAGCGGTCCTGGCGGCCACCCTAGTGGTGCACATCACAGACGACAAGACTGCTGTATACATCGACGCGTCAATATGGGAGCGGGACGGGAATCCCTGGCCCCTGGGTGACAAATGTGTATACACTGGCGGGGACGTGTGAGGTCGGTCACCGATGGCCCCCGCCGGTTCTCCAGCCCGGGCCGCAGAAGCGAGGAGGGAGCCGTGCGCGCCAGCGACCGCGCCTACGAGGCACTGCGGGAGGACATCGTCGAGTGGCGGCTGCTCCCGGGCCAGGTGCTGGGCGAGGTGGAGCAGTCGGAGCGGTTCGGCATCTCCCGCACCCCCATCCGGGAGGCCCTGAGCAGGCTCACCGCCGACGGGCTCGCCGAGGCCCACCGCGGTCGCGGCGTGGTGGTCTCCCAGGTCTCCCTCGACGACGTCCGCGCCCTGTTCGAGCTGCGCGAGGCCCTCGACTGCCGTGCCGCCCGCCTGGCGGCCCGGCGCCGGGACCCCGCCGAGTTCCAGCGGCTGGCCACGGAGCTCGAGGCGTGCGTGGACCGGCTCCACGGCCCGAGCACCGACGACCGCTCCGCCTACTACGAGCTCGTGGAGCGCATGGACCGGGCCGTCGACGACGCCACGGCCAACCCGTACCTCACCGCCGCCCAGCGGTCCCTGCGTCTGCACCTGGCCCGCGTGCGCAAGCTCTCCCGGACCAATCCGTCCCGCCTGGCGTTGGCCGCCGCCGAGCACGCCCAGATCGCGCGCGCCATCGCGGAGGGCTCCGAGGAGCTGGCGGAGGCCGCCACCCGCGTGCACCTGGCCAACTCGCTGCACGCGGTCCTGACCACCCCTGTCCGCGAGTGGGTCCAGCCCGCTCCCCCGCTCGACGCCGCCGGCTGAGCGGCGGCCCCCGGCCACTGTCCGTCCCCACGAGAGGAAGCTCCATGACCGTTCTCCATTCCGTGCGTGTCCACCCGTCCGCCGACAACCTGCCCCGGCAGGAGCAGCTGGCCTGGAAGATGGCGGAGGTCGCCGCGGACCCGGTCGCGGTGAGCGAGGAGGTGACCGAGATGGTGATCAACCGCGTTCTCGACAACGCCTCGGTGGCGATCGCCTCCCTGAACCGGGACCCGATCGTCTCGGCCCGTGACCAGGCGCTCGCCCACGCCCCGACGCCGGGCGGGTCCGGGTCCGCCCTGTACGGGGCGGACGCCGCGGCCACCAAGGTCTCCCCGGAGTGGGCGGCCTGGGCCAACGGGGTGGCGGTGCGCGAGCTGGACTACCACGACACCTTCCTGGCCGCGGAGTACTCCCACCCCGGGGACAACATCCCGCCGATCCTGGCGGTGGCCCAGCACGTGGGCGCCACCGGGGCCGACCTGGTGCGCGGGATCGCCACCGGCTACGAGCTGCAGGTCGACCTGGTGAAGGCCATCTGCCTGCATCAGCACAAGATCGACCACGTCGCCCACCTGGGTCCGTCGGCGGCCGCGGGGATCGGCACTCTGCTGGGTCTTGACGTGGAGACGATCTTCCACGCCATCGGCCAGGGCCTGCACACCACCACCGCTACCCGCCAGTCCCGCAAGGGCGAGATCTCCACCTGGAAGGCCCACGCCCCGGCCTTCGCCGGGAAGATGGCCGTGGAGGCCGTGGACCGCGCGATGCGCGGGCAGACCTCCCCCACCCCGATCTACGAGGGCGAGGACGGGGTGATCGCCTGGCTGCTGGACGGCCCCGGCGCCTCCTACGAGGTCCCGCTGCCGGCCCCGGGCGAGGCCAAGGCCGCGATCCTGGACACCTACACCAAGGAGCACTCGGCGGAGTACCAGGCGCAGGCCTGGATCGACCTGGCCCGCAAGCTGCACCGGGAGCGGCCCGAGCTGGCCGATCCGGCGCGGATCGCCTCGGTGGTGCTGCACACCTCCCACCACACCCACTACGTGATCGGCTCCGGGGCCAACGACCCGCAGAAGTACGACCCGGCCGCCACGCGGGAGACCCTCGACCACTCGATCCCCTACATCTTCACCGTGGCGCTGCAGGACGGGGCGTGGCACCACGTGGACTCCTACGCCCCCGCCCGGGCGGGCCGACCCGACACCGTCGAGCTGTGGCGGAAGGTCACCACCGCCGAGGACGCGGAGTGGACCCGCCGCTACCACTCCCTGGACCCGGCCGAGAAGGCCTTCGGCGGGCGGGCCGAGATCACCCTCACGGACGGGTCCACCGTGGTCGAGGAGATCGCGGTGGCCGACGCCCACCCGCTGGGCGCCCGCCCGTTCGCCCGCGCCCAGTACGTCACCAAGCTGCGCACCCTCGCCGAGGGCGTCGTGGCCGACGCGGAGCTGGAGCGTTTCATCAGTGCGGCCGAGAACCTGCGCGACCTCGGTCCCGGGGAGCTCGACGCCCTCAACGTCACCGCCGACGTGGACCTGCGCACCGGCACGAAGGGAATCTTCTGAGCATGCTGTTCTCCACCACCACCCCCGAGGCCAAGCGAGTCACCCTGCGGCAGATGCTCACCGGCCCGCGCATCGCCCGGTTCCCGGGCGCCTACACCCCGCTGTCCACGAAGCTGATCGCCGAGCAGGGCTTCGACGGCGTCTACATCTCCGGGGCCGTGCTCGCCAACGAGCTCGGCTTCCCCGACATCGGGCTTTCTACCCTGCCCGAGGTCGCGCAGCGGGCCGGGCAGATCGCCCGGGTCACCGACCTGCCGGCCCTCGTCGACGCCGACACCGGCTTCGGCGAGCCGATGAACGTGGCCCGCACCGTGCAGGAGCTCGAGAACGCCGGACTGGCCGGGTGCCACATCGAGGACCAGTTCAACCCCAAGCGCTGCGGCCACCTGGACGGCAAGGCCGTGGTGGACCTGGCCACCGCCACCAAGCGGATCCGCGCCGCGACCGAGGCCCGCCGGGACCCGAACTTCCTGATCATGGCCCGCACCGACATCCGCGGCGTGGAGGACCTCGCCGCGGCCACCGACCGGGCCAGGGCCCTCGTGGACGCCGGGGCGGACGCGATCTTCCCCGAGGCCATGGCCGACCTGAGCGAGTTCGAGGCCATGCGCGCGGCGGTGGACGTGCCGATCCTGGCGAACATGACCGAGTTCGGGAAGTCCCAGCTGTTCACCGCCGCCCAGCTCGAGGAGGTGGGCGTGAACATGGTCATCTACCCGGTGACCCTGATGCGCTCGGCCCTGGGCGCCATGGAGCGGGTGCTGGCCACGATCGCCGCCGACGGCACCCAGCAGGCCGCCGTCCCCGAGATGCTCACTCGCGCCCGGCTCTACGAACTGGTGGACTACCACGGGTACAACCAGTTCGACGCCGGCGTCTTCGACTTCGAGGTGCCCGGCCTGCACCACTGACCGGACCGACCGCACGACCACGAGAAGGAGACCACCATGACCGAGACCCAGAGCGAGGTCCGCAAGGGACTGGCCGGCGTCGTCGCCGACTACACGGCCGTGTCCAAGGTCAACCCGGAGACCAACTCCCTGCTCTACCGCGGCTATCCCGTCCAGGAGCTGGCCGCGAACTGCTCCTTCGAGCAGGTCGCCCTGCTGCTGTGGAACGGCGAGCTGCCCACGGAGGCGGAGCTGGCGGAGTTCACGGCCCGGGAGCGGGCGCACCGGGCGCTGACGCCCGAGCTGCGGGCGATCATCGACGCCCTGCCCACCACCTGCCACCCCATGGACGTCTGCCGCACCGCGGCCTCCGTCCTGGGCGCCCAGGACCCCGAGGCCGAGGACTCCTCCCACGAGGCCAACTTGCGCAAGGCCCAGAAGCTGTTCGCGGCCATGCCGGCGGTGGTCTGCTACGACCAGCGGCGCCGGCGCGGCCAGGAGCCGGTGGCCCCGCGGGAGGACCTCGGCTACTCGGCCAACTTCCTGTGGATGGCCTTCGGCGAGGAGGCCGACCCGGCGGTGGTCGAGGCGTTCAACGTCTCGATGATCCTCTACGCCGAGCACTCCTTCAACGCCTCGACCTTCACCGCCCGGGTGGTCACCTCGACCCTGTCGGACCTGCACTCGGCGGTCACCGCCGCGATCGGCGCGCTGAAGGGACCGCTGCACGGCGGGGCCAACGAGGCCGTGATGGAGACGTTCGTGGAGCTCGGCATCCGCACGGAGGAGTCCGCCGCCGAGGCCGAGGCCCGCGCCAAGGCCTGGATGGACGAGGCCCTGGCCGCGAAGAAGAAGGTCATGGGCTTCGGCCACCGCGTGTACAAGCACGGCGACTCCCGGGTGCCGACCATGAAGGCGGCCCTGGATCGGATGGTCGCCCACTACGGCCGCGACGAGCTGCTGGGCCTGTACAACGGGCTGGAGAAGTCCATGGACGAGGCCAAGGGGATCAAGCCCAACCTCGACTACCCGGCCGGGCCCACCTACTGGCTGATGGGCTTCGACATCCCCACCTTCACCCCGCTGTTCGTCGCCGCCCGCATCACCGGCTGGACCGCCCACGTCATGGAGCAGGTCGCCGCCAACTCCCTGATCCGGCCGCTGTCCGAGTACAACGGCCCCGCCGAGCGGCACCTCCCCGGCGCCCGGGCCGCTCAGTAGGAGGGCGCCGGCGGCAGCCCCATGTAGTGCTCCAGCGTGGGGATGCGCTGGGAGACCATGCCGGCGGCCACGTGCCCGCCCACGTAGCGCAGGTGCCAGGGCTCGTAGGCGTACCCGGTGGTCCCCGTGCGGCCCGCCGGGTAGCGCACCACGAAGCCGTACTCGTGTGCGTGGGCCCGCGCCCACGCCCCGGCCGGGGTGTCCGCGAAGCAGCTCTGCAGTCCGCACGCCCCGTCCGGGTTGCCGATGTCCAGGGCGAGTCCGGTCTGGTGCTCGCTGTGGCCCGGGCGGGCGGAGATCAGGTCCGCCTGCTCCCTCCCGTACCGGGCGACGTAGTCGCGGTACAGCCCGGCCTGCGTGGTGTAGGAGCGGTAGCCGCTGACCGCCGTGATCGGGACCCCCGTGGCGGCCGCGTCCGCCCGCATCCGCCGGAACGCCGCGGCGGCGTCCGCGCGCAGGAGCGGCCCGCCCACGGACTCGAGGCCGCGCGGGACGTGGTCGACCGGGTTCAGGGGCCGGCGCTTGTTGACGACGACGTACACGGAGGCGGCCCGGTCGATCTCCCGGGCCACCCGGGTCCCGGCGCCCGGGCTCCAGCTGACGGACCCGCGCTGGAAGCTCTGGCGGCAGGTGCCGCCCGCGCAGGCCTCCGCCGAGGTCGGATAGCCCAGCGCCCCCCGCTCGGCACCGTGGCGCAGCCAGGCCGCCCGGATGCCGCCGAGCGTGGGGTGGGCCCCGCTCGCCCGCGACCAGAGCACGACCCCGCCCTCGAAGCCCTGGTAGCACCCGGCGTCGCGCAGCCCGCAGACCTCCCGGCCGACCGGGTAGCCCAGCCGGCCCCGCTCCCAGTCCTGTCCCGCCCATGCGCCGCGGATCGCCCCCCACGTGGGGCGTGCCCCCGTCCTCGGGGACCAGTGGATGCTGCCCCGCTCGAAGGACCGGTAGCAGCCCCCGCGCACCAGGCCGCAGCGCTCGGGGCCCAGGGCCCGGCCGAGCCGGCCGTCCGCGCCGCCGAGACGCTGGTGCTCGGCCTCGATCGCCGTGGCCGCCGACGCCGGGACCGCCAGGGGCGCCAGGAGCAGGCCCAGGCAGCAGAGCAGGACCAGCAGCACCCGGCGCAGGCCCGTGCCCGGGCTGATGTTCTCTCGCATGACGTCCCCGTCCGTCCTGGCGCACCCGTTGCAGTTGCAACCAGGTTAGGCCCTGCGGGACGCGGGCAACAGCACCGCCCCCTGTGTGACCGGGCGGCGGGGATCCGCCGGGGCGCGGCGGGACGAGCGCGCCGCCGGGTGGTGCGGCGGGCGGGCTACAGGGCGCGGGGGTGGGCGGCGGCGTAGACCTCCCGCAGGGACTCCACGGTGACCAGCGTGTACACCTGCGTGGTGCTGACGGAGGCGTGGCCGAGCAGCTCCTGGACCACGCGCAGGTCCGCCCCGCCCTCCAGGAGGTGGGTCGCGAAGGAGTGGCGCAGCGTGTGGGGCGTGATCCGGTCCCCCAGTCCGGCGCGCTCGGCGGCGGTGCGCACCGTGGTCCAGGCCGTCTGCCGGCTGATCCGGCCGCCGCGGGCGTTGAGGAAGAGGGCGGGGGTGCCCCGCCCCTTCGCCGCCAGCGCCGGCCGGCCCCGGACGAGCCAGTCGTCCACGGCGCGCACCGCCCAGGAGCCCAGGGGGACCATCCGCTCCTTGCCGCCCTTGCCGAACAGCCGCACGAACGGCATCGCGCCGCCGTCCTCCTCGGGCTGCCCGGTGCGGCGCACGGCCCGGGACAGGTCGTCGACGTCGAGGGCGGTGGCCTCCGAGATCCGGGCGCCGGTCGAGTAGAGGATCTCCAGCAGGGCGCGGTCGCGCAGCTGCTGGGGCGTCTCGGTGCCGGTCGACTCCAGCAGCGCCGTGACCTGATCGACGGGTACCGCCTTGGGCAGGCGCATTCCGGGGGTGGGCGGCGGGACGGGGGCGGCGGGGTCCGTGCGCGTGAGGCCCTCGAGCGCCCAGAAGCGGTGGGCGCCCCGGACCGCGACGAGGCAGCGGGCGGCGCTGCGCGTGCTCAGCGGCCCCCGGCCCTCCGCCCCGGCCGAGACCGTGCGCAGGAAGTCCTGGACGTGTCCCGTCCCGATCCCCCGCAGCGTGGTCACCGGCGGGTCCGTGTGCTCCTGGAGGTGCTCCGTGTAGCGGCGCAGGTCTCGCCGGTAGGCCGCGAGGGTGTTGGCGGCCAGGCCCCGCTCCACGGCCAGGTGCTGCAGGTAGCGCTCCACGGCCTGCTCCAGCGCGCCGCCGGGCGCCGGACCCGCCGCCGCACCGGGCTCGGGACCGGGTCCTGCACCGGGCTCGGGACGGGACGCCGCCTCCTCCTCCGGAGCGGACGCCGCGCCTCCCTCCGGAGCGGACGCCCCACCAGGCCAAGGCCCGAACGCCGCGCCCTCCTCCGGAGCGAGCGCTGCACCCGGCGTCCCGCCGGGCCCAGGTCGGGACCCGGGCTCGGACGCCGGACGGGACGGCCGGCCGGCCGGGGGCTCGGTCACCGCAGGTCGGGGTGGCCGGGCCACGGGGTGTCGGCCGGGCGCAGGGAGCGGTAGCCGTCGGCGCGGGCGGCGTGCACGGCGAGCAGGCCGACCACCGCCGCGGGCGAGTTCAGCCGGCCCTCGAGGACGGCCCGCACGGCGGCGTCCAGCGGCACCCAGGTGCCGTGGATCTCCGCCTCCTCGCCGTCGCGCTCGTGGAGCTCGGCGTCGGGGACCTCGCTCAGCCCGCGGGCCAGGAAGATCCGGTTGGCCTCCGAGGACGAGCCGGGACTGTTGTGGAAGTCCACCAGGACGTCCCACTGCTCCGCGCGCAGGTCGGCCTCCTCCGCCAGCTCCCGCCGGGCCGCCGCGGCGGGGTCCTCGCCGTCGACGTCGAGCAGGCCGGCGGGGATCTCCCACATGGTCATCCCGACGGGGCGGCGGTACTGGTTGATCAGCAGCACCCGGTCGTCGTCGTCGAGCACGAGCACGGACACCGCGCCCGGGTGGGTGATGTAGTCGCGCCGGAGCGGGTCGGTGCCCTGGGCCAGCTCGAACTCGTCGCGCTGCACGTTCCAGATGAAGCCCTCGTAGACCGTCTCGGAGGCCACCGTGCGGCGGTCGCTGGGCCGGTCCGAGATCTCCTCGGGGGCGAGCTGTCGGATGTCCATGGGGTCCTTCCGGGTCGGCCGCCCCGCACGGGCCGGCGGGAGCGAGGGGTCTGGCGGGGACGGCGCAGGCGCCGCGCCCCGGTGGGGACACGGCGCCTGCGCCGGGCGGCCCGTGGAGCACGGGCCGGGGCTTCAGCGGCCCTCGGCCTCCCGGCGCTGGAGCGCGGCCTTGACGAGGCCGTCGAACAGCGGGTGCGGGCGGGTCGGGCGGGACATGAGCTCGGGGTGCGCCTGGGTGCCCACGTAGTAGGGGTGCACGTCGGCGGGCAGCTCCACGAACTCCACGAGGGTGCCGTTCGGCGAGGTCCCCGAGATCACCAGGCCGGCCTGCTCCAGGCCCTCCCGGTATTCGTTGTTGACCTCGTAGCGGTGACGGTGGCGCTCCTTGACCGTGGTGGAGCCGTAGGCGCCGGCCACCACGGACCCGTCGCGCAGCCGTGCGTCGTAGAGGCCCAGCCGCATGGTGCCGCCGAGGTCCCCGGCGCCCTCCACGAACTGCTTCTGCTCGTCCATGGTCGCCACGACCGGGAACGCGGTGTCCGGCTCGAACTCGGTGGAGGACGCCCCGGCCAGACCGAGCTCGGTGCGGGCGTACTCGATCACCATGCACTGCAGGCCCAGGCACAGGCCCAGGGTCGGGATGCGGTGCTCGCGGGCGAAGCGCAGGGTGCCCAGCTTGCCCTCGATGCCGCGGATGCCGAACCCCCCGGGGACGCAGATGGCGTCCACGTCGCCCAGTTCCCGCTGGGCGCCCTCGGGGGTCTCGCACAGGTCGGAGGCGACCCACTTGATCTTCACCCGCGCGTCGTTGGCGAAACCGCCCGCCCGCAGGGCCTCCGAGACGGAGAGGTAGGCGTCCGGCAGGTCGATGTACTTGCCCACCATGGCCACCGTGACGAAGTGGGACGGCTCGTGCACGGCCTTCAGCAGCCGGTCCCACTGCCCCAGGTCCGCGTCCTGGTAGTCCAGGCCGAGGTAGTCGAGGATGTAGGTGTCCAGCCCCTGGGAGTGCAGGGTCTTCGGGATGTCGTAGATGCTCGGGGCGTCCGGGCAGGAGATCACCGCGTCGTGGTCGACGTCGCAGGCGTTGCCGATCTTGCGCAGCATCGTGTCCGGGACCTGCCGGTCGGAGCGCAGCACGAGCGCGTCGGGCTGGATCCCGAGCCCGCGCAGGGCCGCCACGGAGTGCTGGGTGGGCTTGGTCTTGAGCTCCCCGGAGGGCCCGATGTACGGGATCAGGGACACGTGCAGGTAGAACACGTGGCGGCGGCCGACGTCCTGGCGGACCTGGCGGGCGGCCTCGATGAAGGGCTGGGACTCGATGTCGCCGACCGTGCCGCCGATCTCCGTGATGATGATGTCCGGCTGGTCGTCGTCCTGCGCGCGGCGGCGCATCCGGTTCTTCAGCTCGTCCGTGATGTGCGGGATGACCTGCACGGTGTCGCCGAGGTACTCGCCGCGACGCTCCTTGGCGATGACCGTGGAGTACACCTGCCCGGTGGTCACGTTCGCCGAGGCGTCGAGGTTCTCGTCGAGGAAGCGCTCGTAGTGGCCGATGTCGAGGTCGGTCTCCGCCCCGTCGTCGGTGACGAAGACCTCACCGTGCTGGAAGGGGTTCATGGTGCCCGGATCGACGTTGAGGTACGGATCCAGCTTCTGCATCGTCACGGAGAGCCCCCGTGCCCGCAGCAGCATCCCGAGGGAGGAGGCGGTCAGGCCCTTGCCGAGGGAGGAGGCGACGCCGCCCGTCACGAAGATCTGACGGGTCACCTTGCCCGGTCGCTGGTTTTCGGTCTGCTGTGCGCCGGCCACGTGGGCGGCTTCGTTTGCATTCACCACGGAATTCGACCCTATCATTCTTGCCCCTGCGGGACACCGGTTGCGTGCTGCGGATCACCGTGCGGCCGGCCGCGCGGACGGCGACCTCCCGGACGGGCGACGGGCTCAGAGCTGCGCGTCGCGGACGAGCTCGCGGGCGTGCTCGCGCGCCGCCGCGGAGTCCTCGTGGCCCGCGAGCATGCGGGCCAGCTCCACCACGCGCTCCTCCTCGTCCAGCACGCGCACGTCGCTGACGGTGGAGTCCCGGCTCTTGGTGACGAGGATGTGCTGGTCCGCGAAGGCGGCCACCTGCGGCAGGTGCGTCACCACGAGGACCTGGACGTGCTGGGCCAGCATCTTCAGCCGGCGCCCGATCTCCACGGCCGCCTTGCCGCCCACGCCCGAGTCCACCTCGTCGAAGACGAACGTGGGCACGGGGTCGACCGCGGCGAGGACCACCTCGATGGCCAGCATCAGCCGGGACAGCTCACCGCCGGAGGCGCCCTTGCCGAGGGGCCGCGGGGCGGCGCCGGCGTGGGGTTTGAGCAGGAAGGCGATCTCGTCCCGGCCGTGGCCGGAGAACTCCTCGGTGGGCTCCACCTCGATGACCAGGGAGGCGTTGGGCATCGCCAGGGCCGTGAGCTCGGCGCTGACGGCTTCGGACAGCCGGTGCGCGGCGTCCTGCCGCCGCTCGGTCATCCGCGCGGCCAGCTCGCTCAGCCCGGCGTGCAGCTGCTCGAGGCGCGCGCGCAGCTCCTGCTCTCGGGCGGGGTCGTCGGTGAGCTCGTCGAGGCGGGTCCGCGAGCGCTGCGCCCACTCGAGGACCTCGTCCACCGTGGCCCCGTACTTGCGGGTCAGAGCCTTCAGCTTGGCCCGGCGGGCCTCGACCTCGGCCAGGCGCGCCGGGCCCTCGTCGTCGAGGCCGGACGCGTAGCCGGAGAGGTCCGCGGCGATGTCGTTGACGAGCACGGCCAGCTCCGCGACCCGGCCCGCGAGCTCCTCCAGGTCGCGGTCCGAGCCCGCCTCCTGGTCCAGGGCCCGGTGCGCGGCGGCGATGAGCGCGGTCGCGTCCGCGCTGTCGCCGTCGGAGAACTCCCCGCCGCTCAGGGCCGCGTGCGCGGTCAGCGCCGCGGCGCGCAGCTGCTCCAGGTTGGTGAGCTTCTGGCTCTCCTGGTCGAGCCGCTCGTCCTCGCCGGGCTCGGGGTCCACCGCGTCGATCTCCTCGAGGGCGCCCTGCAGGGTCTGGGCCTCGAGGGCGCGTTCCCGGCCGTGCTCGGTGACCTCCCGCAGGGTCTGCTGCACGGTGCGGTACTCGGCGAGCAGCTCCCGGTAGCGTCGCAGGTCGGCCGCCAGCTCCTCCCCCGCGTACTGGTCGAGGGCGTGGCGCTGGGCGGCCGCGGACTTCAGCCGCAGCTGGTCGGACTGCCCGTGCACCGCCACCAGGGTCTGCCCCACGGCCGAGAGCGTGCCCACGGGGGCGGAGCGGCCCCCGACGTGGGCCCGGCTGCGCCCCTCCGCCGTCACCGTGCGGGCCACGGTGACCAGGGCCTCGTCCGCGTCGCCCACGGGTTCGACGTCGACGGCTCCGCCGGCGTCCTCGACGAGGGCCGCGGCCGGGTGCCCGGCCGGTACCCGCACGACCGCCTCGGCGACGGCGCGCGGCGCCCCCGAGCGCACAGCCCCCGCGTCGGAGCGGTTGCCGAGCAGCATCCCCAGGGCGGTGACCACCATGGTCTTGCCCGCGCCGGTCTCACCCGAGAGGATGCTCAGCCCCGGCCCGAGCGGCAGCACGGCGTCGGTGATGACGCCGAGGTCGTGGATGTGGATCTCCTCGATCATTCAGTCGGCCTCCGTCCGCTCGTGCCGGCTCCCGAGGGTCGCCGGGTCCGGGTCGTGGGGCATCTCGTGGCCCACCGTCGACTTCGGCAGCGCCGCCACCCGGCCGCCGCCGTCGGCGCGGACGGTGGGCAGGGCGGCGGTCCGGGCCGCGGTCGCCTCCTGCGGGGGCACCGGACCGCGCCAGCCCGTCGTGGGCAGCTCGAACTTCCGGACCAGCCGCTCGGAGAAGGGCGTGCGGTGCATCCGGGCGAGGTTGACCGCCTTCGGCGAGCGCACCACCTCGATCCGGGACCCCGGCGGCAGCTCCGTGGTCCGCCGGCCGTCGCACCACAGCACGCCCCGGGCGTCCGTGCGGGTGAGGACCTCCACGGCCATCATCGAGTTCGGGGAGATGACCAGCGGCCGGGCGAACAGGGCGTGGGCGCTCAGCGGGACGAGGAGCAGCGCCTCGACCTCCGGCCACACGACGGGCCCGCCCGCGGAGAACGCGTAGGCGGTGGAGCCGGTGGGG
The DNA here is from genome assembly GCF_001580365.1 of Kocuria turfanensis. Classification (NCBI taxonomy): domain Bacteria; kingdom Bacillati; phylum Actinomycetota; class Actinomycetes; order Micrococcales; family Micrococcaceae; genus Kocuria; species Kocuria turfanensis. The sequence continues at coordinate 12,414 of NZ_CP014480.1, read as the reverse complement.
GTGGCCAGCACCACGCCGTCGCACCCGAAGGTGCTCAGCGGCCGCCGGTCGACCTCGACGACCACCTCGATCATCTTCTCGCGGTCGCCCTTCTCCACCGAGGCCTCGTTCAGGGCCCAGGTGTGCAGGACCTTCTTCTGGTCCTGCCACACGGTGACGTCGATGGTCATGCGCTGCTCCACCGTGTAGCGCCCGTCCACGATGGCCTCGACGGACTCGGCGAGGTCCGAGCGCTCGCTCTCGGCGAGGAAGCCGACGTGGCCGAGGTTCACGCCCAGCAGCGGAGTGTCCACGCTGCGCACCAGCTCGGCGGCCCGCAGGATGGACCCGTCCCCGCCGAGCACCATGACCAGCTCGATCTCCCGCAGCGAGACGTCCTCCTCGATCACCTCCACGGGCACGAGGGGGAGCCCGTCCTCCTGGAGCGCCTCGAGGTCGGCGCGCGAGATCACCGGCACCAGTCCGGCGTCGTGGAGCTGGAGGCAGGAGTCGCGCGCGGCGTCCTTGGCCTCCTGCCGGCCCATGTGGGCCATGACCAGGATCTTCCGGCTCACAGGATCCTCCCGTTCTGGACTGCTCGGTGCACGCGGGCGTCGTCGGTACCGGGACCGGCCCGTGCTGCGCGCCGTGCCCGGGACCGGGCACCGCTCACCACCCTACGCGAGGGCGAAGACAGTCAGGGCGTGGCGCTCTCCACGTCCCGGCGGCACCACAGGAAGAACTCGTGGTTGCCGTCCTGGCCGGGCAGCGGGCTGCGCTCCTGGCCCCGGACCGTGAGCCCGTGGGCCCGTGCGGCGGCGGCCACGGCGTCGACCGCCCGCGCCCGTTCCTGCTCGCTGGTGACCACGCCGGTGCGGGCGAGCCGGTCGGCGCCGACCTCGAACTGCGGCTTGACCATGAGCACCAGGTCGCCGCCGGGCACGGTGGCCGCCGCCAGGGGGCCGACCACCAGGGTCAGCGAGATGAAGGAGAGGTCGCACACCGTCAGCTGGGCCGGGCCGCCGATGTCCTCGGGCCGCATCCAGCGCACGTTCGTGCCCTCGAACACCCGGACCCGGTCGTCCTGCCGCAGCGCGGGCACGAGCTGGTCGTGGCCGACGTCCACGGCGACCACCTCCCGGGCTCCGGCCCGCAGCAGCACGTCGGTGAAGCCCCCGGTGGAGGCGCCGGCGTCGAGGCAGCGCTTGCCCGCCACGGTGATGTCCGGGAAGGCCGTCAGGGCACCGGCCAGCTTGTGGCCTGCGCGGCTGACGTAGTCGGGGCCGTCCGCGGGCCGGATCTCCAGCCGGTCGTCGGCGCCGACGCGGACGGAGGCCTTGGTGGCCGGCTCGCCGTTCACCAGCACCCTGCCCTCGGCGATCCAGCGGGCGGCCACGGTGCGGGAGCGGGCGAGCTCCCGGGTGGTCAGCTCCTGGTCCAGGCGCGCGCTCATCGGGACCCGTTCTGCTCCTGCCCGGCCTCCCGGCCGGGGACCAGCCCGGCCGGGACGGTCCCCGGCTCGGCGTTGAGCTCGGCGACGAGGTCGGCGTGCAGTTCCTCGTAGCGGCCGGGGTGCTCCGCGACGGGCAGCGCGTCCAGCTCCGCGGCCCGCTCGAGCACCGCGTCCACACGGGCGTGACCCGTCGGGGACGCCGTGCCGGCGTCGGGGCTCATGCCGCGGCCTCCCACTCCAGGACCGGGGCCACGGGCGCCTCCGCGTCGGGGTGCGCGGCCCACCAGGCCCCGCACGCGGCCCGCCAGGCGTCGAGGTCTCCCCGGGACCCCCGGATCCGCACCCGGGTGCCGTCCGTCTGGGCGGTCGCCGTCCCGCAGCGCGCCTCGTGGCCGCCCGGCGCGGCGGTGACCTCGACCTCCGGACAGGGGGCGAAGAGCTCCTCCAGGGTCCCGACGACGTGGTCGGGGCGCTCCGCGCTGCACGCGGCCAGGATGGTCTCGAGCGTGTCCACGCCGGTGAGGACGGCCACCGTGGCGAACCCGGCGGCGTTGCCGCCCCGGATGTCGGTGTCGAGCCGGTCCCCCAGCACCACGGGCCGTGCGCTGCCGGCGCGCTCGGCGGCGGTGCGGAAGATGGGGGCCTCCGGCTTGCCCGCCACCACCGGCGCACGACCGGTGGCGGCGGCGACCGCCGCCACCAGGGTCCCGTTGCCCGGGGCCAGTCCCCGCGCCTGCGGGATCGAGAGGTCGGTGTTGGTCGCGACCCACAGCACGTCGGGATCGGCGAGGGTGTAGGACGCCTCGGCCAGCTGGGCCCAGCCGATGCCGGGGTCGAACCCCTGGATGACGGCGCGGGGCTCCTCCTCCTGCGTGCGGACCGGCACGAGCCCCGCGTCCGCGACCACGTCCGCGAGAGCCTGCGACCCCGTGAGGAGCACCTTCGTGCCGGCGGGCAGACGCTGCGCCAGGAGCTCGGCGCCGGCCTGGGCCGAGCTCGCCACGCACTCGGGGCTCGTGGGCACGCCCAGGTCCGTGAGGTGCGCGGCGACCGTGGCGACGGAGCGCGAGGCGTTGTTCGTCACGTAGATCACGGGCACGCCCTCCGAGGAGATCCGGCGCAGGACCTCCGGTGCCCCCGGGATCGCGTGCGGACCGGCGTAGACGACGCCGTCCAGGTCGCTCAGGACCGCGTCGTAGCGGTCGAGAAGGCGCTCAGACATCCTGGGCACCGCGTCCCTCGCCGTCGTCGGACGGATCGTGCGGGGCGGCACCGTGGTCCTCGGGATCCAGGAGCTCCTCGTCGTCGTCCGGGTCCAGGTCGTCCTCCGACCCGCCCTCGAAGTCGTCGTCGGGATCCAGATCGCCGTCCGAAGCGCCCTCGTCGTCCTCGGGCTCCTCGTCGGCACCCTCGTCGAGCACGTCGTCGGACTCGTGCTCGGCGCTGTCGTCCGTGCTGTCGGCCGGCTCCTCCCGCAGACCTGCCCGGGTGTCCTCGGACACCACGGCGCCCGCGGACTCGGCGGTGGGCGCGTCCTCCGTGGCCGTCTCCGGCTCGGTCAGGGCGACGCCGGTGGGCGGTGCCTGCTCGGTCTCCTCCTCGTCGTCGAAGTCGAGGATCTCGGGTTCGGCGAACTGGCCGATCCCGAGCGCCGCCTCGGCCACCACGGCCTGCCGGTCCCAGGTGAGCGCCTCGCGTGCCCGGTCGACACCCCGGAGGGCCTCGGCGTAGGCGCGGAACAGGCGCGGGCTGTAGGAGAAGCCACGGTTCTTGTCGAGCTGCGGGATGCTCAGCGCGTCGACGGCGCCCTGGGCGTCCCCCTGGTCACGGCGCATGCCGGCGAGAACGATGGCGAGCTCGACCCGCTCGCTGGTCTCGAGGGACGCGGCGGCCTCGGACGTCGCGAGCTCGACCGCCTTGTCGGTGCGGCCCAGCGCGCGTTCGCAGTCGACCATGAGCGGAAGGTGGATCTCGGCGCCGGTCATCCGGCGGAACGTGCGCAGCTCCTTGAGCGCGAGCGCGTAGTCCCCCGCCTCGTAGGCCGCGACGCCCGTGGCCTCCCGGACCGCGGCGATGCGGCCGCCGCGGCGGCCCGCGGCCTGTGCGTGCTCGAGGGCCAGCGCGGGGTCGTCGGACAGGTAGCGGCCGGCCATGACCAGGTGCTTGGCGACGGCCTCGGCGTTGCGGGGCTCCAGGGCCCCCAGCTGGGCGCGGGTCGGCTTGTCGAGCTCCCGTCCCGTGATGTCCTCGTCGATCTCGGGGGCGCGGTGACGGTGCGTGGAGACCTCCGTGCGGTCGTCACGGCGGCCCCGGTAGTCCTCGCCGCGGTCCGGGTAGCCACCACGCCGGTCGTCACGGCGGTCACCACGCGGAGCGTACCCACCGCGGCGCTCGCCCTGACCCTCCTCACGCCGGCCGCGGTAGCCCTCACCGCGGTCCGGGTAGCCACCACGCCGGTCGTCACGGCGGTCACCGCGCGGGGCGTACCCACCGCGGCGGTCACCCTGGCCCTCCTCACGGCGCCCACGGTAGCCCTCACCATCACGGCGCGGCCCCCGCTCACCCTGACGCTCGTCGCCCCGGCCGCGGTAGCCCTCACCGCGGTCCGGGTAGCCACCACGCCGGTCGTCACGGCGGTCACCACGCGGAGCGTACCCACCGCGGCGCTCGCCCTGACCCTCCTCACGCCGGCCGCGGTAGCCCTCACCGCGGTCCGGGTAGCCACCACGCCGGTCGTCACGGCGGTCACCGCGCGGGGCGTACCCACCGCGGCGGTCACCCTGGCCCTCCTCACGGCGCCCACGGTAGCCCTCACCATCACGGCGCGGCCCCCGCTCACCCTGACGCTCGTCGCCCCGGCCGCGGTAGCCCTCACCGCGGTCCGGGTAGCCACCACGCCGGTCGTCACGGCGGTCGTCACGCCGGTCACCGCGCGGAGCGTACCCACCGCGGCGCTCGCCCTGACCCTCGTCACGGCGGTCACCGCGCGCGGCGTACCCACCGCGGCGGTCACCCTGAGCCTCGTCACGGCGCCCACGGTAGCCCTCCGTCCGTCCCTCGCCGTCACGGCGAGGCCCCCGGTCCCCGGATCGGGCGTCACGACGCTCGCCCTGTGCCGGACGCTGGTCACGGTAGCCCCCGCGGTTCTCGCCCCGGCTGTCACCACGGCTGTCACCACGGCGATCATCCCGCCGGTCACCGCGCGGGGCGTAGCCACCACGGCCCTCACCCTGGCGGTCGTCGCTGCGGCCCCGGAAGCCCTGCGAACGGCCGTCGCCACCGGGTCGACCAGCGGACCGCTCGTCGTCGCGGGAGAAGCTGCGGCGAGGCGCGCCGCTCGAGCGGCCGCCGTCGCGTCGGGCGCCTGCGCCGGACCGACGGTCGCCGGAACCGCTGTTCCGGCGATCGCCCTGGGAACCGTGCTGGGAAGACTCGGACACGTACCGCTCCTCTGTGCCGTCCGGAAGGGGGCGGCGCTCGTGGATGTCGAAGGGGACCGCACACGGGTCCGCCAATTGATCGTCCTCCATTCTAAAGGAGGCCCGCCCGGGCCCCTTCCGGTTCGTGAGGCCTTCTCCGGGGCCGATAATTGGCCCATGACCAAGAAACCCCTCACGTCCCACCTGCTGGTGCGCGTGCTCCTCGGCATCGTCCTGGGCATCGCCTGCGGGTTGTTCTTCCCCGAACCGCTCGCACGGGTGTTCCTGACGTTCAACGGCCTCTTCAGCGCCTTCCTCGGCTTCATCGTCCCGTTGCTCATCCTCGGCCTCGTCACCCCTGCCATCGCGGACCTCGGGCGGGGAGCGGGGAAGTGGCTCGGCATCACGGCAGGTATCGCCTACGCGTCCACCGTCTTCTCCGGCGTTCTGGCCTTCCTCGTCGCCCGCGGCAGCTACCCCTGGCTGCTGGGCGGGCAGCAGGACGTCAATCCGCTGGCCAATCCGGAGGAGAGCGCCCTCACGGGGTACTTCGTCCTCGAGATGGACCCCGTCTTCGGTGTCATGACGGCGCTGCTGCTCTCGTTCTGCCTGGGGGTGGGGATCACGCTCATCCCGGGCGACACCCTGCACCGGACCATGGACGACCTCCGGCGGATCATCATGCGGATCGTGGAGCTCGTCATCATCCCCTTGCTCCCCGTCTACATCTTCGGGATGTTCATGGGCCTCACCATGAACGGCCAGATCGCCGCCGTGATCTCGACCTTCTTCAAGGTCGTGGTGCTCGCCCTCGTCCTGACGATCGTCCTGCTGCTGGTCCAGTACGGGATCGCCGGTGCCTACGCCCGGCGCAACCCGCTGGTGCTCCTCAAGAACATGCTCCCGGCATACGCGACGGCCCTGGGCACGTCCTCCTCCGCCGCCACCATTCCGGTGACCCTCAAGTGCGCCGAGGCCAACGGCGTCAGCAAGCCGGTCGCGGGGTTCGCTGTTCCGCTGTGCGCCACCATCCACCTGGCCGGCTCCACCATGAAGATCGTCCTCTTCTCGCTGGCCATCATGACGATCACCGGGATGCCCATCGACAACCTGACCTTCCTGGGATTCATCCTCATGCTGGGGGTCACGATGGTGGCGGCCCCCGGCGTCCCGGGAGGGGCCATCATGGCCGCCGTGGGGGTCCTGCAGAGCATGCTGGGCTTCGACGAGACCGCCGTCGGGCTCATGATCGCCACCTACATCGCCATCGACTCGTTCGGCACGGCGACCAACGTCACGGGCGACGGCGCGATCGCCGTGGTCGTGGACAAGCTCGTCGGCAGGCGCGGGGACGCGGCGGAGGTGGCCGCCGAGCAGGACGACGCGCAGGTCCTCGTCTCCGGCCGCTGATCCGGCGACTCCGTCCACGACGCAGGCCCCGACCGCAAGGTCGGGGCCTGCGTCACACCGTGCAGGTGCAGCCGACGGTCAGGCCTCCACGGCCCAGTAGAGCTCCGTCACCATGTCTAGGGGGTCGTCACCCGGGCGGGGCTCCGTCACGTAGACCTCCCACAGCGGCGCACCGAGGCGCAGGTGCCGCTCCTGCGCCCAGGTCCGCAGCCTCTCCCACGACGAGCTCAGCCCGTCGTAGTCGCCGTGGTGAGTACAGGTCACCGCGCGGGTCGCCGGGATCCGCCCGACGACGACGGACCCCGCCGACGCCACCTGCTCCGCCACCGGGAACCCGACCTCGAGCTCCACGACCGGTCCCGGTTCCGAGTGGTAGAGCGACAGGGCCGGACCCGTCGGGCGGAGCTCCCCGCGGTCGATGCGCCGGCCCAACTCGTGGAACGCCGCATCGAAGAACTCCCGCAGCCCGTCGATCGGCACCTTCCCGGCGACCACCACGGTCATCTGTTCCCCCACCTCCACGACGCGTGGTCCCTCGCTGCTCTGCGCGCCCCTGGTGTCCGACATGACCCCATTCTGCGCCGCAGCGACAGCCCCGGAACAGTCTCGGCCCGGACCACAGGATCATGTCGGGCCCGGCGGGGACCCATATGCGGAGCACTTCGAGGTCCTCAGGAGTGGTCGGCCGCCGGTGCGTACGCTCATGCTAGGCCGGTCGGGCGCTTCTCCTCCTGCGTCGCGTGCGGGCATGAGGAAAGGCCCCGCACCGGTGGGTGCGGGGCCTGGGGGGGTGTGGTGGGGGTGTGGTCATGTGCTGCGCTTAATGTGGGGAGCCCCCGCACCTGGTGGTGCGGGGGCTCGACCCTTGTCGGTGTGGTCCGGCGGTGTCCTACTCTCCCACACCCTGGCGGGTGCAGTACCATCGGCGCTGTGGGTCTTAGCTTCCGGGTTCGGGATGGGACCGGGCGTTTCCCCCACGCTATGACCGCCGTAACTCTGTCTCCCCCGGTGCTCTCCCGCGCCGGTGCCGGCGGGGTGGGGGGGGAAATCTGGTCACAGTGATGACTGTGGATGCAATTGTGTGCTGCGGTGGTGCAGCCGTGGCCCGTGCCGGCCCACCGCGGGCTGGGTGTGGGGTAAGTTGTCGGCGTATTAGTACCGGTCGGCTGCACACGTCGTTGGTTCGTGCTTCCACCTCCGGCCTATCAACCCAGTGGTCTCGCTGGGGGCCTCTCACACCAAGTGGTGTCTGGAAATCTCATCTCGAAGCGAGCTTCCCGCTTAGATGCTTTCAGCGGTTATCTCTTCCGAACGTAGCGAAGCAGCGGTGCACCTGGCGGTACAACTGCCATACCAGAGGTTCGTCCGTCCCGGTCCTCTCGTACTAAGGACAGGTCTTCTCAAATTTCCTGCGCGCGCAGCGGATAGGGACCGAACTGTCTCACGACGTTCTGAACCCAGCTCGCGTACCGCTTTAATGGGCGAACAGCCCAACCCTTGGGACCAACTCCAGCCCCAGGATGCGACGAGCCGACATCGAGGTGCCAAACCATGCCGTCGATATGGACTCTTGGGCAAGATCAGCCTGTTATCCCCGAGGTACCTTTTATCCGTTGAGCGACGGCCATTCCACAATGTACCGCCGGATCACTAGTCCCGACTTTCGTCCCTGCTCGAGCTGTCGCTCTCACAGTCAAGCTCCCTTGTGCACTTACACTCGACACCTGATTGCCAACCAGGCTGAGGGAACCTTTGGGCGCCTCCGTTACTCTTTAGGAGGCAACCGCCCCAGTTAAACTACCCATCAGGCACTGTCCCTGACCCGGATCACGGGCCGAAGTTAGATGTCCAGAGTGACCAGAGTGGTATTTCAACGTTGACTCCACGTGCACTGGCGTGCCCGCTTCACCGTCTCCCACCTATCCTACACAAGCCACACCGAACACCAATACCAAACTATAGTAAAGGTCTCGGGGTCTTTCCGTCCTGCTGCGCGTAACGAGCATCTTTACTCGTACTGCAATTTCGCCGAGTTCATGGTTGAGACAGCGGGGAAGTCGTTACTCCATTCGTGCAGGTCGGAACTTACCCGACAAGGAATTTCGCTACCTTAGGATGGTTATAGTTACCACCGCCGTTTACTGGGGCTTGAATTCTCCGCTTCGCCGTGAGGCTAACGGGTCCTCTTAACCTTCCAGCACCGGGCAGGAGTCAGTCCGTATACCTCGTCTTGCGACTTCGCACGGACCTGTGTTTTTGATAAACAGTCGCTTCCCCCTGGTCTCTGCGGCCCTTACCCGCTCGCACCAGCTAGTGGTGTCCACGGTCCGGGCCCCCCTTCTCCCGAAGTTACGGGGGCATTTTGCCGAGTTCCTTAACCATGATTCTCTCGATCGCCTTAGTATTCTCTACCTGATCACCTGTGTCGGTTTGGGGTACGGGCGGCTGGAACCTCGCGTCGATGCTTTTCTCGGCAGCATAGGATCACCGAATCCCCCCACGGATGGGGGTCCCGTCACGTCTCAGGCACGTGATCCGCGGATTTGCCAACGGATCGCCCTACACGCTTAGACCGGGTCTACCATCGCCCGGCTCGGCTACCTTCCTGCGTCACACCTGTTAATACGCTTACCTCCCCGGTTCAGGTCCCACGCTCCCCGACACCGGCGACCGGCCAATGGCCGGCACCTGGTGCGGTTCGGGTGGTTAGTGTCCCCGGTTCGATAGGGGCGGTTCTTCGCCGGTACGGGAATATCAACCCGTTGTCCATCGACTACGCCTGTCGGCCTCGCCTTAGGTCCCGACTGACCCAGGGCAGATTAGCTTGACCCTGGAACCCTTGATCATCCGGCGGACGGGTTTCTCACCCGTCATTCGCTACTCATGCCTGCATTCTCACTCGTGTGGGCTCCACCACTGGGTCACCCCGCAGCTTCACTGCCCACACGACGCTCCCCTACCCATCGCACCACCTGAACCACCCCCACGAAAGGGACGGCTGGGTATCGTTGGTGCAATGCCACAACTTCGGCGGTGTACTTGAGCCCCGCTACATTGTCGGCGCGGAATCACTTGACCAGTGAGCTATTACGCACTCTTTCAAGGGTGGCTGCTTCTAAGCCAACCTCCTGGTTGTCTGAGCAACTCCACATCCTTTCCCACTTAGCACACGCTTAGGGGCCTTAGTTGGTGGTCTGGGCTGTTTCCCTCTCGACTATGAAGCTTATCCCCCACAGTCTCACTGCTACGCTCTCACTTACCGGCATTCGGAGTTTGGCTGACGTCAGTAACCTTGTAGGGCCCATCGGCCATCCAGTAGCTCTACCTCCGGCAAGAAACACGTAACGCTGCACCTAAATGCATTTCGGGGAGAACCAGCTATCACGAAGTTTGATTGGCCTTTCACCCCTACCCACAGCTCATCCCCTCCATTTTCAACTGAAGTGGGTTCGGTCCTCCACGCGCTCTTACACGCGCTTCAACCTGGCCATGGGTAGATCACTTCGCTTCGGGTCTAGATCACGCCACTCACTCGCCCTGTTCAGACTCGCTTTCGCTACGGATACCCCTCACGGGTTAACCTCGCGACGTAACACTAACTCGCAGGCTCATTCTTCAAAAGGCACGCCGTCACCTTGTAGGGCTCCGACGGATTGTAGGCACACGGTTTCAGGTACTATTTCACTCCCCTCCCGGGGTACTTTTCACCTTTCCCTCACGGTACTGGTCCGCTATCGGTCATCAGGTAGTATTTAGGCTTACCAGGTGGTCCTGGCAGATTCACACGGGATTTCTCGGGCCCCGTGCTACTTGGGTACATGCTCCGCGCGGCAGCGGCGATTTCGTCTACGGGACTCCCACCCTCTACGGCCCGGCACTCACACCGGTTCGACTATCGCCCTGCACTCACACGCCCGGGCCGGCAGACCCGGGACGACACGCCCCACGACCCCGATGATGCAACCCCTGCCGGGTCTCACACACCATCGGTTTGGCCTCTTCCGCGTTCGCTCGCCACTACTGACGGAATCACTGTTGTTTTCTCTTCCTGTGGGTACTGAGATGTTTCACTTCCCCACGTTCCCTCCACGCACCCTATGCATTCAGGTACGGGTCACCACGCATAACACGTGGCGGGGTTTCCCCATTCGGAGACCCTCGGATCACAGCTCGTTTATCAGCTCCCCGAGGCTTATCGCAGATTACCGCGTCCTTCATCGGCTCCTGATGCCAAGGCATCCACCGTGCGCCCTTAAAAACTTGCCACATGATCACAGAACACACCGACCAACAACCACAACCAGCACCCGTCCACCGGCACCCCCACCCCGAAAGGCAGCAGCACCAGCACGAACACGCGCTCTCGCAGTCGTCGGCGGCGATCAATCACGAACTCTCCCGCACCACCACCCACCCCGCACGCAGCGGAAGCAGGAGAGGGCACGGGCGTTCTTAAGATGCTCGCGTCCACTATACAGTTCTCAAACAACAACCCACACACCCCACACCATGGTGCTTCGGGGGGCGGCACCGGACCCCCGCAAGGAGGACCGCACCGACCCACCGCACCGGTGGGGCGCCGGGACAACCAGAGCCAACACACCCCCACGACCCCGGCCCCCCGCACCACCACCCCCCTGAGGGGACAGCAGCACCGGAAGACCCGGAAACCACGAGGGCCCTGTTGTCTCAGGACCCAACAGTGCGCCATGGACCACACCCCCACCACCCGGGTATCAGCCGTTCCACCACCCCACCGACCCCCCGGCCCGCAAGGACCAGAGAACACAGCGGAGCGGGTACTGAAGAAGAACCCGGCCGGCACACGAGGTGCGGCCGCTTGCTCGTTGACATTCCACCCATGAGCTCACCCCACCAGCACCACGCACGGGCACTAGGGCGGGGGCGACCACCACACGGCGGTCAACGGCTCCTTAGAAAGGAGGTGATCCAGCCGCACCTTCCGGTACGGCTACCTTGTTACGACTTAGTCCCAATCGCCAGTCCCACCTTCGACGGCTCCCTCCCACAAGGGGTTAGGCCACCGGCTTCGGGTGTTACCAACTTTCGTGACTTGACGGGCGGTGTGTACAAGGCCCGGGAACGTATTCACCGCAGCGTTGCTGATCTGCGATTACTAGCGACTCCGACTTCATGAGGTCGAGTTGCAGACCTCAATCCGAACTGAGACCGGCTTTTTGGGATTAGCTCCACCTCACAGTATCGCAACCCTTTGTACCGGCCATTGTAGCATGCGTGAAGCCCAAGACATAAGGGGCATGATGATTTGACGTCATCCCCACCTTCCTCCGAGTTGACCCCGGCAGTCTCCTATGAGTCCCCACCATCACGTGCTGGCAACATAGAACGAGGGTTGCGCTCGTTGCGGGACTTAACCCAACATCTCACGACACGAGCTGACGACAACCATGCACCACCTGTCCACCGACCCCGAAGGGAAACCCCATCTCTGGGGTAGTCCGGTGAATGTCAAGCCTTGGTAAGGTTCTTCGCGTTGCATCGAATTAATCCGCATGCTCCGCCGCTTGTGCGGGCCCCCGTCAATTCCTTTGAGTTTTAGCCTTGCGGCCGTACTCCCCAGGCGGGGCACTTAATGCGTTAGCTACGGCGCGGAGAACGTGGAATGTCCCCCACACCTAGTGCCCAACGTTTACGGCATGGACTACCAGGGTATCTAATCCTGTTCGCTCCCCATGCTTTCGCTCCTCAGCGTCAGTAACAGCCCAGAGACCTGCCTTCGCCATCGGTGTTCCTCCTGATATCTGCGCATTTCACCGCTACACCAGGAATTCCAGTCTCCCCTACTGCACTCTAGTCTGCCCGTACCCACTGCAGACCCGGGGTTGAGCCCCGGGCTTTCACAGCAGACGCGACAAACCGCCTACGAGCTCTTTACGCCCAATAATTCCGGACAACGCTTGCGCCCTACGTATTACCGCGGCTGCTGGCACGTAGTTAGCCGGCGCTTCTTCTGCAGGTACCGTCACTTGTGGCTTCTTCCCTGCTGAAAGAGGTTTACAACCCGAAGGCCGTCATCCCTCACGCGGCGTCGCTGCATCAGGCTTCCGCCCATTGTGCAATATTCCCCACTGCTGCCTCCCGTAGGAGTCTGGGCCGTGTCTCAGTCCCAGT